>JAUWPO010000096.1 GCA_030611505.1 Chloroflexota bacterium
GTATGAATTCGACGTTCCCAACTCTTCAGTCATTTTCTCCTCCAAATTATATTTCTATGAAAGCTAATAATTAATAAAGTTCAGACGATGGCACTTATTATAACGGGTAGCAGCGACCACGAGCCTTCAGAAAATATGCCAAACGGAATCAAACATGCGGGAATCGTGAGGATGAATCCAAATACACAACATCCAATTAACGCCAGTCCAATTCCAACCCAACCCATGACAATACCTGCCGTGGCCATACCGTCGCCACCCACGGTACCCATGCTTTTCTTAATCTCGTTTCTGGCAGAATAGCCGGTTATCAAAGCTACGATGCTGCCGATAAGCGGGAAAAAGGTCAACCCTAGAATCCCGAAAATCAGACTTACTATTGCCATGCCGCTGTTTGAAACTGCTTGTGGGACACCGCCAGGCAGCTCTTGACTTGACATCATATTTTCTCCTGTCTCTGATAGCTAATTAATACTTTGAAGGTTTTTGGATCTCTTCCAGAATATTCGTCCTATCCAAATTGTGATACCGAGGAGAATCAAACCCATAATAATCGGTATCAGGATGGCGAGGAGGGATGTAATCGTAGAGATGGCATCCTCCAAAATGCTTACCGGCACATTCCCTGCCCCACCTGTAGTGGCAGTCACTACAGGACGGATCGCGACCGACTTAACCGTATGCACCCCGCCGGCTACAAGCACCCCAGAAATCATGGAAAGCACCGGATGGACATCGGTGAGAACCTGAGCGCTGGCAGCGAACAAGATTGCGCCTGCCACGGGACGTACAAAGGTCTGAATAATATCGTTGGCGTGGTTTACAGCCGGCGCCTTGTCGGCAATAAACTCTATCAACAACAATATGATCAGAAGACCGATCACCCAAGGGGATGATAATGTGTCCCAGGGTGGATTAAGTTTCAGAAGATCGGTATAACGCGCCAGAAGCGCCACCACGAGAAGGGGAATGTAAGCATTTAAACCCGCGCTTGCTGAAAGTCCAAACGCGGAAAAAACACCAGCTACTAATTCCATAGATACCTCCTATTTCATTATTTAATATGATTATCCCAAATGGAACCCTTCCCAGGTCCCCGTAACGAGATAACGCATAAAATCCAGCAGGGCAATCTGCACTAAAGCCAGTCCAAAACCAGCGATTATCGGAAAGAGCAATTGACTTACTGATATATACCGGTTTTCAGATCGAAAGACCATCAACACTACCATAGTATAAATGATTGTCAGTAAAAAGACCACACCAACGGCGCTGATCAAAGCAAGCGGGTACAGGACGAATGGGTTTTCAGTCAGGACCACTAAATCCAATATCAGTGCACAAACAACCAGAACAGCCAGTGAGCGAATCCCTGGCAGCGACGGATCACCATCCCAATCTGACCAAACAGTCTGGTTAAATGAAGGGAAAATGGCGGTCGCAATGACGATTCCCATTCCTGTGCCCGTCAACAGCCTGATCCAATTTCGAGGTTCGTAAAGCGAAATCTCGCTTGGAAAAAAGGAAAAGAAGGAATTAGCGCCATCAAGGATAAAAGCTAGCACAAAAAAACCGAGTAAGACCATTACACGCCAGGGAGGTGCTCCCGCTTTGCGACGACTTATTATCGCCTGATAAGTAAATCCGAGTACAGCGCCAAGATACATACCCGAACAGCGGGCACATAACGGCATTTGATGGTCACCGAGGTGGAACGAACGGGTATCAATGCGGTGGCAGACTGCGTACCCAATCGCGTCTGCTTTTCCCAACAATCCTTCTGGAGTGTTGAAAAGCCAACCCACAAAAAAAAGTCCAACTACAAACGGAATTAACCACTTCAATGGAAAAGGATGGGAGTTGACGGTTTCCTTTACCTTCTGCATAAGTATAGATTATAGGTTTTTTTGGTCAAAACGCAAGAAAGAGATACAAATTACCGACCAGAAAACTTAAGTGTTAAGAGATAAACCGGCGCACCTTTTCTTGTTTACATGAATTGGCAAAGTCCCTCATCTGCGGTATGATTAGCGTTTGGACTATCCCTAAAGCAGGTTACGGAGATAATATTATGACAAAACGTCTAACTTTACTTTTAATTTTGGTCATACTTCTGGGCGCATGCAATATGCCCGGTCGAAACCAGGATCCCATAACAGCTACAGTGAATGAGAGTGAACTAACCGCACCGACAGACACACCCAACCCAATTCCACCTACGGACACGCTGCCTCCTCCAACAGAACCACCATTGCCCGCTGCTACAGATGTCCCGGAAGTCTATGGACCGGAAAATTTTCCGGCAGATATCAATCCCCTGACCGGTCAGAAGGTGAGCAACCCGGCTCTACTTGAGCGAAGACCACTGGCGGTAAAAGTGCAGATCTTTCCACGTGGCCAACGACCACCTTGGGGAGTTGCGTTGGCTGATATTGTATATGATTATTATCAAAACAACGGTTTGACACGCTTTCACACCATTTTTCTTGGTACTGATGCTGAACAAGTCGGTCCGATCCGCTCAGCGCGTTTGTTAGACGGTCAGTTAATCAATATGTATAAGTCAATCTTTGTCTTCGGCGGAGCAGACTCACGAATTCTCAGCAGGCTCTACAATGCTCCATATTACGACCGCCTGGTCGTTGAAGGATACGGGAATTGCCCTCCCCTATGCCGTGTCGATCCAAATGGTTATAACATTCTCATGACGAATACCACACAACTGTCGGAATATGCCACCCAGAAAGGCATCCCCAATGACCGCCAAGACCTGGATGGGATGACTTTCAATTCAATCACTCCGGGAGGCGGGAGCACCGGCGAACAAATTTTCGTCCGTTATTCGGTTAGTTCCTACAATCGCTGGGATTTCGACCCTGGCAGCGGACGCTATCTGCGATTTCAAGATATCCAGGAAAGCCAGGATTTCGCTTCCCAAGGTTATGATGCCCTTACCGACCAGCTTACAAACCAGCAGATTGCGGCTGATAATGTAGTTATCCTGTTCGCGGCGCATAAATTCGTAGCAGGATCAAAACCTGGAAAATCAGAAATAGTCGAAATTAAACTCGAAGGAACTGGGGATGCGATCGCATTCCGAGATGGACAAAAATTCGAACTGCAATGGAATCGACCTGAGAGCGCCTCTGTGCTGTACCTGGCTTTTCCTGATGGCACTCCTTATGCGTACAAACCAGGCAACACCTGGTACCAGGTAATTGGAGAATCCTCAACAATGGAAACTCAAGAGGACGGAGCAACCCGATTCCAATTCGCGATTCCTTGATTTCCTCTGAATGAGCAAAGTGCAGGTAGAGTGGATCCATAATGCTTAGAACATCGATATTGATCGCTTTATTTTTTCTCTTTATCGCCGCCTGCACTACTAACCCACCTTCTGTTGGAACGGTCAGTGAGAACTCAGCACCGCAGATTACACCCAGGGACACTGCGACCCAGCTTTCAGTTACCCCCACTCTGACGGAAATGCCTCCTACCAGCACACCTATTCCGTCCCCAACTGCGAATCAAATACACAAAAACACCGCAGAAAACACTCCCGAGAATATTAATCCCCTCACAGGATTAACAGTTGATGATCCAACTCTCCTTGACCGGCGTCCAATTGCCGTCAAAGTCCAGATTTTCCCGCGCGGACAACGCCCCCCCTGGGGCATCTCACTTGCCGATATCGTCTACGATTACTATCAGAATAACGGTGTTACGCGTTTGACTGCTATCTTCTACGGGAATGATGCCGAACAAGTTGGTCCCATTCGTTCGGCGCGTTTGTTCGACGGGGACATCATCAAAACCTACAAAACGATCTTCGTATTCGGTTTGGCTGACTGGCGTATCTACCAACATCTAAATCGAAGTAGTTTCGCAGACCGCTTAGTGGTAGAGAAGTATGGAATTTGTCCTCCTCTATGCCGCATTGATCCAGAAGGATATAACCACCTGGTGGTCGACACAGAAGGGCTAACTAAATACGCTGATGAAAACGGTATCCCAAATGATAGACAGGAATTGGATGAAATGCGATTTGATCCAACTCCGCCTGTGTACGGGGAATCTGCTGAACATATCTTTGTGCGCATCTCATACAGCGCCTACAGCTCCTGGGATTATGATTCAATCAGCAAGAAGTATCTGAGGTCTCAAGACGCAATCGAAGCTCTTCCAGGAGAGGAACAACTAGAACCTTTAATTGACCAACTTACCGGTGAACAAATATCTGCTGATAATGTGGTCGTAATGCTGCTGCCGCACAAATTCGCTTACCAAACTCAGGCAGGGAAAGGCGAATTATTTAATGTCAGGTTTACCGGGAATGGCGAGGCTTATGCCTTTCGAGATGGATTGAAGTATCACCTTCATTGGAAGCGTTCGGATAACAATGCCCCGCTGGACTTAACTTTCCCTGATGGGACTGTGTATGCATACAAACCGGGCAACACCTGGTACCAATTGATCGGAAAAACATCGAAAGTCGAAACTTTAGAGGATGGAACATTCCGATTTGAATTCAATGTTCCATGATAGAAAATCACCCCCCTATCATTCGTCACATATAACCAAGATAATCCGCTGATCTGCGCCAATAGCCGCTAATACTGTGTCTCACGCCCCATGATCATGAGGGATAGAGCCAGGGCGCGGCCTGCCTTTTCGAGGTTCTCTGCCGAAATATTTTCCAG
The DNA here is from genome assembly GCA_030611505.1 of Chloroflexota bacterium. Taxonomy (GTDB): domain Bacteria; phylum Chloroflexota; class Anaerolineae; order Anaerolineales; family UBA4823; genus JAUWPO01. The sequence continues at coordinate 4,701 of JAUWPO010000096.1, forward strand.
GGAATCTGAGGGTAAGCGCGAATGCTCTTCCCAACCTTCCCAAAAGAGACGAACCACGGGGGCTTCCTGTCCGCTCTGGCTGGGAGCACTACCATCGGTGTAAATAACGCTGATATCGATGGCCTCATCCGACCGTACGACATCCGTGCCCATAAGCTTGGTCGATCTCTCAAATAGCTGCGCCAGGCGCAAGCTGCCCCCTGCTGAGACCTCCAGCCCATCGCCTGATCCTCCCCCCAGACCTCGTAACTTGACAATTGCTTCAAGCTTAAAGTTAGAGAAACCCGTTCTGGCTTGCAGGAATTTGTTCACGTCCGGGTCAATGACTGGCTCTCCTCCGTCCAGACCTTCCCCGCTGTAAGCCACAAAGAGGAATGACCGGTATGGCTGGTAATCAGTTTCCTGCAGAACCCGGATGGCTTCCAGCATCACGGCTACAGCGCTTGCGTTGTCATTTGCTGCCGGATATACACCTTCAGGACCAATCGGTGGGCTATCATACTGGGCCATAACAACAACCAATTGCTGGTCTAGACAGTCTACGCAATTCTCATAACCATACGTTCCAGGAATTAGACCAATGACATTCTTAACCGTAGATTTTTCTACCAGTGTCCCGTCTATTTTCATGTTTACTTTCGTCTCTAATGGTAATTCAAACACCTCTTCCAAAGCTAGTTCATCGCTGATCTTACGTAAATCGGATACAGTGTAGTCTGATCCTACCATTAGGCGTTCTGCCATTTGCTCTGATATCCACATGTATGGGTCATCATCATCAGTAGTTTCACCAGTATAGAAATCCATCCACCCTCCCGTACGACCCGAGAGGGTAAATCTGCGACCCAATAAATCAGGATTGTCGGTCACCACAAGTAGTCCATCTTTTGGAACATTTGCCAGAATCCAAGCCTCGCGATCTGAAAATGTCAGCAAGATTTCTCCTGAAAAGTCGGCGCGCCGCAGCCCCGCATAGCTAGTACGGAAACCCCCAGTTTGGCTGGATACTATTTTCCCCAGGCCAATGAAGCGCACTGGAGCTCTCGCTTCCCCTGCAGTCATGTTGCGACCCGGATAGGCAGCGTAGTCCATACCGTAAACCGGTTGCGCTCCACCATCTTCGATCAAAAAGATTGGTCCTGAGTCCAGTTTTTCAAAAGAGCGAGAACGCTCCTGGAAGAAAGATAGGCCTTCACCGGCGGTTTGTAAACCCAATTCCTCAAATTCAATAGCGGTATATAAGGCGGCCAAGTCTATGCCCGGAGAGCCCAAGGCGCGGCCGTACATAGACGGGTCTGAAAGGATTGAGGCGTGGTACAGCGCACGCTGCCCGTCAAATTCACTAGCTTGCTGACGATAGAACGGCATGGCGCCGCTGTTAACGCTCACCCAGTTGTAACCCAACACGCCTACTAATATCAGTAGCACGGTGTAACGGTTAATGATACAGTTGAGCAGTGGGTTACCTTCTTCAACCAAACGCCGGATACCTTCTCCAAATAAGTTGAAGCTCAGGATTGCCACGAAGAAAGCCATCATGACGTAATATCCGGTCCAGGGATAGCCGCGCGCAAGTATGCGGATGTTGCTCAGAAGTGCTCCCCACTCGGGAACGTCGGAATAAAGCATTTTTGTGGTCGGCAGATCAATCATAGAGCCGCCGCCAATGAAAATACTGATGAAGCCCAATTCGCCGAGCAACATGAGCACGGCGCCCGTCTCTAAAGCGGCTATGGAGATCAGAGGGGAGAATGTGTTCGGCAGTACATGGCGAGTGATGATTCGCAGGGAGCGGGCGCCTGCGGCGACAGCGCTTTCAATGAAGAGCTTGGGGCGGATGGTAATCACTTCACTACGGACGAACAGCATAATTTCGCCCCAGCCGACCAAACACAAAGCAATCACGAATGATTGCATACCCTGGCGGATACCTATAGCCAGGATCAGGATCATGGTCAACAAGAGGGTGGGGAAAGCAGAGAGGACTTCAGCCAGACCGACGATAGAACGGTCGAGCAAGCTGCCGTTGGTCCAGCCGGCGACAGCGCCTAACACAAAACCGATCAGGAGACGGGCTGAGACTGCGAGCAAAGCCAGGGTGAGGGTTTGTTGGGCGCCAGCCAGAATGAGACTCATGATGCCGCGCCCCAGGGCATCCGTTCCCCAAGGATAAGTTTCGTTAGGAGCGAAAGGAGGGGGCATGAGCTGCCCGTCGATCTTGACCAAACCCTGGGTGTGGTATGGGTTGTTGGGAGCCAGAACTGGACCAAAGACGACAATTGCCAGAAGAGCGGCGACCATCATTCCCCCGACAATCAGGGGCAAATTCCTGAGGACGGCTAACCAGGCGCCGCGCATGCTGCGAGATGCGGCAGGGGCTTCAGACGCCTGGTCTGGTTTTAATTCAGCGATGTTGTAATGGGTCTCATGCTGGGGTTGGCGGCGTTTGAACAGGTTGGTGATAGGATTATCCTTCAACAGGTCAAGCAGACCAACCCAGGCGCTCTTGAGAGCTTCCAGGAGATTACCCCGTCCGCTGGAGGAGATATGTTCGGGTTTACCCAATAAGCGCGGGTCGATGAAACGATAGCTTAGTTCCAGAAGCAGGTTAACCAGAATGAAAACTATCCCCAGGCAGAGAGTGAGACCGATGACCAGATTGGTGTCCTGCTGGGCAATGCCTTTAAGCAGGGCGACGCCCACTCCAAACCATCCGAAGTAGAGCTCAACCACCGGGAGGCTGCTCAGGGCAAAGCGCAGTGAAACACCGATAGTGGTGAGGATAGGAATGGCGGAATTGCGCATAATATGGACAGCCATGATTTGGTAGCGGTGGACACCTTTGCTGTAGGCAGTGCGCACGTAGTCCTGGCTCATGACCTGTCGGATGGCAACAAAGGTCATGCGGGTGATCTGGGCGATAGGGCGGGCAGCGAGAACAAGCATGGGCAGAATGATGTGGGCATCCCAACCGAAGCCTCCTACGGGGAGGATGTGATGTCCCAGCTTGCGGGTCATAGATATGACCGCCCATTGCAGCAGGAAAGCGGCGAAGAAGCTGGGGATGGAGATTCCGATAGTCGTAAGGATCAGGATTCCTAAAGAACGTTGAGACCGGCTGAGAGCTGCCCTTATGCCCAGTGTGATGCCGACCAGGGAAGCAAACAGGAGAGATGAGCCCAGTAAGGCAAGGCTGCGGGGCAGCAGCTCCCGGATCACCTCAGTGACCGGTCGTGGAATCATAGTTATACTGCCGGCAGTGGTCATACCCATATCGCCGTGGAGCAGGCGTTCGACATATGCGATGGTGTCAGGTATGGCGGTTCTGAAAGCGGAGGAGAAATCGGTGCCGCTCGCCATATCCAAACCCAGATAGGATAGGAAGATGATAAACAGCAGCACCAGGAAACCGAAAACCAGGCGTTGACCTATGAATGCGAGAGGGTCCAGGATGAAATCTTTAAGGGGAGACCAAAGGGTGGGTTTGATAGTTGTTTTTGGCGCGCGGGAAAGTCCGGAAGATTTCATTCCAATCCCAATATTACTTTATTTTAAATGAGTACAACAACACTATAAATGATATACAATCCTGTGTGACTTACAGTTCAACATTATAAACTAACCTCCCGCGGGTTCCATATTACATCGATAGACAAATCACTCAGGATAGGACATCACTTCCCCGCCTTACTAATCTCCCGCGGGTTTCATATTATTTCGATAGACAAATCCCTCATGATAGGACATCACTTCACCGCCATTGATCAAAAGTAACCCGCGGGAGGTTTCGCTTTCCATACATCCCGCGGGTTCCATATTACATCGATAGACAAATCGCCCAGGACAGAACATCTCTTCCCTGCCATTGGTCAAAAGTAACCCGCGGGAGGTTTCGCGACAGAGAATCCGCTAATCTGCGCGATTAATTCACTAACGTAGACACATCTAAAGTGGTACAATCAATCGACTAGGAAACACAATACAGTGGAGGGCAACACATCATGAAAACAGCATTTTATCGCATCAGCGGAGTATTACTCATCCTGGCAGCCATTGGCGGTCTAATCTTCAGCCTCTTTTCAATTTACGCCGTATGGACATACA
>JAUWPO010000085.1 GCA_030611505.1 Chloroflexota bacterium
CCATCGGTGATCAACGCCACCTGCTCCCCCATTCCCATGCCCATGATGGCAGAAGTAGGCGACAGCATTTCCTGCATCCCGGGACCACCGCGAGGCCCTTCGTAGCGCACCACGACCACCTCGCCGGGTTGTACCTCACCATTGAGAATTCCAGCCATGGCCTCATCCTGACCATCAAAGATACGTGCCGGACCGGAAAAACTGCGCATACTCGCAGTCACGCCGCCAGCCTTGATGACCGCACCATCCGGAGCCAGGTTGCCGAATAAAATCGCCAAGCCACCGGTATGGCTGTGCGGCGATTCCAGGGAACGGATGATTTCCGGATCCTGGATTGAGCAACCAACGATCGATTCCCGTAGTGTGCTCCCGCTCACGGTTGGGCGATCTAAATGTAAGGAGTTTTCCACACGCTCGATTTGATTCAGGATCGCAGGTACCCCACCCGCTCGGTGGACATCCTGCATGTGCCACGGTCCGGAGGGGCTTACTTTACATAAATACGGAATCCGATCTGCAACCTGGTTTATTCGATCCAAGGAATAATTAATCCCTGCCTCGTGTGCAAATGCCAGGGTGTGCAGGACGGTGTTCGTGCTGCCGCCCATAGCCATATCGAGGGCAAAAGCATCATCAATCGCACCTGCGGTAACGATATCGCCAGGTGTCAGGTCCATTTCTACAAGTTTCAGAACAAGCCCCCCAGCGCGCTGCGCCAATTCTTCCCTTGTGCGGCTTAATGCTAAAGCAGTGCCGTTAAAGGGCAGCGCCAATCCGAGGACTTCCAGCAGGCAATTCATCGAGTTGGCTGTGAATAAACCGGAACAGGAACCACATCCTGGGCAGGCGTAATCTTCCAGTTCTTTTAAGCGCGCCTGGTCGATCTTTCCTGCCTTGTAAGCACCTACACCCTCGAAAACCGTGACCAGATCGATCGTTTCGCCTCCGGGCGTTTTTCCAGCCGCCATTGGCCCACCTGAGACGAATATTGCAGGTATATCCACTCGCAGGGCTGCCATGATCATTCCAGGGACAATCTTGTCGCAGTTCGGTATACAGACCATGCCATCGAACTGGTGGGCCTCAATCATAGTTTCCACACTGTCGGCGATCAACTCACGCGATGGCAGGCTGTATTTCATCCCGGCATGCCCCATCGCGATGCCATCATCTACCCCAATGGTGTTGAATTCAAATGGCACTCCGCCCGCCTCTCGTACGGCTTGCTTGACGATCTGTCCAAACTTTTGCAAATGAACATGACCTGGGACGATGTCCACGTAGGAGTTGACGATCGCGATAAAAGGTCGCTTGAAATCCTCGTCTGTGACTCCTGTCGCTTTCAACAGGGCGCGGTGGGGTGCACGTTCGAAGCCCTTTTTGATCTTATCTGAGCGCATTTTTGTTAATCACTCCTACATTATGATATGTAGTAATAATTCTTCCGTTAACAAAGAAAGGCTGCCCGATTGGGCAGCCCTTTACTTTCCTTCACTTTTTTTTACTAAACCCGACTTACTTACTCCTCACGGCTCTGGCTGCCCAATCGCGTTGCGGGTTCTCAATCCCTAAAATGAGAACCAGAAGGCTGACCAGAATAATGATGATTAAGTATAAAGTCACTTTGATATTTCCTATTTCAATCTGAGGTAAGTGTACACACCTAACAGGCGTTTGTCCACCGGCAATTTAACCAAAATTTATGCCTTTTTTATGTGCAACCTGACCAAATGACGGAATACTGGAAAACCTTAACAATGACCTTTCATGCGGAAAATATGCAGCGCCAGTTGAACTGCCAGGCGATTTTCAGGATTATCCAAATCTAGATTTATAATTGAGGTGATTCGCTCCATCCTGTAGATCAGGGTGTTTCGATGGATAAAAAGCGCCTCCGCAGTCCGAGAAATGTTGCCGTTGTGTTCAAAATAGGCTTCCAAAGTGTGGGTCATCTCGGCGCAGTTCTCATGGGATGATAAAGGTCCTAAAGTCTCTTCTTGAAAAGTGATCAATTCCGGATTATGCTCGATCTGCAATAACAGGCGGTATACGGATAAATCGGGGAAGTAAAGCGGTTTACGCCCGCTAAAGCGTCGCGCCATAGCCAATGCCTGACCTGCCTGCCGGAAAGAATCACGCCACTCACTTAATTCTAGCGCCGTAGTACCAACACCGCACCGTACGGGCGTGTCAGGATATTCGGTTTTAGCCTGCTCAATTACCGCCATGCCTAACGATAGCGCCGGTTCAGCACGGCTTACCTGAGGCGGCACCTGGCAGAAGCAGATAACCTCCAGACCTAATGGATTGAGGATCACTTTGAGCTTCTTGCGCGTCACCTCACCGTTGACTATCGTCTCGAGGCGGCGTCTTGAAGGTGGATTCTCGCCATCCCAGATGAAACGTAACGCTATATGAGCCTGTTCAACATCAAGTCCCATTGTCTGCACCCAAAGCTCGGCATCCCGTGGAGAGAGGGTCTCCTGCAGCAGCGCGGCGAGCAGGTCACCTTTGAGGCGCTTTTCAGTCTCACGGATTGCTTTTTTGCGCGACATCTCAATCGCACAAACAAGCGCCCCCTGTTCGACCACCAGATGATCCAACGCATCAAATTCACCCTTCAAACCAACAAGTGATAGATATCCGCGTACGATCGAACTTACCGTAATCGGGCTTACCAGACGCGCCAGATTCCCGGGAATTTCTTGAGTCACAAGCCCGGTTTGAATCCCGGTTCGCTTGCGGTCTAAAAGCGCACCCGGAAGGCTGTTCAGGGAGCTAAGCTGCTCTAATACAACATCCCAAATCCCTACCATTGAGGCAGAGGGCAAATCGGTAAGGATGCGGCCGCGTTTATCCTGCACCAACACCCCACAACCGGAGATGTCCGCTATGGCGTGAGCTAATCCTGGTAGACCGTTCCCCTCGGCGATAAGCTGCGAGAATTGGGTATGCATGCGCACCCCGCGCTCCATCAGCACCGCCCGCTGGTGGACAATGGCTTCCAGCATACGGCGTTGGACCATACGCAGGTCTGCTGCGCCTGGAGCATGCAAAAGGGGGAAATCATCCGGGGACTGTATAGGAATTGAAACCGTCTCTCCCAGGACAAGCACAGCAACAGCACCGCGTTCCTTTGCAGCCGTTGGTGTATCACCCATCAAATCAACCGCCTGTATGATCAGCAAATCCCCGGGCTTCAATCCATCTAGCGATATGGTCGCCCAATTTACAGCAATCTCATCACCAGGTTCTCCGTGAAGCCAGACGACAGGTTTTTCAAATACAAGGTGGGTTATTTCTTTTAAACCTGAGGGTGGTACTGCCATCGCTATTTTGTGATACTCAACTAATTAATATAAATTGATTCCAGCTCAAATACCCAATCAGGCAATTAGATGCCATCAACGACAAAAATAATAACATGATAATTTCCTACTCTTAATCTGTATGCATCCTCCCCTTGAAGTTTCTTAGCTCCCCTAGGTCTTGATTCTATCCCAATTTAAACAGACGCATAATAATGCGTCGTTGTACACTTTTGGGTCATGTTTTCATCTATTAAAAGCTTTCGGAGGATCGCCGGTTGTCCTTCGTGTGAAAGAGTCTTGTAAGCTTGCTATAATACTTACGCCCTTGCTTCAACACGAGCCAAGTTTCACTCCTTCGCTGTTCCAATAGTATAGCAGATTAATAGACGTATGGGCTCTTGCTGTGGTTGATAATAGTCTATACCGATTATTCCTTTACCGCATTTACAAAATCAGCCAGCAATCCATAAGCGGTTGTCTCCGGACCCGGATCCCCCTCGGTGATCGAAAGCTGAGGAAGCGTGTCGGTTTCAAACTGTACAATGCTGGTGGAGCCCTCTATGGCGTAAAATGGCGAACCGTGTCCAACCATCTCGGGGGCGACATGTGCTTCTATATGTTCTCCATCCCGCCGGGCTGAACACAGCAGCTTCCAGCGATTGTCCTGCTTTTGGGCTGCTGCAATCTCTTCAGAGGTGATGCCTCGAATTCCGGTTCTGTCCACATCGGCTGGCTTGAGCGGCACGCCCATTAACACCGTCACCAGGGCGGCTACCTTTACAGCCGCATCCCAGCCGTCGATATCCCCACTGGGATCGGTTTCCGCTAATCCGATTTCCTGCGTATAAGCTACCGCCTGCTCAAAGGTATCTCCCGCCTCCATGCGGGTCAGGATCACATTGGTGGTCGAATTGAGCACACCTCGGAACGAGATTAGATTTGCAGCCGGTAAAGTCTCCCTGAATAGAGAGAAGATTGGAGCCCCGTCCATCACCGCCGATTCGAAGTAGAATTTACAGTCTTTCGATTCCGCCTGCGCCGTCAGCTCGTGGTAAGCGTGCACTACCGGTCCTTTATTGGCGGTAATTACGTGCATGCCGTTTTTGAGAGCCATCCGTAGGTATTCCACCGCCGGTTGACCGGTCTGGTAGTTTACCGGCGTGTTCTCGAAGAGCACGTCCGCTTTACACAGGTGGATAAATTCAAAAGCGTTTTCTGGGAAAACAGAGGCGGTCATTGAGGTCAGATCTTCCTCATCTATAGCACGCTCCAGGTTGATACCATCGGAATTGATTAACAAACCGTGGCGTCCAGTAGCGATCCCTGTGACGGTGAAAGTTAGACCGTAATTATCGCGCAGTTCATTTTGTTTTTCGAGCAGCAATCTTGCCAGGGCTTTACCGACATTGCCAAAGCCCATCAGTGCCAGGTTGTAGTGAGACATTATTGAGCCTCCCGGGGGTTTTTTGTTTAATGCGATTAATTTTACTTCAAGTTAGTAATATCTTCCACCGATTTCGATGTGCCCACTCCATTAGATGCCCCCAAAGATAAGCGTACCTAAATATTCGGCAGCATCAAACCTGCGGGAGGTTGGATGAGAGGTTATATTTGCGGCCAGGGATAAGACCGGTGTTTGGGATCAGGGGCAGGTAAACGACCGTCGCCGATAAGCTGTGCCGCGCGCTGGGCGAGCGCCCTCAATTCGGCGGAATTGATATAAGGGAGCAGACCGGTCGCAAGTTCCGAGCTATCGAATTGCCGTCCGGATAGCTGTTTGTGAAATCGCTTAAGGTTTTCACATATATCATCTGGAATGGTCTCACCCACAAAGTCCCAAATTACCGTGCGCAGTTTATCCTGCGCATGAAAACATAATCCATGATCGATCAACCACAGGTGACCGTCCGGATCACGCAGGATGTGGCTGCCTTTACGGTCAGCGTTGTTGATAAGCAGGTCAAATACGACAACCGGGAGCAGGCGCTGGAGGTCTTCAGTGCTGAAGTTGAAATAATGGTAATCCGGATCGTGTTCGACAAAATGCTGCAGAGATCCGGGTCCTAGAGGGGCACTGTCACGGTAGGCTGTCAGAGGCACAAAATTCCATTCCAGAGTTTCGCTTACCAGATAGGCTGCAACCTCTCGTCGGGCAAGGCTGGCTGCCGGAAAATCCCACAACCGGTGTTCACCGCGCGTGGGCTTATACACCGCCAGCAGCACTTCACCTCCCAATTCCACATCCACCAGGAAGGTATAATTCGAGCCCCATAGAAACTCGCCCTTAAGAGTAATCTCACCTTGCTGCATAACTATTAATGGATCAACAGCTGGGGAGTTCATCTCCGCCGGTTCAATGCTTATGACCGCCATTCTTTTTAGGACAGAAGTGACCTTCGGGTTCCATGGGTTTCCCGCACTGAGGGCAGGTCGGTCTGCCCCGTGCAGCAATTTCGATCCCCCAGCGGCACAAAGCCCGGATTTGAGAGCGGGTGCACCAGAATCGCATAATATGCCCTTCCACAGGTTCCTGGTCTTCGGCGAGCAATTCGTGAGCGATTAAGACTACCAGATCGCGTTCAGCATCGTATCCCAATCCCATTTCACCAACCCGGAATAATGGATCCACAGGCGGGATAATGTGCATCTTATGCTCATCGTAATCGGCGGAGGCTTCCTCTAATTCAGGAAACTTCTCGTGAATTTCTGCCAGGAACTGCTCCACACCCACTGCCAGGGATTGGATTTGGATTTTTTCTACGATAAGGGTTACGGTGCGTTCGTCCTGCCACCCATGTAGGTAAAACACCCTTTGACCGGGTTGCCCAATAGCGTCAGTAGTTATGTGTGTGACCGGCTGCAGATCTATTTCTCTATCCGGCATTTTGTAACCAAATTGTTGAATGAGACATTATAGAAAAAGTATACCAGAATCAATCTTCCAGGAGTGTAAAAGAAGTCTCATAATTAAAAGTCAATAGGCGGCTGCTTGTTTCTCCGACCTGAAGCGCCGAGATAGATGCAGGGGCGATTTGCAGGCGCTGGAACATATCCAACGGCAAGCCAATATAATACGCTACCGCCAGTTTAATCAAATCCGAGTGGGTCACAAAGACAACCAGTTCCTTTTCAGAGTGCCGTAACGCCAACACTTCAATCTCCTGGCAGATGCGCTGCTGGGCTTCAGCGAATGATTCGCCTCCCGGGAAGCGCACACGTGAAGGAGAGGTCTGTACTGCTCTCCATAACTTCCGGCGGCGCAGCTCTTTAAGTGTCTTATTCTGCCACTCACCCACATCGACTTCGAGCAATCCTGTCCGAGGGAAAACTTCCAAATCAAGCGCCTGTGCAATTGGTTCCGCGGTCTCCATAGTACGTTCAAGCGGGCTGCTGTAGACTGCCTTTACCGGTGCACCTTTCAATTTTTCGGCGACTTCTGCAGCCTGAGCGAGTCCCTTCTCATTCAGATGGACACCAGGTAAACGACCGGCAAGCCGACCTTGTTTGACAAAATCGTTTTCACCGTGACGGATAAGAAGGAAGATGGGCATTGGAGTTAGAAAATGTGGGATTAGGGTTTAGGAAAATAAATTATCTTGATACGTATTATACTCACGATTATCTAATAAACTCCGGATGGTTTGTGGCGCTTTTTGATGGTTTCGATTTCATCTTTTGACAAGCCGGGTAAAGTTTCGGTCTCTGTGATCTCCAATGCTTTTCGCTGGGCCTCTCTCCAACGTGTCAGGCGTTCGGCAACCTGGGCTTCATAACCCTGATCTGTGGGTTTGTAAAAATAAGTCCCCAACAGTTGGTTTGGCAGGTACTGCTGCGGTAGGAAATGGTCTGGGGCTTCATGCGGGTACTGGTACCCTTCGCCGTGACCCAAGGCTTTACCATCCCGGTTGGCATCCTGCAGGTGTCTCGGTACGCTTGTAATTCCCTCATTCTCGATCAATTGGAAGGCCTTAAAATATGCTCCCGCCGTGTTAGATTTCGGCGCAGTGGCAAGGTAGAGGGCAGCTTCCACAATCGGGTAAACACCTTCCGGCAGCCCGATGTAGTCGAAAGCCTGTGCTGCTGAGCTGGCAACCACCAATCCCAGCGGGTCAGCAAGTCCGATATCTTCACTCGCCAGGATGATCATGCGCCGCAAAATGAAGCGCGGATCTTCTCCGGCGTACAGCATTTTCGCCAGCCAATACAAAGTCGCGTCGGGATCAGAGCCGCGCACCGACTTGATGAAGGCGGAAATCGTATCGTAATGAGCGTCCCCGTCCTTGTCATAAAAGACTGCCCGCCGTTGGATCGACTCTTGAGCCACATTTAAGTTGATGTGGATGAATCCGTCCGCATCAGGCAGCGTGCTCTCCACCGCTAGCTCGAGGGCGTTTAAGGCATTACGTGCATCACCGCCAGCAATCCGGATGAGATGTTCCATCGCATCTTCATCCATGAGAATATCCCGCTCACCATAACCCCTTTCAGCGTCATTAATGGCGTTTTCCAGGATGCAGCGTACGTCCCCATCCTCCAGGGGACGCAACTGGAAAACACGCGAGCGAGACACCAGCGCGCCGATAACCTCAAAATATGGGTTCTCGGTCGTCGCGCCAATTAAAGTCACCATCCCGTTCTCAACATGCGGCAGCAGGGCGTCCTGCTGGGCTTTATTCCATCTGTGAACCTCATCTACAAATAAGATCGTACGCATGTTATGCAACTTACGGCGTTCAACAGCCTGTTGGATTACTTTGCGCAGCTCGGGTTTGCCTGCCAGAGCCGCAGAAAGAGTCACAAAATATGATTCCGTCTTGTGTGCGATGATTTGCGCCAAGGTGGTTTTACCCGATCCAGGTGGTCCCCACACGATGATCGATGAGAACAGGCGGTCGGTCTCAATTGCCCGCCGAAGCAGTTTCCCCGGACCGACAATGTCCTGCTGCCCAACAAATTCATCCAGTGTGCGCGGCCGCATACGGGCAGCCAGAGGCGCCTCGTGCTTCATGCGTTGTTTCAGAGAGTGATCAAAGAGGTCCATAGTTCAAATAGTGTTTGATTCTACCATGTCCAATATTTTAATCCATCTTCCGAGCTTCATGGGCTATAATTATGATAACCCAACCGTTGACAGCCAATCGGAATTGCGAGGTAGCGAAGCTTAACCCCAAGAAATTACCAATAGTTGTTCACCCGATAACATCCTTTTACATGGAACGATTACAGGAAGGTGGAGGATGAGAGACCGAGAATTGAGCTACCGTGTTATCCTGGGGGCAATCATTTGTGCGCTGTTATTATTGATAAGCGCCTGCTCTCAGTTCTTTCCATCAAAATCCGTGGTCGACATCCAGGCTGAGATTAATACCGCGGTGGCGGCTACAGTCGCTTCCCGCCATAGCGAAACCGAATTAGCAGTTACTGCAATCTCACCTTCCACAGCGCAAATAACCATCGTGCAAAGCGCCACGCCAACACCATCACCCACTACGACCCATACCCAACCTGCTCCAACATACACACAACAGCCCTCCCTTACAGCAGTTTCCACTTCAACTGTCCAACCCGAAATCTGGGCTGATGTAAACACTAACTGCCGGCTTGGACCGAGCAGGAGATATAAAGTAGATGGTTATCTCCTGGTGGGTACTACTTCCAACGTATATGGACGCGACTCCGCAGATTACTGGTGGTACATACAAAATCCGACCAAAGACGACAGATTCTGCTGGGTCTGGTCGGAAACGACCCACGTTGAAGGCAATCCTAACCTTTTGCCAGTAATTACACCCTCCCCAATGCCTAAAGCACCCACCAAGTGCTGTTGGGGGTTTTCAGTGAGCAGGGCGCGAGTCCAGGAATATGGCGGCGAACCGGTTGTTTTTTTCAGAGTTCACAATAACTCATTCGAGGCGCTTGAATCTGGACGCGTACAAGTTGATGACCTGACGACCGGAAAAAGGTTGTTCGGACCACAAACCAGCAACGCACCTTTTCTGGACAGCGACTCTTGCTTGGCTTCCAATCGCGACCGGCTTGCTCCAGGTCAGTCCTTATCCATCGCTGCGACTCTAAACAAGCACGCCAAACCAGGTCATTATGCCAAAGCTGTCATAACTCTCTGTACAAGGGAGGGATTAGGCGGTCACTGTTATAAGAGCACAATCAAGTTTAAGCTGAAATAGCATAGTTGGCTACGCTGCTTCCGGCTAAGACATCCATTTCCTTGCGCGAGCTCACCCTGCCTGGGGATGTGCTGATCCTGGCGCTTCGCCGGTAGGGAGAAGTGCTCGTTCCAAACGGGGACACGCGCATCGAACAGGGTGACCATCTGTCTCTGGTCGGATCGCTGGAGTGCACCGAAGCTGCGCGCGACATGTTCACAGACAATCTATAAGTTGGTGGATGAGGATTTATTAATTGGAGTCAATAAATGGAAAATGCATCGCACCTTAAACTTGAATCCAAGTA
>JAUWPO010000041.1 GCA_030611505.1 Chloroflexota bacterium
GATAGAACAACGCTCATTCCATGGATGGCACAAAGATGCTCTCTCAACCGGGAAATATGAAGAGTTGGAGCCCACACCACCTCAGGTGCAATGCCGGAGTGACTCATGGATTCGCATATTCAAGAGAATTAAATAAACAATTCTATTTTCATAGATAAGAAGCAAGTCTAAAAACTACCAAGACTTTTTTTGGCTAAATCATAAAAAACAACAACTAAACAAATCACCTGTTGTATAATTCGCCAGGTAGATTTATGAAAAAACTGTTACAAATTGCAGGCAGTTTCACTACAGGATTTATCCTATACCGTGCTCAGATGGAGTTTTATCAGTTGGCTCCATCAATCGGACCATTTCTAGGGAAATTAACCATTAAGTGGGGGATAGCTTTTTTTTGCCTGGCGGTTTTCGACCTGCTAATATTCCTCATTATCCTTCTGGCTATCTGGAATCCAGAGAAATTAAAGAAGAAAGAACGGCCTCTTATTAAACTGCGCGAACGGTTAAGATTATTACGCTGGCCCATCGCGATTGCAGCACTGGTCTTTCCAGCCTACTTGCTCCTCTATACCCAATGGGGAAGTATATTCACCGGTCCTTACCTCCGGTTGATGCTGCTTCTAATCTCTAGCCTTTTATTTGCTTTAGTGACATCTGCCGGGGAATCACATTTGTTGACTCGCACCAGTTTTTTCTTAGGGCTGCTCCTGACCGGTAGTATATTCGCTATGGGCGACTATCTTACGAATGTGACCAACTACCCATTTACGCTCTCGTGGTCGGAGGGCAACCGTCTTTACGATTATTCGATTTATTTTGGCAGTGATCGCTATACATTTCCCGGCAAATTAACCATCCCATTTGACGCCCCAGGCAGACATATGTTGTGGGGATCCATCTTTCTAATTCCCGATACACCGATTTGGCTCCACCGGCTCTGGGATGCAATTCTATGGACCATACCGTATTTATTTTTGGGGTTTTTGATAGCCAGATGGGGCACATTGGGTGGGAAAGGAAAATTGATGTTTTCACTCTGGGTGTTTCTTTTCCTCACTCAAGGACCGATATACACGCCTTTAGTATTGAGCGCCTTACTTATAGTGATATTTGTGCATCCCGGTCGATGGTTGTTATCACTGCTTGGCGTTGTGCTAGCTAGCTTCTATGCTGCATCCAGCCGGTACACCTGGTTTGCTGCCCCTGTGACATGGACTGTATTGATTCTACTTTCTGAATTCAATTTCAATAAAGACGAAAAGACAATTTCCACTTTACGCCGTATCATGCCGATTGTATTAATCTCTTTCGCCGGACTCGCAGCCGCAGTAATCGCTTACCCACAACTCATCTTACCCAAAGAATTAACCACCGGGTCTTCTTTCTCTCAACCTCTTTTGTGGTTCCGCTTGCTTCCAAACGCAACCTACAATGAAGGAATCATTCTGGGTATCATTACAAAGACTATTCCATTAATCATTCTCCTGGTTTGGCTAATTGTAGACAAACAATGGAAATTGAACTGGATACAAAAATTCGCCTTCGTTGGATCTGCCTTTGTATTTTTAATGATTGGTCTCATCATCAGCGTGAAGATAGGAGGAGGCAATAACCTTCACAACCTGGATATGTATCTCGTTACATTGGTTATCCTATCCGGTCTCATGCTCAAGGGTGTGAATAAAATTTTCCCTTCCAAATGGCCTTTATGGGCTAAGGGCGTTCTTGTCCTCGCAATGTTTGTACCTTCTTGGAATTCTTTCAACACTGCCACACCTTTACAATTACCACCACAGAATATAGTCGCTAACGCTTTGGAAACCATCCAAACAGAAGTCAAGAACGCTAAACTCCAAGGGGAAATTCTTTTTGTTGACCAACGTCAACTGCTGACATTTGATTTTATTAAAGATGTACAGTTGGTTTCGGAGTATGAGAAGAAGTATCTCATAGAACAAGCAATGGCTAATAATTTTGTTTATTTCCAGGAGTTTTACGAGGACCTTGCTAGCAAACGGTTTTCTCTGATCGTAAGCAACCCTCTATCAAGAAAAAAACAATACATCACTGACAGCTTTGCAGAGGAGAACAACGCTTGGGTAAAATGGGTCGCTAGACCTGTCTTGTGTTACTACAAACCAGTATATACTTCTAAAGAGGTTCGCATCCAATTATTGGTCCCGCGAGCCACACCCAAGAATTGCCCCAATTACATTTACCCTCCATAAGCAACAATCAAGAAAGTGCGTTTCTCGCAATAAGTCAATAAATAATCATCGAATGATATCGATAAATACTCACTTTAAGTCGCCCCTATGAAAGAAATCAAGCTCCTATCAGCAGCCTGGTATAAAGACGAACAAATAACAATAGAATTTCCAGACTCGTGGGATATTACTGTGCTTGGTGACCAAATACTACCTGAACTTCCTCACACATCGATTAAAGAGCAAATTAAAAATCCTGTCGGAAGTAAAACTTTAAACCAACTGGCTAAAAATCGCACCCGTGCGGTAATCATCGTCGACGATCTCACTCGTCCTACTCCAGCAGATATCCCGATTGATGTCGTGCTTGCTGAATTAGCTAATGCCGGCATTCCCAATGAGGCGATCACGATTATCGTGGGCGGCGGCGCTCATAAACCGGCTACCAGAGACGATATTAGGCGCAAGCTTGGACCCAACATTCCATCCTCAATATGTGTCAAACCACATAACAGCCACGAAGATCTTATTTTCTTGGGGACGACTTCCAAGGGAACACCTCTATATATCAATCGAGCAGTCTATGAAAGCGACTTGAAAATCGGCATAGGTTGTATCTACCCCCACCCCGCGGCAGGTTTTTCTGGCGGGTCAAAAATCCTTGTTCCAGGGGTTGCTGGTTACAAGACTATCCAATACATGCACGACCATCTGAGAGGGGCTGATCATCGAGCAGGTTCTCTAGATACTGAGTTCGGGAATGAAATCGAACAAATCGCAACCCAAGTCCACCTAGATTTCATCGTCAATGTGGTATTGAACCAGCAACGGCAAATTGCAGCCATTTTTGCAGGAGATAAAAACATCGCGCACCGGCAAGGAGTTGAGTTCGCATCCAAACAATACCGCATTCTACCCGTGAAAGATGCGGATTTGGTTGTAGCAGATATGTATCCATTCGATGCGGATTTGCAATTCGCTTATGATAGAGGCTTTTGGCCGCTGCATCAAGCAAAGAATGATGCTTCAAAAATAGTGTTAGCCGCCTGCCCAATAGGGGTTGGGGACCATGAATTGTTCCCCCTCGAGAGTGCCGTGCGAACACGGATGATACGACGATTGAAGAATTTCCAAATGCGAGATCTCAAAACTCTTCTTTATCGGATCAAATCAGGACGCAATATGATAAAAAAGAAATCGCTCGACTTTATGATGCTTACTCAAGGAATAAGCGAGGAAGAGCTGAGAACAATATTTCCAAATGGGGAGATATATCACCAGTGGGATAATCTATTGCTCGAACTCAAACGCCGCCACACTAAACCACATGTAAAAGTGGCAGTATACAGATGCGCTCCCTTCCTGATAGATTTACAAGTATGAAATTTCGAATAGCACCAGCTATTTAAAACGATGATTTAGATCCGTGAAATTTGTCCACTCTCAATTATAGAATTGGCATTAAACCCCATCAGTGCTTCAAAATGTTCTTCGAATGAATTGGGAGGCAGGTCGTAGTGAGGGGGTAGTATTTTTATGTCATACACTGCTTCCTTCGAATCAGCTGTAATTCTTATCCTTTCGACCACTTGATCCACACGAATATCATACATTATCAAATCCTGTTTATCTCCCAAAAGCAGCATATGGTTGTTCAATGAAGTTGCCCCTCGCAAAAACCCTTTCCCCACCCGGGTTGTAGATATAACCTGGCAAGTTTTTGGATCAAAATTGATTACTGTTCCTTCAGTAGTATTCAAATATATCACTGTGTTATTAGGTAACAGCATCAGGCTGTGACCAGGCACTGTGGCTTTTGGGATTTCAAGACACAAGGAAATACTTCCCTCACGGGTGATCCGTGTTATTGCAGATTTTCCCCTAATGGGGAGTGCAATTAGATCTGCGTGTTTATCCTTTTTTATTCCCAGTGCAGATCGAATCCTGCGATTCACAGCCATCAATCGAGACCATATACCCAACTCGATCAATCGATCTTTCATGCGTAACAGGGTTTCAAAATCTGTCCCTACGATTAGTCCTAATGAAACCAGAAGGTCGCCATCCGGCAAGATACATATACTATTAACATGTGCCCTATCATATTCACCAAAATCGTATGTTCGAGGGTCAAGAAAATTAATTGATCCTTTCCGGATCTGGTCTGGCTGTAACAAAACCTTCGGTTTCCATCGTAATTCATCTAATGCCAGTGATGGTTCGCGCAAATAATAGTGCTGCAGTAATTCTCCAGATAAACTAAATTGCATCAATATGTCGGTCCGTGCTGAGGTCACCCATAAGGTTTCACCTTGAAACATAATATCGTGAATCCCGGCGCAGGATGGGTGCGCGAAAGTTCCGAGTAAGTTCCACTCTGGATCGTAGCGGAAGATAACCGAATAATTCGAAATAACCACCTGGTCTTCACGAATAGCGATCCCCTTACAACCACGCATTCCACCGCGCAGATTCGTGTCAAATTCGTGATATGGTGGTTCGATAATCCTGCTACGCTGAACCGCCTGTTTGCGATCTAGATCAACAACGTACAAATAACCAGAAGGGTCTGTCGCAGAGGTATGGCGCCGAACAGTGGATACCAATAAGGCTGTCATTTACCACCCTAATCGCTGGAAATCTCCGGGCGGCTAAGCCCGGTCAATTCTTCATAAATCGTCAAGTGCCGGTCAATAGATTTATTCACTTCGAATATATCTCGTATGTAGGCATAACCGCGTTCGCCCTGCTCTCTCCATAGGTTGTTTTCTAACAATAACTCCAACCCTTTCTTGAAGTCATCGTCAGAGGCATAGTAACCAAATTTCGAAGCAAAACCGTCAGGATCAACCGAGCTTAATATGGCGCACCCATGAGCTGCAGCTTCAATAAAAGCGTTCGGCAGCGCTTCACGAACCGCTGTGTTCACAAAAACCCAACTGCTTTCGAGGATCTTCGAGTGCCTGTCACTGGAAAACTGGTCAACAAAACCAACCATCTCCAAGTTTGGAAGGTTACTATATCTATCTCGTAATTCATTTTCCCATTTTATATCCCGGCTTTTCCCAACAGCAAGGAATCGGACATTTGGGAAAGACTTGGCCAACTCAAAAAAAATATCAGGACGCTTGCGCCTATCCCAACGGTTCATATAACACACCGTTGGATCTGAAGACTTGTTTATCGTATCCGGGACGACTACCGGTGTGGGCAAGAATACAGGATCGGCTTTCAAATTGTATTTCGCCTTTACTTTAGGTATTAAATAACGACCTATCGTAAACCATCCATCACCACGTCGCACAGCATTGTCGACAAGCCAATTGTCTTCGTATACCCAATTTGCCAATACCTGAGAATAATTCAAAGACGGCATTCGCAGCTCAACCCTCCAGTCATGTGGGTCACGCGGATCACGAAACGTCATAATATGTTTTCGCTCCGGCATCGCTTTCATCGCCAAGTAAGTCCCTGATGACGGCTCTTGTGAGTGGTAGATATCCGCGTCGGCCTCCCGTAATAACTTTGATGCTGTCATCAAATCCGGGAATCGGAAGCTCAAGACGCGGATTCCGTCTAAATCCTCCACTGGGCGTTGGTCTTCCCGCCTTGGAACGACGGCAGTCACGTCCACGCCGCGCTTTGCAAGCTCGCGACCTATCAAACGTGTAGCACGTCCAAATCCTCCATATTTTCCCCAGGCAAAAATTTCAACCGAAATCAAACAAACTCGCATGTTGTAAATACCTCCTGCAACCTGGTAATAAATAAAGTTACGCTTTTCTTATAACCGTCAGAAGACTTCGGCTAAAATGTATCCTCTCAACGAAACACAGGAACTATGTGAAAAGATATTGTGTGTGTGGGCTTTTCATTCAGTTCTGCTATAGACTTCTACATATTGTTCAGCGACTACCGGCCAATCAAAATTTTGAGCCACCCTACTAAATGCGTCTTTCCCTAGTTGGTCACTCAGATCGGGATTACCCGCCAGTTTTATTAATGCCGCCCGAATAGCTTCAGCATCTTTTGGTGCAACCAGTAATGCTGCATCTCCAACTACTTCTTCGCAGCCTGTACTTCGAGTAGTGATAATTGCCAAACCGGCAGTCATTGCTTCGAGCAACACCATCGGGAAGTTCTCGGATTCTGAAGTCATTACAAAGATACTGGCACCTTCAAATAACTCTTGTAACTTAGGTTTTTTTTGGTCGATCCAACCATGAAATTCGATCTCCGCACTTGTTTTCACCATGTTGGCGATTTTTTTAAGTGTGGGAAGATAAGGTCCGGTTCCAACAATGTCAACTTTAAAAGGTATGCTCAGACCATCAAGAGCCTTTAGAAAATACTGGACACCTTTACGTTCAAAGAAACGACTGACGATTAAGATGCGGTTTCGTTCTCTCTTTGAGTAATCATATTGATAAACACTAATGCCGTTTGGGATCACTTCGACTGGAGTTGAGGGCTTTTGCAGCGCTATCAGGTCAGCCAAGCTGTTACTCGGCGAGACAATCCTCTCGGCACTCTCCACGACTAATCTCCAAATAGGTTTAAGCACCTTATGCAGATGTATGAACCGATTTGGATTATAGCCAGGAACATCGGAACCATGTGCTGTGACTATGTATGGCAAACCAGTAAGTTTCCTTACCATGTATGCTAATAGTGCATCCGGGAAAATAAAGTGGGTGTGGTTTATGTCATATCGTGTGCGCTTAGTTAGGCGGAGCAATACAGGCAATGCTGCGATGAGATAGGTCACCATCTCGGGGGGCCGGCAAATCGACTCCTGGAGACGCAAACATGGTATCCGATATACATTTACTCCATCCACTTTTTCGTTTCTGGGCAGACCGTGAAAACCCATAGTAACTAAATCTACATTGTGACCCAGGTTTACCAATTCATTCGCCAAGCCAGCAACGACCCTCGCGCCACCACCCCCGATAGGTGGAAATTCGTAACTTAATAACAGAATTCGCATTTATGGCACTCACCAATACCAGTTGAGAAGAACAAAAAGCGTTTCATACTTATTGCTACGGAACAACCCAAACAATTCTAGCACAATTCTTTTTTTTGATACTAACCTTAGAGATCTCCAATAGTATAATCGGATGGGAATATATAGGAGATTACCATGTATTGGTTTCGAGACGGAAACCCGCTGCAGCTATTACCTTGGTTAGGGATCACATTAGTCTGGTTAATCGGCGGCTGGTTAATAGCCAGACACGCATTCAACATGGAAAGACGCGAACGGTTAATTGTAGGCGCTGGTTTAGGTCTCTGTTCTTATTTGTGGTTCGCAAATTTATTGGGTCATTGGCTTCCACCAATGGCAACCTTCTCTCTTGCTGGTTTTATGGTACTTGTAATAGGAGTGGCTTTCGCATTGCGAGGTGAAAGACCTATTCTTGATTGGAGGGACTTTAAAGTATGGTCACTGCTCCTAGTCGGACTGCTATTAATTTATATCTTCGCTCAAATTGGAAAAGGGCTGGGACTGTTCGATGATCATAAGAACCTGTCCATTATATCCACTATGGCTACAGGTGATATACCCCCCCATTTCTACATGAATCCTGATTTCTATTTTTCATATCATTATGGATTCCAATTACTGGGCGCCAGCCTGATGCGGCTTGGTGGTTTTTTCCCTTGGAGCGCTTTCGATTTCAGCAAAGCATTAGTGGGTGCCTGGTCTGTATTATTGGCTTACTTGCTGGGGGTGAGATATCTGAAAAGTGAGTTCGGAGGGGCAATTCTTGCAGTTGTTCTGACATTGGCAACTGGCACGCGATATTTATTATTATTGCTACCCCCAGCGCTTCTTATCGAAGCCAGTTCTAAGATTTCATTAGCGCAAACCAGTTCCAAACTGGGAGCACCATTTTTCTTAGCATTAACAAAAAAATGGGCTGTTGACGGAGGCCCTCCAATTCCGTTCGTCTTCGGCTTTCTTAATGGGATAATGCCTCCTCATTTTTTAACAATACAAGCCGGTCCTCCGGCTCTAGCAATATTAATCCTTCTCCTGGTTTGGTTGCTTGCCTCACGGGGCAACAGAACCTATTCATTCGTAATCTTCGTAATTCTCTTTTCTTTCTGGGCTCTTGCTTTTGAATCCAGTTATGCCTTGTTTTTTACAGGCGGTGTTTTAATCGCTGTTTATTACTTATGGAAACGCTGTGGGACATATATTATGAGGGGCGAATATTACGCTTTGCTACTGTCCATACCATTCGCCATTTTTCAAGGCGGAAGCATTACCGAGATTCTCCGCAAACAAATTTTAGGGTACGAGAAACCCGTCCCACCGGCCATGAAATCTGTGGTAGAGGGCTTCTCATTCGCAGGTTTTTCACTTCGTTGGCCTCCAGCCATCATATCTGCACATCTCAGCCCATTAAGAATAGATTCACCCTTAGAAGTGCTGGTTGCATTATTCGAAATCGGTCCCATAATCCTGTTCACACCATGGATCACAATATGGGCTTGGCGCCGTTTCAAGGAGGGAAATTTGATAAATGGAGTACTAATCTTGAGCTCGTGGATTGGATTCCTGGTTCCTATTGTTTTGAGTTACCGGTCGGAGCGTGATATCACTCGTCTTTCAGCATATGCACTAGTAATTTGGATGATATTCTTTGTTTTCCTTATTTGGGAGTATTCTGGTTATTGGTCCAAATTTCTAAAAGTCGCTGGGGTTACCAGTCTATCATTGATGGTGTTTGGGGGCATTGTAATCGCCGGGATATCCCTTACAGCAGCCACACAACCGATCATTTCATCAGGAATAACTAGGCTGGATGCTATGATAGCAAGCGACGTTTGGGACACCCTGCCCTACAACGATCTGGTTTTTGACCCCGAAAAATGGCGCGCTACTACAGTGACGGGACGGTTCACTAGAGCCGGCGCCGGCATCCGTAAAACCCTACCTGAATGGGAACAATTACGCGCAGATCCATCGATCGAGGGCTTTTTAGAATACGACTTTTCATATATATATATTGATGAAGAATGGTGGAATGAATTAGGCATCGAGAAGAGAGAGGCTTTGTCTGATCCGTGTATTCAGATTATCTCAGAGCATTGGGACAGCGATCGCGATAAATTCCGACGATTGATCAGTCTTAATGGGTGTATATTGCAATGATAACTGTATTAATTTACTTGGACACGAGAATCGAAGTGGATTGCACCCTGATTTAATTCGAAATTTATCAATAAAGAACCTATTTGCTATATATAATACTGTTTTTGTTATTTAAAATCAGTTTTTTTGCTTCGTATCCCACAGTTTTTTTGAAATGCTCTTCAAAAGAAAGGGGAGGCATGGAATAATGAGATGGCAATCTCTTAATATCATAAACGGCCTCATTTATATCCGTGGGTATTTTCATCCTTTTCA
The DNA here is from genome assembly GCA_030611505.1 of Chloroflexota bacterium. GTDB lineage: Bacteria > Chloroflexota > Anaerolineae > Anaerolineales > UBA4823 > JAUWPO01. Next base: position 9,631 of record JAUWPO010000041.1, read on the forward strand.
CAACACGTTTAGCTGATAAATCATACGTCAGCAATTCCCCTCTTGTACCCAGCAGCAGAGTCCGGTCATGAAGTGATGTAATTCCACGCAGAAAACCATCTGTCACTTTAGTGGAAGATAGAATATCTCCCGACCGGGGGTCAATGTGAAGAACTGACCCATTGGTGGTGCTCAAGTAAATAATCGTGCCATCCGGCAAGGTGTGCAAACTGTGACTTGGTGCTGTAACGTTTGGCAGAACAAAACACAGTGAACGAGTCCCATCAGAGGAGATTCGCACTACAGCCGATTGGGCTTTAGCAGGCTTGATTATCAGATTGTCGTCCATGGTTTTGGAATTCTTCTCAAACGTATTGCGCATCCGGCGATTTACAGCCACAAATCCACGCCATACTCCCCATTTGACAAGCTGCTTCTTCAATCTCAGCAGCGTTGCGAAATCCCCACCGAAGACGAAACCCATAGATACCAACATATCACCATTTTGCAAAACACAAACGCTGTTAACATGCGCTCTGTCGAACGTCTCTTTCTCGTGTGTACGAGGGTCTCGGAAGTCAATCACTCCCTCACGTATTTGATCTCCCCCTAAAAGGACGGGGGGTTTCCATTTCAATGTATCTGTTGCTAGTGAGGGTTCTCGCATGTAGAAATGACGTAATAATTCACCAGAAATCGAAAATTGCATCACCGTGTCAGTTCGAGCTGAAGATACCCATAATGTATCACCCTCAAACATAATGTCGTGGATTCCAGCGCAGGAAGGATGGGAAATAACCCCCAGCAAGTTCCACTGGGGGTCATAACGGCAGATCATTGAATCGTTCGAGAGTGCTATCTGGTCATTGCGAACAGCGATTCCTTTGCTGCCGCGCATACCTCCACGCGGGTTTGTATCTACCTCCCGGTACGCAGTTTCTATAATAGCGCAACGCCGTAATATTCGTTGATTCTGGAGGTCTATCGCGTAGATAAACCCGGATGTTGCATTAGCTGGACAACGCCGCCGAACGGTAGACACTAACAACATGGTCAAATTCACCTACAGATCAAAGCTGCTGGATCGGCTCGAGCCAATGACTCAAGTCACGATCAAGCAGATCTTGTAAACGATTGATGTCCTCGCGGTAATAATCAGTTAATTCTAATCGCAGTTCGGGTGAGAAGAGCGGTTTATCCTGAAACCTGATCACCCATTCAAAAATATTATGCCGCACCCGGTCTTTTAGCAAGGGGCGGATGGTAGCACGGAGTTTACTTGATCGAGCCCACGCTGCCCTCAATAATGGGTTGCGGATAATTCCTGTAACATTATGCCGGTGAGATAGATCGGGTCTAAATGTGTCATCTACATCCAGAAATTTATATAGACTGCTAATTAACTCATATGGTTTTTCTTTTAGATCATCAAAGAGCGAAACATGAATCTGATTCCGGTCAAAAATATCGAAATATCGTTTCAGAAACTGATAATAAAATCCAACGTTGAGATACTGGCAAACCACCCAATGATCACGCAGCCCGTTTTGATCCTGAGCGATCGCTTCGCTAAAGTCACTGCAAGGTTCAATTCCATCACGCAGGTTATGGTAAAAAGCAGAGAAAGCGCGATCGGCTGGTTGTCGTAAACTCGCGATAAGCCTGGCACCCGGAATGAACTCGTGAATCACTTCGGGGGTGTTTGCAGTGGAAAGATAGCGGACAGAAGCCTCGCCGATCGCGATCTGGTTAGTGACCCCATCGAATAGTTTCTGATAACGATTTAAATCGTCGATTAATCGATTTCGGAGCCTTTCAGCGCCAATTCCTTGCAGACGAACATCCTCCCCATAAGCCCAAAAGAAGCCAGATTCTTTTACCGGGCACATATAGACATCAGGGTGTTGGGCGAGCACATTGTGGAGGGTCGTGGTCCCACCCTTCGCGGCACCAATGATTAAAAAATTCGGCATTGTCATGAAGTACAAATCCCATTAGTCATTTTCAATGAAGAGATGTTTTCGCCATCCTTCAGCTTAAACTTGACAATTTCGCCAGGATATAGATCAGATAACATATTTTGCCCGCAAAGAATGAATAGCCTCCAATAGTCCCCCCGCCAGACCAAGTAAAAAACCACGCGCCAGGAGCAGCAACGAGAATGCGATTGCGAGCTCTGCACTGACGCCGAATGTTGAAAGCACTGCTACCAATGTAATCTCGCGAATGCCTATACCACCTGCAAACGAAAAAGGTAGAAATGCAGCCAATAAAACAATTGAACGTATCCATCCCATATCAATGAACGACAATTCAATACCGACAGCTTTAGCCAGGAAAACATAGGACCCAATGCCAACCAATTGTCGAGAAATCCCGACGATTGTAACAAACAACAATTGCCAAGCTGAGAAATCTGCATAATTCGCAACAGCTAACAAAAATTTTTCAAGTTTCTGCATCCCGAACTGGATAAGCGATGACGAATAAGTTCCTCCAGCTCGGGATGCGATAATTTTAGAAAGCGGCAAACTCAACCGGGTGAGGATAAACCACAGTAGGATAGTTAGGAGGATCAACACTACGAGCTGTCTGGCATCGATCTGTACATAATCTTGATCACTCAACAACCAGAAACCAAACCCAAGCACAAAGATTAGAAAGAGATCGAACAGGCGATTGAACGCCACGGCAGCTAATGCTTCAGCTCGCTTACCACTGGGTTGTGAAAGTTTATACCATCTAATTCCACTTCCAACTAAATCGCCAGGTAAAAAAAGCAGATAGAATTTTACAGACAAATTTATATAGATTATCTGACCGACGCCCAAATTGATCCCTTGTTTGCGAACAAGAATCATCAGTTGAACTGCACTGAGGAAAACTCTCAGAAACGTGAGGGCAAAACCAATGATTAAGAACAATGGATCAGCAGTCGCTAGTGCATGGATAACCTCCCCAAAATCGACAACCCAGAAAAGGGCAATCAGAAGTAGCAATACGATAACGATTTTGAGCACCCAACGAACTCGCCTTGCCGAAAGGGTATCATCACTCCAAAGCCATTTGACGGCTTCAGTCAATTTCATGTCTATTCTTTCCCTACTTTTTGACCATCATTCGTGAAATGCTTCCCTTAATCGACATTTGAAACGACCCTATCGATGCGATTGTTTTTCGACATTAACTAGAACATAACCACCATTGGAAAGTGATATCTTTGGATTTGTCATAAATTCTAGTATCTCGTTAAACCGGGTTGTGGTGTAAAATGCATGCGTAATTTTGCATTTTACACTATCCTGGCAGAAAAATGATTATATCGCACAAACACAAATTCATATTCCTCAAAACTCGTAAGACGGCAGGTACAAGCATCGAGATTGCACTCTCCAAGTTTTGCGGGGAAAATGACATAATTACCAAGGTCACTCGCAAAGACGAGAAGATAAGGAGTGAACTCGGTTATCGTGGTCCCCAGAATTTTTATTTGCCTTGTCCAAAATATACATTAAGATATTGGAGACGTTACCAACCTGGTCGAAAATATGCGGATTTCTATAATCACATGCCTGCTAAAAGAGTTAAATCAATTATTGACCGTGGAAATTGGGAAACATACTTCAAATTTTGTATTGAACGCAATCCTTGGGATAAAGCTGTATCTCTTTATTATTGGAGAACTCGCAATATGAATCCCAAGCCAAATCTCTTAGAGTATCTGCAGACCGTTGATGTAAACCATTTATCAAACTTCGAAATATATAGTATCGATGGAGATCTAGCTGTAGATTATGTGTGTTCTTATGAGAATTTAGATGAGGAGATTAATAAGATCGGAGAGATACTGGAACTACCAAACAAAACTTTACTACCCAAAGCAAAAGGTGCAACCCGAAAGGATGGGCGTGACTATACAAACAATGTTGGGTTCGAAGAGAAAAAAATAGTTGATAGAGTTTGTGCAAGAGAAATTGAACTCTTTGGTTACAATTATTAAATACTACTTCAAAAAAGCTCTACAATTGGACGTTAATCCACTCATAAATTAATTGCCTTCAAACCGGACCTAACCATAACCATGCCATCCTGAGAAATGACTCTTGACCACCATCCAACAAGTATTATAATTCAACAACTGAATTTTAAACCAAACAATTAATGTTTTGTTTCGTTATTTCAACGAATGCACTTCCAAGGATAAATCAATCTGATCCTGTAGATACATGTAAAAACTATGAAAATCTCTATCATCGTCCCAGTTTTCAACGAATCTGAAAGCCTGCCGCTATTACATAAATCACTCCACAATTCACTTGATGATCATGCCGAATTTGAGTGGGAAGTAATCTATGTAGATGATGGCAGTTCAGATGAAAGCCTGCAAGTCCTCGAAAAGCTGACAGACGACGATCCAAACCACACCACAACGGTTGCACTACGGCGCAACTTTGGTCAAACCGCAGCAATTGCAGCCGGGATCGACTATTCCAAAGGGGAAATAATAGTATTAATGGACGCAGATTTGCAGAACGATCCCGCTGACATCCCGATGATGATCAATAAGATCAATCAGGGTTATGACGTCGTGAGTGGATGGCGAAAAGAGCGTCATGATATATTCATCACCCGCAGATTCCCCTCACACATCGCGAATTGGCTGATTTCAGTGGTCACGGGTGTACACTTACACGATTACGGCTGTACATTGAAAGCATATCGCCGCGAAATCCTGACTGGTTTCCGTCTGTATGGCGAGATGCACCGCTTTATTCCTGCCTATGCTGACGCAGTAGGCGCGAGTATTACGGAAGTTCCAGTTCACCACCATGGACGTAAGTATGGCAAAACAAAGTATGGATTAAACCGCACTCTGAAGGTCATCCTGGATCTTTTCACGACAAAATTCCTCATCAGTTATTCACATAAACCGATTTATCTGTTCGGCGGGGCAGGATTGCTGCTAATATTTTTCAGCGCTGGAATCTTATTCTTTCTAATGGTTCGCCGGCTTTGGCTCGGGATACCTGCTCTTGCGTCCCCTTTGTTTCAAATGAGTTCTATGATTGCGATCCTTGGTTTCCAATCAATATTAATGGGATTGATTGCTGAACTGTTAGCACGCACTTACCACGAATCACAAGCTAAACCCACCTATACGATTCGTAAAGTCATCACTGGTAACAACGACTGAATGAGCGAAACTCCGATCCGCGCCCCAAATCGGTCAATGCTCATACGAGTCATTGGTACACTGATCGCTCTTACTTTGTTGCTTTACCTGCTTAGCCAGCAAGGCTGGGAGCAGATTAGAGATGCATTACAACAAATTTCACTCTGGCGTATAGTCCTGGCTTTCGGGTTGATTACAGTTTCTCGTTTTGCAGTTGCAGCTCGTTGGCATGTGTTGCTTCGATCATCGGGATTGAGTATACCGTACCGGTCAACCTTAAAAATTACATATGCTGGGTTGTTTGCCTCAAATTTCCTGCCTACCACAATCGGTGGTGATGTTGTGCGGTTGGCTGGTGTCGTGCAGTTGGGATTTGACGCTGCGATTTGCACTGCCTCGATAATTGTAGATAGGTTGGTTGGTATGGCGGGCATGCTTTTGACCTTGCCTGTTGGCATAGCCAGTATCATGATGACCAAATTCTCACCTTCTCAAAACTCGTTTTTATTTCAGTTATCGATGACGTTTAGCCTTAGTAACATAGTGAAGAAAATATGGGTAAAAACCTTGGGGCTCGCACAAAGGGTAATCGGAGCACTTGGTCTGTGGACAAAAAAACCGCGCGCCTTGGGGATTTCCTTTCTCTTCACAGGCTTACATATGTTCTGCATTTTTGGTGCTACCTATCTCTTGCTAACTGGCATGGGTGAAGACATATCGATAACAACCATCGCCGGGTTATCCGGTCTGGTATATTTCATTACTCTTTTACCTTTCACGATCAATGGGTATGGTCTACAAGAAATATCGATGACATACGTTTATTACAGCCTTGGAGGAGTATCCCTGGAGAATTCACTCACAACTGCATTATTGCTTCGTACCTTAGTGATGATCGCCAGTCTTCCAGGAGCTTTATATGTAAGCAAAATGCTCTCTGGTGTTGGGGGAAAAAGTAGTATACATAGTGATAACCAGGAAGACAAATCTTCAGCCCCTCCTCATGAGATTAGAGATGGTACA
>JAUWPO010000140.1 GCA_030611505.1 Chloroflexota bacterium
TTCGCAGGGAGACCTGGCAGTCGGCGACCAGGCTCCAGGTTTCACGCTCCCTTCCGCAACGGGCGCCGATGTCTCTCTTAGCGACTATACTGGGGAAGGTCCAGTTCTGCTCTTTTTTCATATGGCTGTGGGCTGACCACCCTGCATGCAGCAGATCGTGGATCTGCAAAACGACCCCGACTTCCAGGCGCTGGATGTAGGACTTATCAGCATCGCTTTTGACTCGCCCGAGGAACTTTCCCAGGGCGCACTTGAATACGGCGTCACATCAGTTCCCTTGCTGACCGATGGTGAACACGAGGTCTCCGAGAATTATGGTGTTTTGAAATGGGCGGTCGCATCCGGCGAGCCCGGACACACATTCGTGCTTGTAAATGAAGACGGGAAAGTCGTATGGCTCAGGGATTACGGCGCTCCGGAAAACGGTGGAGTCATGTACGTACCTGTTGAGGATCTTGTGAGCCAGATCAAGGCGAATTTGGATAATTAAGAAATTAAGATGAACGATCAGGAAACCTTAATGATTGCTGTCGCGCGGGCAGCACCTCTATTGTATGCCCGCCCCGATGTGTTTATGTTCGGAGTGAATCTGAAAACCAATCCTATTTTCCGGTTGGCAGATACCGAATAAAAACGAGTATCTATGACTACAAAAACCCTTTCGCGCCGCGATTTCTTGCGCGCCATGGGATTAGGTTCCGCGGGTTTGTTAACCAGTGGCAGCCTGGTAAGTTTGTTGAGCAGCTGCACCCCACAGGGGGATGGCTCCATTGCGTTAGCAACCGCCGCCCTGCCCAATACCGAGACTCCCACCCTGGCTGTGGAAAGCGCTTCGGGCATAGAGCCAGATGTGGAGATCGCGCTGCGCGCTGTCCCAGCGCAGGTGCCCATTTTGCCGGGCAGTTCCACCAAGGTCTGGCAATACCAGGGCGAAGTGCTAAAAGGTGCGCCTGAGGTGCTGCAAGACCTCCCCAATACTTACCTGGGACCAGCGTTCCACCTGAAAAAAGGGCAAACTGTGCGTATTCACTTCACAAATGAATTACCTGAAGTTTCCATTGTCCATTGGCATGGTCTGCACGTTCCCGAACTTGCTGATGGTCACCCCCGATTTGCAATAAATACAGGCGAGACTTACGTTTACGATTTCCAGGTCTCCAACCGGGCTGGGACCTACTGGTATCACCCTCACCCTCACGGGCGTACTGGTCCACAGGCGTATTATGGGTTAGCAGGATTGTTTATCGTGAGCGATGAGGAAGAGCAGGCGTTGGGGCTGCCTGAAGGTGAGTTTGACATTCCTTTAGTGATTCAGGACAGACTTTTTAATAACGATAACCAATTGGTGTATGGAAGCAATGGGATGATGGATCAGATGGTGGGATTTCTGGGGGATCGGATTCTGGTGAACGGGCAGCCGGATTTCACCCTGCCGGTTGCCATGCGCCCATATCGTCTGCGGTTACTCAATGGTTCCAACTCCCGGATTTATAAGCTGACCTGGGATGACGGCACGCCGCTATCCGTGATCGGAACCGATGGCGGTCTTTTGGAAGGACCAGTACAGCGCGAATATGTTACTCTGGCTCCTTCGCAGCGTGTGGAATTGTGGGTGGACTTCAGCCAGCATTCGTTGGATAGCGAGATCCGCTTGCTGAGCTTGCCATTTTCTGGGGGAGAGTCCATGGAAGGCGGCATGATGGGGGGGAGCGGTATGCCCCAGGGGGCGCGCTTCACTGTGCTTACGGTGAAGGTCAATCAGGAGGCTAATAGCTCCGCATCTCTACCAAAACGGTTGACAAGTTTCTCTAGTTATGATGTCGCGCAAGTGGTCAATCGTCAATCCCCACGGACATTCGTTCTGGCGATGGCTATGAGAGAGGGCTGGTCAATTAACGGGCGCACCTTTGAAATGACAGATGTAGCCCCGGATGAAATTGTCAAGCTCAACACTCTCGAGATGTGGCAGTTCATAAACCAGGCAGGTGGAATGGGGATGGGACGGGGAATGATGGGGGGCATGGAACTACCGCACCCCATGCACGTCCACAATTTGCAGTTCCAGGTCGTGGAGCGGCAAGTTCAATCCGCTTACCGTGATGCCTGGGAGACCTTGAGCGCTGGTTATATAGACGAGGGATGGAGGGATACCGTTCTGGTCATGCCCGGCGAGCAGGTCAAGATCCTGCTCAAATTTGAGGACTATACTGGTCTTTATTTGTACCACTGCCACAATCTGGAACATGAAGACATGGGCATGATGCGCAACTACCGGGTAGAAGCATGACCCGTCATCATTAATAATTTGAATCATCAATCAAAACATAGGAGAAAACAATCATGAAACGCATATTCATTATTACTCTTGTCATGGGCGCCATCCTGCTGGCAGCATGCGGCGGATCGACGGCTCCTGCTGCTTCGAGTGAGGTCGTTGGTAAAAAAATATCCGTCTCTGGCGGAGAATATACCGATGTCTCTGTTGCCGAACTTCAGACCATGCTTGAAAACAAGGATTTTACTTTTGTAAACGTGCATATTCCCTTTGAAGGGGACATCCCCAATACCGACCTTTCAATCCCATTTGACGAGATTGACCAGAATCTGGACCAACTGCCCGCTGATAAAGATGCCAAAATTGTGCTCTACTGCCGCAGCGATCGTATGAGTGGTATTGCCGCCGAAACTCTGGTAGAACTTGGCTACACCAATATATGGAACCTGGACGGCGGCTTTAACGACTGGGAAGCGGCTGGATTGCCTCTGGAAGGCGAATAAAGTCATACCACGATCCAATACTCCCCCCATAACCTCAACCCAATGCGGGAGCATTGGATCGAATTTCTTAAACGCTCCACGATCACTTTTGATACACAGGAAGCTTTACAAGTCTCGCATCATTGTCACAAATCAACCAGGTGCAGTCAAACGCAGGGTGTTACGCCCTCGGAAAATCAAGCAGAACATTGCAGGGGGCGATGTTTCGTTCACGCAAGTCCAGGATTTCCTTTATTTCTTATAAGGAAAAATCCAGCCGTCTAGCCCCGGCTGCTAATTTAAGGCGCTCCAAGTCAGCCTGGCTGTACTCCCGGTATCTATTTGACTTGCGAGCCGCTGGTGGCAGTAATTCGATCTTTTCATATTAATTTCACGGGATTGACTTCAGGAATTCGTAAAGATCATTCAGGTCATCATCGCTCATCTGCCAGCGGGGCATGTTCATGCTGAGCGGGGCGCCGTCTGGGTGCTTGCCTTCGATTACCGCCAAACGGAAAGCCTCGAGATCGTATTCACCGTGTTCAGCTTCATGCCCGCCATCCTGTCCCTGATCATGTTCATCTTCCTCAGTGCTTAAAGTGGCGTAACGTATGTCGGGCGCATCCATCACCTGCATTTGCATGCGGTGAGTGCCGCCGCGCGCTTCCGGCCCGTGGCAGGATGCACAGGTCAGGTATGTGCCCATCATCATGCCGCCAAATTTCGGTCCACCGCTGTAGGATATACGATCCCCAGCGTTATTTACGGATGTGAAGTAGATTCGCTCTCCATTTGAGGCATTCAGTTCTCCCGAAGTTCCTGAACCTGATAACACTTGAGTGCTCTGAGGAATAAAACCGCAGGCTGCCAATAATACACTGACAATTGCGATAAACAGTATGTTCCTTTTTGAGAATAATTGAGTGTTCATCTTGACTCCATTGTTTACTAATCGCGAGTGGCAACTATCAATTTGAATATATCTTTCATTCCAAGGTTCTCAACATGCTTAACCACCAGTCCAGCAAGGTGGAAGTTTTCAACCGTACGGTGGTTGATATTTGACTCCAAGTTATTATTTATATCTTGGATCTCATTTACAATTCGTTTATCTATAATTCTATACAGCCATATCCGTACGGCGTAATAATTGGGCATTTACAGCCACAATCACGGTGCTGAGTGACATTAAAATGGCTCCAACAGCCGGTGAGAGCAGAAATCCGAAAGGCGCCAGGATGCCTGCCGCCAGTGGTAAAGCAACCACATTATAACCAGCCGCCCATATCAGATTCTCTTTCATTTTCTTGTAGCTGGCACGACTTAGCGTGAATATCTTGACCACATCTTCGGGGTTACTTTGAACCAGGATGATATCAGCCGATTCAATCGCTACATCTGTACCGCCGCCAATAGCGATACCCACATCCGCGCGTGTCAGAGCGGGGGCGTCATTGACCCCATCCCCCACCATAGCAACCAGTTTTCCCTGAGCCTGCAGTTCAGCAACTTTTTGGTCTTTGTGCTCAGGCAGTACTTCAGCGAAGTATTGGTCGATGCCAAGTTCATCAGCGACAGATTTCGCGACGGCCTGGCTGTCACCAGTCAGCATTGCCACCTCAACCCCCATTTCATGTAGAAGTTCAACCGCCGTTTTGCTTTCCGGACGGATCACATCGGCGAGGGCAAAGCCGGCTGCCAATTTCTGGTCCTCGACCAGGTAAACTACGCTCTGCCCGCTGTTATTCGCCTGCTGGGTAAACTGCTCGAATTCTCCAGTCAGCTCTAAGTTCAACATTTCGAGCAAGCGAGGACCACCAATATAAACGTTTTGCCCTTCGCTTTTTGCACGGACGCCGCGCCCCTGGATAGCCTCAAATTCAATAATCTCTGGCAGTGCCAGCTCGCGTTCCTCAGCAGAGCTGCGAATCCCGCGCCCAATGGTGTGCTCCGAGTCGCCTTCGATAGCTGCCGCCAGTGCCAGGGTTTGGGCTTCGTCAAAACCGTCAGCAACCGCCATGCCTACAACGCCAAATTCACCCCGAGTCAGTGTGCCGGTTTTATCGAAAATAACAATGTCGATTTCACGGGCTTTCTCTAAAGCCAGCCGGTCGCGCACCAGGACTCCATTTTCGGCGCCCATAGCGGTGGTGATTGCTACTACCAGAGGAACTGCCAGACCGAGCGCATGCGGGCAGGCAATCACCAGCACGGTAGCTACCCGGGCGATCACTTCGGAATTGAAGCCAACGGCAGCGGTCCAGGCAACCCCCGTAATAGCTGCCACCCCCAAGGCAATGTAGAACAACCAGCCGGCAGCTTTATCTGCCAAAATCTGGGTGTTTGATTTGCTCTGCTGAGCCTGCTCAATCAGACGCATGATGCCTGCCAGAGCGGTATCATCACCGGTAGCCGTTACACGTACCCGCAGGCTGGCGTCTCCGTTGATTGCTCCGCCTATAACCCCATCCCCCGCGGCCTTCTTAACCGGTCGTGATTCGCCGGTGATCATGGCTTCATTGATATCTGATTCGCCCTGCTCGATCGTCCCATCAGTCGGGATGCTTGAACCCGGGCGTACCAGCACTATGTCCCCTTTACGCAGTCTGCTTGTGGAGATTTCTTCTGTTTCCCCATCGGGGAGGATGCGTTCTGCGGTATCGGGCATCAGCTTAGCCAGTTCGGTCAAGGCTCCGGATGCCTGGCGGATACTGCGCATTTCTAACCAGTGACCCAGCAACATGATGTCGATCAGGGTTACCAATTCCCAGAAGAATGTGGCGCCGGTTCCCAAAAAGTAGGCAGCTAGGCTGTAGATGAAGGCTACACTGATTGCCAGGGAGATGAGCGTCATCATGCCCGGTCGGCGGTTTTGGATTTCGGGCACTGCCATCTTCAGGAATGGCAGACCGCCGTAGAAGAAGACAATAACGCCAAAGAGGGGCGTAATTAAATTGCTGCCGGGGAAAGCCGGCATGCTGAACCCCAACCAGCTCTGTATCGACGGGCTATAAAGCAACACTGGTATGGAGAGCAGCGTGCTGATCCAAAACCGGCTGCGGAACATACCCTCATGACCTGAGTGGTCCACATGTGCGCCGTGCCCATTGTGCTCCCCTTGCTCGGTGCCGGAATCGTGCTCATCGTGCCCGCTGTGGGTCTCGTGCGCATCGTGCCTAGTATGGGTTTTGTGTTCATTGTGCCCGCTTTGGGTTGCGTGCTCATCATGCCCATTGTGAGGTGGGCTGGCATAACCTTTATCTGATATTGGGTGCTCTTCTTCCATAATTTGTACCCTATGTACACTTTTATCCGTCAAAGTATTTTTCGACTAACTACCTGACACCCTTAGTAATAGTGTCAGGTAGCTAATTTTCGATAGACATTACTTCACTGCAGGTCTTGCTTAATCAT
>JAUWPO010000104.1 GCA_030611505.1 Chloroflexota bacterium
AATTTCTGGGCTTATCTCTCAACTTAGCGATGGGGAAGTAAATCCCACTCCTCAAGATATCATGGCTGCCTTTACAGAAAAAACCTTCCTGGTCATGAAATTCGGCGATAATCCAGCTGGTGTGGCGGGTTGGAATGATAAAAATTTAGTCGCAATCAGCGACGAAGTCCACCTGGGAGTAGGTTTTCCAATCCCAAACTCATTATATGAATTTGTGAGAGCAATTGATTCAATATCTGAGAAGCATCAATGCGAAATTTCGCTCCTCTACCTGACCGACAAATTGGCCCATCACTTTGCTGGATTAACACCTCTTGGATACAAGGTGCAAAATCCAGAGGACCTCGAAATTCAAGCTTGGAGAGAAATCGCCATTTCCTTCCAATCCCCTGAGACAGTTATGTTCAGTAAACAATTGCAGCAAACGTCTGCGGCATGAGAGCCTTTTGATTTTTAATAGATGAACCAATCTGGAGTTCACACGCGTGCCTGAATTTATCAACAACATAGCTACGAATATAGTCTTTATTTTCGAGCGTCTAAACTGGATCAGTGTAGTTGACCTGATCCTGGTTATGGCAGTGTTCTTCGGGATCTTATTGCTATTGCGCGGCACTCAAGCTATGGTATTGCTTCGTGGGGCCCTGTTATTAATCGCCTTGATCGGATTATTGGCATCATTAGAGGTGCTGCCAGCTTTCTCATGGCTTGTTAAAGTGGCATTTCCTGCTATCTTATTAGCAATACCAGTTATCTTTGCTCCAGAAATAAGGCACGGCCTCGAACGATTAGGGCGAGCGGGAACAATTCTGCCCACCAATAAGTCTACCAAAAATATGCAAGATACGATTAATGCGATCGTTTATGCGTCTACACGTCTTTCTAACCGCAAACATGGAGCCTTGATCGCCATGCAGCGCCGCGACTCCCTGAATGAATATGTGCAGACCGGGGTGTACATGAACGCCGTCGTATCCCCGGAATTACTATTACAAGTGTTCTACCCCAACACACCATTGCACGATGGGGCAGTAATCATTTCGGGCTCCTGTCTGATTGCTGCTTCCTGTGTCATGCCCCTATCCGCCAGCGGTGTCCTGACCGCATCCCCGGAAAGGCAGATGGGGCTGCGCCACCGGGCGGCACTGGGTATATCCGAGGTAAGCGACGCAATTGCCATTGTGATTTCGGAAGAGACCGGTTCGATAACCGTCGTTCACTCCGGGAGGATGATTAGACGCCTTGATGCTGAACGCCTGGAGAATGTGCTGAGAGCATTTTTTAAACCGCCACAGCCTAGTGGATTATTAGGGTCAGTGTCTCGTTTTTTCCCCGGAACGGGTGCAAATGACCAAAAGGATTCATAAATGTTCGCTTCCATATTTCGGTGGCTATCCAAGAACATAAGCACTCTACTGCTTGCTTTGATCCTGTCCGTGGTCGTATGGGTATCGGCAGTTGTTACCGCCGACCCTAATGAAGAACACATTTCACGCCCTGTAAGGATCGAACTAGTTGGGCAGGATCCAAAATTACTGCTGATAGGTGAAATCCCTGAAACGGTACGGCTCACGTTAAAGGCTCCCAGGTCAATATGGAATGAGCTGAATGACAACCCCAAATTAATTCAAGCCTGGATTGATTTATCCGGTTTAGAACCCGGAGAACATAATGTCGAGGTAAGAACAAGTATAGATATCAACCCAATCCGGTTTGTCAATGTTGATCCTCAGGATATACGTTTGACCCTGGAACCATTAGCAACCGGTAGTTTCCCAATCGAACTCAGTGTGAACGGAGAGCCGCCATTAGGTTATAAAAAAGGGACGATATTACTTGAGCCAAACGAAGTCACAGTATCCGGTCCAGCATCTTCTGTAGAGAAAGTAGCACTAGTGCGCTCAAGCATTGATATCTCCGGTGAGACCGAAACTCTTAAAACAACCATCCCCGTTGAAGTGGTGGATGAGAACGGCGAAACGATCCACGATGTGACGGTCACACCTAATGAAATAAGCGTCACCCAACCGATCAACCTACTAGGTGGTTTTAAAAATGTTGTCGTCAAGGTGACCACTACAGGTCAGGTCGCAAATGGTTACCGCCTGACAAACGTCTCGGTCTCACCTCCAACGGTGACGGTTTTTTCTGAAGATCCAAGAAAAATAGATGGAATTCCAGGCTTCGTTGATACCCTTCCAGTAGACCTGACCGATCTAAGTGATGATATTGAAATCAATGTTGGATTGAGTTTGCCCCCAGGGATTGAATTAGTTCGAGTCCCAGATGTCCTGGTTCAGGTAAGCTTAGCAGCGATCGAAAGCAGCAGGACGTACTCCGTCCCTGTTGAGGTAATTGGTCTGGCACAGGATCTTGAAGCCGCGATATCGCCAGTACAGGTTGATGTGATCGCAGCAGGACCGATAAATATCCTGGATATATTAACACTAGCAGATTTCCGTATAATTTTGGACCTCGAAGGATTGCCGGCGGGTATCTACCAGCGGTCTCCCGAAGTCGAGAGGGTACCTGATCAAATTCGAGTGCAGACCACGCTGCCCGAGAAAGTCGAAGTGGATATCAGTGTTGCACCAACCCCCACACCAACTGCAACAGTTCTTGCCACACCGTCGGTCACACCCACGCCGTGATTCTCTCCCAAGCAGAATGCCGCAAAAAGCCGCATCCTGCGTATACCGTTCACCTGACAGGATAGACTAATGCCAAAACCAATTATCGCTTTAGTAGGACGACCCAATGTCGGTAAAAGCACGTTGTTTAACCGTCTGGCAGGGGACCGGTTAGCAGTCACCGATGAAATCCCAGGAACGACACGCGACCGGTTGGTAGCAGAAGCGGAGTGGAGCGGCATATCCTTTGACATTATTGACACCGGTGGAATTGATCCAACCACAATCTCTCCTGGCAAGGTCAAGGAACCGCTTTCGATTGGATCAAAAGATTTCATCAATGATATCCGCATCCAGGCGGAAATCGCCATTGATGAAGCCGATATCGTACTGTTCATCACCGACGTTGAGAGCGGCGTAACCCCGGCTGACCAGGAGGTGGCTCAAATTCTACGCCAGCACCAACGCAAACGAAACGGTTCTTTTTGGCCGCCTGTGCTGCTGGTAGTGAATAAGGCTGACAATGCTGCCCGCCGTAGTCAGGCGCTGGAGTTCTATGAATTGGGCATGGGTGACCCTCACCCGATTTCAGCTCTGCACGGCACTGGTACCGGAGATTTGTTAGACGTCCTTGTGACCGCCCTCAAAACATCCATAGAACAAACGGCAGAAATCGAAGACGATTCTATTAAAATAGCCATCGTTGGGAAGCCAAACGTCGGTAAATCAAGCCTGCTGAATAAAATCCTCGGAAAAGAACGCGCGATCGTGAGTCCAATTCCCGGTACCACCCGGGACGCAGTGGATACAAATCTGATCCACGAGAACATTCCAATCACTTTGATCGATACTGCAGGGATTCGCCGACGTGGACGGATCGTACCAGGTGTGGAAAAATACAGCGTACTGCGTGCATTGTTGGCCATAAAGCGGGCGGATGTAGCGCTGCTGATGGTTGATGCTACCAGCGGTGTAACCGCCCAGGACGCCCACATCGCCGGTTTCATCCTGGAAGAATGGAAAAGTGTCGTAGTGGTGGTGAATAAATGGGATTTAATCGAAAAAGACACATACACAATGCACGAGTTCACCACTCGTTTACGCCACGAATTAAAATTCATGGATTACGTGCCGCTTCTTTTTATTTCTGCCAAAACCGGGCAGCGTGTACACCGGGTCCTACCGTTGGCGCTTCAGGTGCAGGAGGAAAGAATGGTTAAACTTTCCACCTCACAGCTCAACCAAGTCATACAAAATGCGCAGGACAGACATCCAGCACCTACATTTTCCGGCCGCCAGCTTAGAATCTACTACGCCACACAAGTTCGCAGCGATCCACCAACGTTTATGCTCTACGTCAACCATCCTAAGTCAGCCCATTTCAGCTACCTCCGCTATCTAGAAAACCAACTACGCGAACATTATCCATTCATCGGTACGCCGATCCGATTGGTCCTCAAACCGAGGCATTAGGACACTTCATGTAATCATGAACGCACTCTAATATTCAAAACCTTGCCCCTACTACGAAGCAGATTTATAATCTTCAAGATTCATATGGAGGAAAACAATTTGGAAGGTTATCGAACTGAAACGCTTCCCGAACCGACCACCATAAAAGGTCGCCGTTCGAAAGTTACGCGCTTTTTCCTGGATGTCCTGGAGACTTTGATCTTATCGGTACTGCTGTTTATTTGCATAAATGCAGTTTCTGCCCGCATCCGAGTTGATGGTCACAGTATGGAACCCACGCTGCAAAGCGGAGAATTTGTGATCGTCAATAGATTAGCATACAAATTCAGCCAGCCAGAAATTAGCGATGTGATCGTATTCCACTATCCCCGCGACCCCGAGCAGGAATATATCAAACGCATCATTGGGTTATCTGGAGATCATGTTACAATTTCCAACGGCGCAGTTTACGTCAACGACCAGCTCATAGAAGAACCCTATATCGCTGCCGAACCACAATATCAGAGCGAATGGGACGTACCTGAAAATTCACTTTTTGTATTGGGAGATAACCGCAACAATTCTTCCGATTCTCACAATTGGGGACCCGTTCCGATGGAAAATTTAGTTGGCAAAGCACTGGTTGTCTATTGGCCACCAGAAAAATGGGGGCTTATCCAACACCCCATTTCGGCTAATGCAGCCCCTTGAAGATAATTGCCTATGTATTCAATTGCTGAAATTCTTGAGTTAGCCGACGAATACGAAAGTGAACTGCCGGCACTGCCAGCCTTACCTCCCGTACCTCCGGGTGCTCAAATTGCCGGCTGGATTGATCACACCCTGCTGAAACCAGAAGCTACTTCAGACCAGATAGAGGATCTCTGCAAAGAAGCACGGAAACACAATTTTGCCAGCGTGTGCGTGAATCCAGCCTATATCCCCCTGGCATCAGGGTTATTGGCAGATTCCCAGGTCCTTGTTTGCACTGTAGTGGGATTCCCGCTTGGCGCCACCCTTCCGACCCAGAAATCCTTCGAAGCACTTTCATGCATACTTTTTGGCGCCTCCGAGATCGACATGGTGATGAATATTGGCGCTCTTAAGAGTGAGGCCTACGGGATGGTGCTCAACGACGTGCAATCAGCTGCCCAAACCGCTCACTACCAAAAAGTAATCCTGAAGGTTATCCTTGAAACGCCGCTGCTCACCCGCAGGGAGAAGATCATCGCCTGCTTGTTAAGCAAAGAAGCCGGGGCAGATTTTGTGAATCCATCAACCGGTATTATCCTAGATGAAGCAGCTATTGAAAACGTTGATCTGTTGTACCGGCTTGTTGGCCCCAATATCGAGGTCAAAGCCGCGGGCGGTATACGTGACTATGAAACAGCAACAGCAATGATTCGAGCCGGCGCAACGCGTTTGGGTGCCAGCGCCGGTGTTAAAATTATTCGAGAAGCTCTCTAGTGAAGGGATTACCAGGGATGATCAGCAAACCAGAAAATGAGGCGCCAAATAACAAAGGCATGTGTCTTGAATGCGGTACTGGTGCCCTGAAGCTGCAGCACCTGACTTATTTCACCTGGCTGAACAATGAATTGATCACAGTGCCAGACTTTCCAGCTTATGTGTGCGATATATGCGGGCGCAGGGAATACGACGGTAGAGCAATAACATGGCTGAACACGCTGCTCAACCCGGAAACGGGTCGAAGTTCAACCTCACCACGCAAAGCAGAATCAACAGGGGCAAACCAGGCTCAGCCATAGACCTTCGCAAGGTAAAAACTCAATATTGTCTAGCAGCTATATACTCGCAAATCAGGCTCTGTTGAACTGGAGCAAAAATGGCTGCGCCAGAAATATCGACCCGATTGATTTTACGTCCTGGATCTGACCGCTCTTTGCCATGCGCAATGCCTTTTCAACCGGAATCTTTTCAATGCTTATGAACTCGTCCTCGTCTGCATCCAATGGATCCGGATCCAGTTCGGTCGCTAGAAAGACATACATGTACTCTGTCGAATACCCAGGCGCCAGGAAGAAACTACCGATCTCCCGCAAATTTCCTGCCGCCATACCAGTCTCTTCACGAATTTCACGGTAGGCACACTCCTCCGCCGACTCCTCCGGTTCAATCACACCAGCAGGCAGTTCCAGCAGGTTTCCCCCAACTGGATGACGATACTGGCGAACAAACCAGAGGTTGCCATCGCTGTCCAGCGGTACGATTGTTACAGAATCGCGGTGCTCGACCACATCCAGATGAGAAACCCGGCTTTCGGTGATTCTGATCTTATCCTTTCTAACCTTGAAAACACGACCACGGAAAACGACCTGGGACTCGATCACTTCAAACGGCATAAAAAAAACCTCCGTAAATAATTAAGGAGCAGCCACCATCAGGTTTGGCTACTCCTTGAATTCCAGTAAATATTCAGTCATCTATTATGGGATATGCAACTCATCTCCTAGGGAGAGCTCATATGGCGGTTGCAAACCATTCGCATAAGCGATAGCGTCCGGAGCCAAATCGCCAAACAAACAAGCTATAGAATAAATTGTGTCCCCAGATTTGACCGTATAAGTAGTGGGATGTTCTCGCAAAGTGCGATTTCCGGGGTATGTTCGATCGGTCTGGGGTAATTTCAACTCTGTGCCGGGTTGAAGAGTTGTATTGGGCGCTATACCACTGACCCGCAGCAGTTCGTGTGGATTCACATCAAAACGTCTGGCTATGCAGAATGGGAACTCGCCCTGCTGTAAAGTATACGTATCAGGCTTTCCTGGTGTCGCAGTTGGCACTGCTACTTTGGTCGGTTTAGGGGTTGGAGCAGTTGTTGTACCTTGTTCTTGACCCTCAACAGGAGCGGTTTCGGTTGTGCCGGGAGCCACATCTGTTGATGCTTCTTCTGTTGGCACTTCGGGGAGTTCCTCAGCGCTGATGCCTTGTCGAGCCATAGCCGTTTGGGTTGCGAGCAAAAATAATTGTCCCATAACTTCTGTACCGGCTGCGGACGTCACTTCTTCAGAAGCCACGTCCTCAGGGCTGGTCTGAGTCGCTTTATCCGAAGGCGTTAATGAACGCGTACAGGCAGCAAGACCGGCTAAGAGTAATACTAGAGCTACAACCACGCAAGTACGTTTGATATTCATCTCTATCTCCTAAGTCTACAGACCACTCACGCGGTCTGATCCTCATTCAAGATTAAAAATGGAAAACCACATTTGAGCATTTCAACATGTTGCATTGTTACCCGCAAACTGTCAAGTCTCCGTCAGGCTTAAAAATCATTGATTTCATCAACCTGCCGTTAGAAAACCCTATCAAATTGTCGGTATTCTGTAGGACTTTAGTTGCAAAATCTGTGCCGACTTCTTTCTCCACACACACCTCAAAATGCTTCGCTTGAAGAGCACACCCAAAAAGGACTACATATCAATTAAGGCTTCTTTCATGCGCTCCAATGCTTCAGCCAGGGTTGAACGCGGACAGCCAAAATTAATCCTCACAAAACCATCACCTCCGAGGCCAAACATTTTACCGTCATTAAAGGCAACGCCTGCCTTTTTTAAAAAGAATTCAAATGGATTGCCTGATATTCTTGTTTCTCTACAGTCGAGCCATGCCAGGTATGTGCCTTGAGGTTCAGCCATAGAAAGCCCCGGTAATTCGCCCCGTACGTAATCAGACAGATAATCACGATTGCCTTCCAGGTATTGCAGCAACTGGGCAAGCCAATCTCCGCCATCACGGTATGCCGCTTCGGCTGCTACCTGCCCCATCAAGTTGACCCACGGCACAAGACCCTTACGGGCTGCTATATACTTCTCTCGCAAATCCCGGTTCTGAATTATCGCAAAAGAACACTGCAGTCCAGGAAGGTTAAACGTCTTGCTGGGCGCCATCAATGTAACTGTGTTTTGTGCAACAACCGGATCTAAAGATGCGATGGGGATATGCCTGTATCCTTGATAAACCAGGTCGCAGTGAATTTCGTCTGAGCATATAAGGATGTCGCGCTGCAGGCAGATTTCTGCCAGGCTCTCCAGTTCGGCGCGCGAAAACACCTTGCCAACCGGATTTTGGGGATTGCATAAAATTAACAAGCGCGTCTCTGAAGTGATGCTGTCTGCGAA
>JAUWPO010000052.1 GCA_030611505.1 Chloroflexota bacterium
TGTAGTGTAGCTTGAGAGAGTAATAGCACATAAAGATTGAGGGCGGGTCGAGATTTAACTTGCGCCCGCCCTCTCTCCAGTATAAGGAGTGAACCCAATGGATTTTTTCCTCCAAAACGTCGTCAATGCCCTGCAGTGGGGAAGTTTTTACGCTTTGATCGCATTGGGGTATTCCATGGTATATGGAGTCCTTCTGTTATTTAATTTTGCCCATGGCGATATATTCATGGTCGGTGCTTATATTGGCTTCTTCATAGCGACGGCTTTGTTAGCTTTGTTAGCATATTTTGGCACGATTGCCTTACCCGGATGGGTGGTTCTAATAATAGTGATCTTTTTGGCTATGTTTTTTACCTCTTTTGTTGGTATGGCTGTCGAAAGGGTAGGCTATCGTCCATTGCGAAACGCCCCGCGCGCCTCCGCAGCGATCACTGGATTAATGATCGGCATCATTCTGGAGACGGCCAACTTGGCGATTCTGGGTCCCAGCCGGCTTAGCTTCCCCTCGCTGATAGAATCAACCACATACCAAATTGGCGGCGTGTTCATTACCAATAAAAAGATCATGATCGTTGTGGTGTCGCTCTTTCTCATGTTAGCCCTGCACCAGTTCGTGCAGCGTACGAAGTGGGGTATGGCAATGCGAGCCATGGCTTTTGACTTCGTTGTTGTGCCGCTTATGGGAGTGCCGTTGAATCATATTGCAGCACTCACCTTTGGTTTGGGTTCAGCTTTAGCCGCGGCTGCCGGAATCCTGTTCGGGATCGCATATCCGGTTCTTGACCCCTATATGGGGATCACATTCGGTTGGAAGGCGTTTGTGGCTGCCATCTTGGGTGGTAGAGGCTCGATCCTGGGTGCAGTTTTGGCGGGGTTCCTGTTGGGCTTCATTGAGATATTCGTGGCGGTCATCTTTCCATCCACGTTGCGCGATTTGATCGCCTATTCAATCATTCTGCTCATACTAGTCTTCAGACCACATGGCTTCTTCGGGGAACCGTATACCGCCCAATTGAGACTGTAGCTGTTGTGGTGATTGGAAAAAATTGGAAATGAGGGATAAGCATGGCAGCAACTAATAATAATTCGTCGCCTGTAAGACGAAGAATAAGCCAAATATTTGCCAGGATTCGGGAACCTGTATCTGGTGCTCCATTGCTCGGATGGCTTCTGGGTGCCTTGGTCGCGGTAATTCTTGAACAGCTCATAGGGTTGTCGTTGGCTAGGATGCTGGGTATGTCTAGGATTCCCGCTCTGTTCGGAATTGTAATTGTTCTTCAAAAACCCTCGTTGATCCCGAGTGTCATACTTTATGACCTGTTGATATATGTCTTGCCAACTTACATAATCGCCTGGTTGAGCACTGCATTTGCAAACTGGTCTGCGGCGAAATTGCTGAATTTTAATAAATGGGTCGCAGTGCTTGTGCATATCGTATTGATCTATGCGGTTTTGCATATCTGGTGCGATGTCAGTGACTACAGGCTTCTGGTGGTTAGATTGATCCTGGTGGCGATTATTATTACTGCAAGCTTGAATGTGATCAACGGTTACATGGGCGAATTTTCCTGTTCACATCCCGGATTTATCGCCTTGGGTGCGTATATGGCTTCAGTCCTGACTGTTGGTTTATTTGTGGATGATAATTTTTATGGACCGGCATTATTGCCTACAAATCTTGGGCACTTTCTATTTCCTGTCATATTGATATTGGGAGGGGTAGTTGCTGCGCTCGGATCCATAATAGTAGCAGTGCCTTCATTCAAAACGCGGGGGGATTATTTGGCAATTATCTCGCTTGCGTTCATGTTTATGGTGAAGAGCCTGTTCGAAAATTTGGAATTTGTTGGAGGTGCACGCGGTCTTGGAGGCCAACCAGATTGGGCAACCCTGCCGGTTGTTTTTAGTTGGACAATATTGAGTATCTGGATAATCAACAATTTCGTGCGTTCAACCTTCGGGAAATCTTTGAATGCAGTGCGGGATGATGAGATAGCAGCTAATGCGATGACCGTTAACACCCGCCGTACGAAAATGACAGCCTTTCTGTTTGGAGCTTTCTGGGCCGGTGTTGCTGGAGGCCTTTTTGCCCATGTGATCAGGTATGTAAACCCCAGCACCTTTGGAATTCAGATGCTTGCTGAAGTTTTGGCTATGGTTTACTTTGGAGGCTTGAACTCTATCCAGGGCTCTATTGTTGGTGCTTTCAGCATCAACCTCCTCAGCGAAGCGCTGCGACCTTTAGAGATTTACAAATGGCTGATTATTCCACTTTTATTAATTCTGGTGATGATCTACCGACCTACTGGATTGATATCCTTCACAGAGTTCGACTTTATGAATATGATCCAACCGAAACGCAAAACAAAGGAAGAGGTGGAATATGCCGCTGCTGCAGATTGATCATATGACCCATTTCTTTGGGGGTTTGCGTGCTGTTCACGACTTCAATCTTGAAGTTGTGCCGGGTCAGGTAAGAGGCCTGATTGGTCCCAACGGGGCAGGTAAAACCACCATCTTCAATCTGATCACAGGTATCTATTCACCAACCGAGGGAACGATAAACTTGGAGGGTGATAATCTGGTCGGTCTTTATCCGCATCAGATCGCCGCCAAAGGTCTAGCGCGCACGTTCCAAAACTTGCGCTTATGGCGTCATATGACTGTGCTTGAACACGTTAAGCAGGCTCGTTATTCAAAGTTGAAATACGGACTCATTGGTGCATTTTTCGGAACTCCCCGCCGCCAGAGGGAGGAAGAGCAAAGTGATCGCATCGCACGCGAATTGCTCGAATTGGTAGGCATTTCACATCTAGCAGATCAGGTTGTCACCAATTTACCTTACGGTGCTCAAAGGAGGGTTGAGCTGGCTCGGGCTTTGGCTATAGAACCAAAAATTTTATTTCTGGATGAACCCACTGCTGGAATGAACCCCGAGGAACTTGACCAGATGATGGACATCATCCGTCAGGTGCATAATGAACTTGGGATGGCGATATACCTTATTGAGCATCGCATGAAGGTTGTTATGGAACTTTGCCAGGTTATTCAAACCCTGGTTTTTGGAGAGGTGATCGCTGAGGGAACTCCGGATGAGATTCGCAAGGACCCGGCTGTGATTGATGCCTACCTTGGTAAGGAGGTGGAGTTCTGATGTTATTGTCCGTTGAAAATTTAGCAGTCTCTTATGACAAGATCAAAGCTCTTCATGGAATAAATTTCCAGGTGGATGAGGGAGAAATTGTTTGTATTATCGGTGCTAATGGTGCCGGAAAAAGTACCACCTTGCGTGCGATTTCGCGCTTAGTACCGGTAGCAAAAGAGACGAAAATGACTTATGCGGGGAAGGATTTACTTGAATATCAACCCGACAAGGTGGTCAGTGAATTGGGAATAACTCACGTCCCTGAGGGTAGGCGTCTTTTTGGAAACCTGACTGTGATGGAGAATCTCAAGCTAGCCACTTTCGCCAGAAAAAATGGGCACGAAATAGAAAATGACTTGAACCGGGTTTTCTCTATCTTCCCTCGGCTGGAAGAAAGAATGACTCAAAAAGCAGCAACTTTAAGCGGTGGTGAGCAGCAAATGCTGGCCGTCGGGAGAGCATTTATGAGCGGTAGGAAGGTCATGTTGTTAGATGAGCCTTCTATGGGATTAGCCCCCTTGTTAATGCTCGATGTGTTTAAGGCGCTGAAGAATATCAATCGAGAGGGGACGACCATTCTGCTCGTTGAGCAGAATGCCCGCATGGCACTCCAGTTTGCCCAACGCGGTTACGTGTTGGAAAGTGGTGATTTAGTTTTGGAAGGGGATTCTGAGGATCTTCTCAACAACCCCGAAGTCAAAAAAGCTTATCTTGGGGGTTGAATCAACCTCAACTTGGATTGGCGTAAACAAATATTGGAGCAACATAAATGCGGGTATATGCCCGCATTTATTTTTAACGAAATGATAACTGCAAGGTGGATTTATCAGGAATAAATCCGTTGCACACGGGGGCTGATGCCGCATACTACCTCATAATTGATGGTATCCCATCGCAGTCCTAATTCTTCAGCCGTAATGCTTTCATCGCCTTGGGAGCCAATAATAACCACTTCATCGCCCGCCCTGGCGTAAGGCACTTCATCCAGTTGCACCATAATCTGGTCCATGCAAACCCTACCGATAACTGGCACCCGGTGGTCTCCAATGAGTACCTGATTGTTTTTCGTCCGTCGAAATCCATCAGCGTATCCAAGGGGTATTGTCCCGATACGTTCACTGGTTTTCGTAGTGTATTTATGTCCATAACTGATGCCCCGACCGGTCGGCAGTGTTTTTACCTGGCTCAAGACGGATTTCCACGTCAGCGCTGGGCGTATACTCCCAGGCGTGGGGCAATCCTTAGAAGGATGCAAGCCGTACATGGCGATTCCCAATCGCACCATGTCAAAATTAGCGCTGGGGAGAGTGAAACTGGCAGCCGAGTTGGAGGCGTGCAGCCATGGTGGACGGAGTTTGAGCCCCTTTAAATCATCCAAAACACTTCGAAACTGTGCTTCTTGATCTTCTGTGGGCGCTTTATCCAATTCATCCGCGCAAGCAAAGTGGGTGAATAAACCCTCAAAAGTGACCCAAGTCTTTTCTTCTATTTCTAGGGCTAGCCCCCCAGCCTTTTCGGCTTGGACTCCTAAACGGCTCATACCTGTATCCACTTTTAGGTGCAGTAAGGCTTCTGTTCCAACCCTTTTTGCTGCCTGTGAAGCTAATTCGACCTGCTCAGAATTCCAGGCTGTAATCGAAATCCCGTTTGCGATTGCGTCTCCCATTCGCTCTGGTGGAGTATATCCAAGCAGTAATATCTTGTTGTCCAGTCCGGCGTTTCTCAACTCAAGGGCTTCGCCAATCCTGGCAACGCCGAACCAGGAGGCTCCTCCCCGGAGGGCTGCCTGCGCGATAGGCACCGCTCCGTGCCCGTAGCCGTTCGCTTTCACGACAGCCATTACACTAACCCCCGTTAACTGGCGAACCTGGCGAACATTCTCCTCAATGGCGATCAAGTCTATCTCAACCCAGGTTGAATATTCTTTCTTGTAATTCATGGAAGCGCTGAATTTTTATCTTCGGCTTTTTGGCGGCGAAAATCGACAAAGCGATAGCCGACCCCTCGTTCAGTCTGTATATATTTTGGATTGGCAGGATCTTGCTCTAATTTTTTGCGCAAGTAGTTAATATAAAGACGCACGTAATGTGGCTCATCGCGATATTCATAACCCCAAACTCTCGACAGCAGTTGATCGTGTGTGATCACCCAACCGGCATTTTGTACAAGGTGATACAACAGCCGATACTCAGTCGGTCGCAGTTTTACCAGCTCTCCGTCTACCCATATCTCGCGTCGATCGAAATCCAGCTTCAGGCGATCATCCACTTCAATCAGTCCGTGGGTGCTGACTCCGCTGGACTCAGTCCTCCTTAATACAGCACGTACCCGGCTGACTAGCTCGCGCGGGCTGAAAGGTTTCGTTACGTAATCATCTGCGCCCAATTCGAGACCACGAACCCGGTCGTCTTCTTCCCCCTTGGCAGTCAACATAATGACCGGTACAGAGCTGACCTCACGGATAATCCTCAGCACTTCATAGCCATCGATGTCGGGTAGCATGATGTCAAGTAGTACCAGATCTGGCAGGTTGCTGCGCACTTGATTGATCGCTTCTGTGCCGTTGTAGGCTTCGTTGACTCGGAAGCCATCATGTTCCAGGTTAAGGCGGATGAATCGCACCATACGTTCCTCATCATCCACAACTAATATCGTCCGATTTTTAAAACTGTCATCAACCATAATAAATCTCCAGATGTTTCGTGTAGTAATCTGTGTCCAGAATTTAAGACAGTCTTCATTTCTGAAGTCAATAATTGAAATTAATTAAGGCTTATTACCTGTATCTCTAAAATTATCTGCGGCGGAAAAGGAGTTCTGTTCTATTCCTTTATGCGTCCCATTAATGGTAGTGTTTTCAATTATATGCGATATCTCTTTTTGATTTTCTTGGTTGAACACAACTTTTGTTGCCGGCACGTTATCAGGCATCTGAATTAGTAAGGCTGTAATATTATCGGGTCCACCGGCGGTGTTTGCTGCTTCAATCATACGCTGGCATGCAATGTTTGGGCTGGGTGAGGTGGTAATGATTTCGGAAATTTCATCATCGCCAACCACTCCCCAAAGTCCGTCCGAGCATATGAGCAAATAGCTGGAAACCGGCAAAGTATAGGTGATGATATCGAGCTCTATGGAATCCGCCTGACCCAGAGCGCGATATAACACATTCCTTTGTGGATGGACAGCAGCTTCTTCGGGGGTAATTCTTCCTAATTCGATCAATCTCATCACAAGGCTGTGGTCGTGCGTCAGCATCTTCATCTTACCCTCAGATGTGATGGCATAAGCCCGGCTGTCTCCTATATGTGAGATCGTTACTTGATCGCCCAGCACTAGGGTGGCAGTAAGTGTTGTGCCTCCTCCAGGAACATTTTTCAAAACCTCATTATGGGCATCCAACGTGCTTTCTTTCATCATCTCTTGGATTGAATCAATTGAGATTGCCAGGTCATTATTGGAAATGAACGCAGGCAGCCTTTGGATGATTTTGCTAGCCATCACCCGCACCGCATTTTCACTGGCAAGTTCGCCGTGTTCATGCCCGCCCATCCCGTCGGCAACGATATAAAGACCTAGATTGATCTGGGTGTTCCCACTTTCTAGATTTGTCGTAAGGGTAAAAAGAGCGTCTTCGTTATGTTCGCGCTTTTTCCCAACGGAGAAGCCGATACCAGGGATTAATTGTGGTACTCCGGCTCGGTCGGATTCCGGTGTTGGGGTCTTTTTGTTACCTTCACGGTTGTCAGGGTTCATGGGCGTTTCTTTGTCCCCTGGGATATGACGGTGGAACAACCGGTGGATGATGCCTGTCAAATATACCTCCCGGTTTCGTTAACGTGACCAATAAAAAACGGAATCATAGGGAACGCCAAGCGGACTCTTTCTCTGGCTTGTTGTCTAAGATCTCATCAATCTTTTCCATAACATCATCGGTTAGTTTCTCCACAAGATCCAGAGCTTTCATGTTTTCGATGACCTGCTTTTGATTTGACGCGCCAGTGATAACTGTGCTGACATTCGGATTTTTCAAACACCATGCTATAGCAAGTTGAGCCATTGTACAATCTAATTCCTCAGCAATAGGCATCATTAGCCGTACTTTTTCAATTCTGCGCTGTGCTTCTTCGTCTTCAAAACGCTTACGCAACCATTCATATCCTTCGAGCGTAGCGCGTGTTCCCTCTGGTAACCCTGCGTTGTATTTGCCGGTCAGTAAGCCGCTGGCCAATGGACTCCATATTGTTGTTCCTAGACCAATCTCTTCATAAAGGTGGGCGTATTCTTTCTCGACCCGTTCGCGGTGGAACATGTTGTACTCCGGCTGTTCCATTAATGGGGGGATAAGGTTTTCGTGCCGGGCTATTCCATAAGCTCTCATAATCTGTTGGGCGGACCATTCACTCGTGCCCCAGTAGAAAGCTTTGCCTTGCTGGATGACTTGATTCATCGCCCAAACGGTTTCTTCAATAGGAGTATATAAATCGGGTCTGTGGCAGAAAACCAGATCAACATAATCCATTTGAAGGCGTTTTAGAGCTGCGTTCACGCCCTCGATGATATGCTTTCTCGATAGACCGCTGTCGTTTGGTCCATCGCCGCCCCAAAAAATCTTGGTCGAAATTACCAGGTCAGAGCGTTTCCAGCCGGTTTTCTTGATCACATTTCCCATCACTATTTCAGCATTTCCGTTGGCGTATACTTCAGCGTTATCAAAGAAATTGACACCAGCATCGTATGCAGCGGTCATACATTCGTATGCCACTTCTTCTCCCACCTGGTCTCCATAAGTTACCCATGCCCCAAGGGAGAGGGCTGACACTTGCAATCCTGATTTTCCAAGAAAACGATACTTCATTTTTGACTCCATTATTGGGATGATTATTTAATAATTATTTCAAAGCAAGTAAAAGATATACAAGTATAGATATTACTCAAGGTTGTTGTGTATGTCTAGTACTCAGTCACATTGAATCAGATGGTATGTCATTAGGCTTGGCTTGAGCCTGCGAAGGACTTCTGGGGTGAATCTGGTCTCTGGCTTTGGATGCTAATTGAGTTGTAGCGGCTGCCAGGGTTGGAAAATCCATCCCGGCATAGTCCATGGCTGTTTCTAATGGGAATGGCTCGCTGCCGTGCAAGGTTTCGATGGTTCCACCGGCTTCTTCTACAAGCAGCCAGGCTCCAGCGATGTCCCAGATTTTAGGAGTGGCCTCGAAACCTAAGACCGCAATGCCGCGCGCTACTGCACAGAAAGTATAGGATGCGGAACCCAAAATCCGGATCTTGTATGGAACTTCGACATTGTACTGCCGGAATGTACGCGAGCAGCACGCGAAAAAGGGCAGCGGGTATTCCACCCTGGGAGGTTGGATATGGATTGGTTCGTCATTTAGAGACGCGCCGCGGCCGCGTTCTGCAGTGTAGAGTTCTTCGATTATTGGGAAATAGAGAACGGCAGTCTCTGGACGACCTTCTACCAGTCTGGCGATCGAAATTCCCCAAAAATGCAGACCCAGGCTGAAATTTGTGGTGCCATCAAGTGGATCGATGATCCATACGGGGGGATGGGTTAGATTTGTTCCAATTGGATACCGGGTTCGGGTTTCTTCACTCAAAAGCACATCATCCGGGTATTGCTCTTGTATAGCTTTGGAGATCAATTCATCAGCCGCCAGGTCTGCCTCCGTGACTACGGATTGATCTGGTTTAAGGTTGGTTTTTAGATCTGAATGCCGGAAGAAATCGAGTAAAAGGTCTCCTGCTAGCTGGGCGAGTGAAACGGCGAATTGTAGTGGCGCAGTCATAGGGGGCAGTATAACATGAGCGATGATTTGCTAATCTAATGAAACCAAAGGCTTGCACAAGTGCGGTGCACATTTTTATGGACAGCAGAAATATTAAACTAAAATGAATGAAGATAGATTACATATCCTTTTGTGGTAATATTCCGCTTCCATGTTAGGTGAGTTAGCTGATTTCACCTTTGTGGCTCAAATGTGGTCGGCGAAATTTCTTGCCACAATACACTTGATTGGTGGAGCTTGATGCTGATGTTTTTTTTGTCGTGCAAGCCCAATTATAATAAAAGGAGATAAATCTGATGAATAAATCTTATACCAAGACCGGTCGTTCTTGCAGGGTGACGTTTGAACTGCCTGCTGAAGTGAATGCCAAGACCGCAGTACTGTGCGGTGAATTTAATGATTGGGATCCCAATAAGCAAACAATGAAGCGCAGAAAGAACGGCAGTTACTCAACCACAATTTCACTAAAACCTGGCAGTTCATATCGTTTCCGTTATTTACTGGACGAGGAACGCTGGGAAAATGATTGGTCTGCCGATCAATACACCTCCAATGGGTTCGGCACAGACGATTCGGTTGTGATCGTATAGCGTTTACACGAAATAAGCGAAACCTGGTCTAGCGCTCTCGTTAGGTCAGGTTTTTTCTTTGTTCAACTCTCCTAAATCCACCAACTCGATATAATCCTTTGTTAACCTCTCTTCTGGGGAAGCGCCCAGGAATTCGACTAATCTCGTCGCCACCTGTGCTTTGTGTTCGGCGTCACGCCGGCTCCAGGTGCGGCTTTTTACTTCCAGGAAGTATCCCAGTTCGGGTTGGTCCAGTCTATCTAGGTTTACATAAAACTCAGTACCTTGGAATAACACTCGCCAGCGGCGGCGATCTTTCTCGATAAAGACTTCCCCGCTAGGATTAAAATACTCGCGATAAAAACGCAGACTGTGATGGGCAGGTGCCAGGAAGCGGCTGCGGGAGAGCAGTACATCGCTCGGGAACTGGTGCTCACGCACTGGACCAATTAGGGTCAACCGGTAGCGAACGTTGCTCACCTGTCCATCCTTATCTATAAACTCATCCTCCCGGTAGCGTAGAGTGCCCTGCTGCGGATCCTCAAAGAGAAAATAAGTGTCATACTCGTGATAGTGCCGGGGATATAAGATTTCAATCTCGGGTGATTGGATCGCCTCGATCGCCTTTGTGTCATCCGAAATGCGGGCTTTTGCCTGCACTTCGAAGCTTTCTTCCTGCAAAGCGCCGCCAATTGCGACCAGCTTAGAGAGAATGGATTGCTCGCGTTGTACCAGGAAGGAGTCAATACGGTGGGCGTAATCTTCGGCTTGAGCGAGTAAATCACTCTCATCCCATGTACCCAAATCACGCTCACGCATCAGCCATTTGCCGTTCACCATGACGTCGCTCACGTCGCTTGATTTTGTCGCATATACCAATTGGGAGTAAATCGATCCGGGATCGCGGTGAAATCGAGGTGAGTTGTGCAAACGTGATATATCGATCAGGATTATGTCTGCCCGTTTGCCGGGTTCCAATGATCCGGTTATGTCACCTATATGCAGGGCTTTGGCGCCGGTACGAGTTGCCATCTCCAGTGCAGTGTGCGCGGGCAGCGAGGTCGGGTCACCGCTGACGCTCTTTGCCAGGAAAGCTGCCAGGCGAATTTCTTCAAACATATCTAAGTCGTTATTGGACGCGGTTCCATCTGTTCCAATGCCGACATTCAGACCAGCCTCAATCATTTTGCTGACTGGTGCATACCCTGAAGCAAGTTTGAGGTTTGAGGTCGGATTATGTGCTACGCCAACGTTGTGGTGGAGCAGGGTGTGTATTTCCCCTTCGTCGATATGCACGCAGTGAGCTGCCAGGACTTTTGCGTCGAAAAGATTCTGCTTTTTCGCATAGGGGATCACTGGCATACCGTGCTCATCTCGGCTTTTTTCTACCTCCAGAGCGGTTTCAGCAAAGTGAGTAAGAAGTGGTACGTCGAACTCGACTGCTAGCTCGGCTGCGGCGTGCAGTATTTCTTCGGTGCAGGTGTAAGGTGCATGTGGTGCAATGGATGGCACGATCAGTTCGTGGTCTTTCCAGCGTTCGATGAAATCGCGCCCAAGCTCCAAGGACTCCTCATAGAAATCAGCATCAGGGGCAGGAAATTTTAGCACCGTTTGAGAACAAACTGCTCTCAGACCGATTTCAGCGGTCGCTTGAGCGACGTGCTCCTCAAAGTAATACATATCGGCAAAGCATGTCACTCCGGATCGAATTAATTCAAGACAGGCGATCTGGGTGCCCAGGCGTACGAAGTCCGGAGATACAAACTCGCGCTCGACCGGCATCATATAACCCAGCAGCCACACGTCCAGGCGTAAGTCATCAGCCAGCCCGCGCAGCAGTGTCATCGGTACGTGCGTGTGCGCGTTGATCAGACCCGGCATGAGAATCTTTCCGCCGCAGTCAATGGTCTCTGTGCCTGAGTATTTGTTTTTTATTTGAGATTCGGGTCCGGCTTCAAGGATACTGTCCGCTTTTACTGCAACCGCACCGGGTTCATATTGGTTCAGTTCCTCGTCCATCGTTAAAACGATGGCGTTTGTGAAAAGATAATCTACTTTTGTGGTCATGTGAATCCCCTTGTTATAAATTAGATAGCGAATGGACTACAAATTCCGGATTACATCGAGGCTGTGGTGGAGTGCCCATCTTGGTGTGTTTCCTGGTGGACCGCCGTACGGGCGCGAAAACTTTTGTGCTCCTTCAGGTGTTATGAGTACCATGTGGACGTTTTGTTTTTCGCGCCCACGTTGAATTGCTACGCCCAGACATACTTCGGCTTTGTGTGTCTGGCGATAAGCAGACACGAAAGACATCAACTCGTCGCTGTCAGGAGCGTCCGCAAGAACTTCGCCTCCTAAAAAAATGTTGTTAAGGCTGGGGTCAGAGTCTTCCGAACCAGACGCCAAACGGCGGATCAATTCACCTCCAAGACCAGCTTCGACGACAGTTAACCGCCATCCCTTCTTTTGAAGTGCTTGTAGAGCAGCTTTTTCAAGTGTTTCTTCGTCTGCGCCGTATATCCAATCACCTAACCGGCGGCGCAGTTGTATTTCGATCTCTTTGATCAAAACATCGGCTTCAGGTTCTGTGTCAGCTTTTGCAGTTATTCTTACATCGACTTGTCCCGAGTGAGCTGCCAGACCTACCGTCGGATTGTGGAGCGTCTCTAAATCAGTGATCATTTCATCAATCTGCGATTCACCGATGCCCGCAGTGTGGATGATGCGGGCTTTTATAATCCCAGTGAAGGAGTAACGCTCTTTGAGATACGGCAATACTGTGTTCATTAACAGATATTCCATTTCGCGCGGCACCCCTGGCAAAGCGATGATTGAACACATATCCCGTTCGGAAATAAATGCTGGTGCGGTGCCTACTGGATTCTCGACAGCAATTGCTCCAATAGGAACGTAAGCCTGGCGCTTATTATTTCCCGTAGGTATCCTTCCAAAGCGCTCAAAACGGGCTTTTATCTGTTCCCACAGCTCTGGACGGTATTCCGTTTCCGTTTCGAGCGCCAGCGCGACCGCTTCTCGGGTTGGATCGTCAATAGTTGGTCCAAGACCCCCGGTTGTGATAATAATGTCCGAGCTTTCCATTGCTTGCTGGATTGCGGTGGCTATGCGGGTGGCGTTATCTCCGACTGTTGTCTTGCGGTAAAGGTCGATACCTGCATCGCGCAGTTGGCGGGCGATAAATCGTGCGTTAGTGTCGACGATTTCGCCGAGTAGGATCTCAGTTCCAATTGTGATGATTTCAGCGGTTGGCATTGTTTATATTAATGAATCCCTTTTCTAGAATTGTCCTGTTCCTATTTTAATAGATTAAACTACATTGTACTCCTCGATCAATCTTTTTTCTTCAAATCGAGCTAAGTCCAACATCGATACATCCACTGTGTGTGCCCGTCCATCCAGGATTAATTCGGAGATCAACTTACCTGCCACCGGTCCGTGCATAAATCCATGTCCCGAGAACCCGCCACACACAATGAATCCATCCACGGGCGTCTTTCCAAAAATCGGGTGGGAGTCGGGGGTAACCTCGTACAAACCCGCCCAATGGGACATCAGGCTGGTCTTCTCCAAAAGCGGCAAACGATTGGCTGCTGCTTCCATATGTTTTAATTCCCAATCTTGGTCGATACTCTGGTCAAGCCCCGGTTTTTGGTTGGGATTGGACATCCCGGTCAGCAAACCTTTTCCCTCCCGGTGAAAGTAAAGCGATTGCGCAAAGTCGATCACAAAGGGGAAATCGGGCGGGATTTCAGGGAGAGGCGTTGTGGTCAGCATCTGGCGCCGAATTGGAGTGATGGGGATTTCAACGCCTGCCATTTGACCGATCAAGCCTGCCCAGGGACCGGCGGTATTTACAATAATTGGTGTGGAAACGGCGCCTGAAGTTGTTTCGACACCCGTAATTTTCCCGGCTTTGACCTGGATTCCTGTGACCTCCACGTCCGTAAATGCGCGCACTCCTAAGCGCTGGGAGGCGTTAACATAGCCCATAACGACACCATTGGGATCAACCAGCCCATCTTTGGCGTTAAAAGTACCGCCGAGTACATCTTCTAATACCATCATCGGCAGTCGTTTACGAATCTCATCGCTATCCAACCATTCGGTAGGCACACCTAAACGACGTTGCAAAGCCACATTCTGGTGGAAAACGGTCATGTCATCGGGGCGAGTGAGTAAAAACAGGTAGCCGCACTGGCGGTAGTCAATCGCCTGGTTCATCTCCTTTTCAAAACGAACCAGCATGGGCAAGCTTTCCTGCGACAGGCGAATATTTACCTGTGTGGCAAACTGGTATCGAATGCCACCTGCGCATCTTCCTGTGGCTCCTTGTCCGTAAAAGGCCTCTTTTTCAAGAAGAAGAACGTCTTTATGCCCGCGCACAGCCAGGTGATATGCCGTGCTGGCACCCATAACGCCACCGCCGATAATGAGGACATCTGCTGAACTTGGAATGTTCATGATTAGATTAGTTAAGTCGCCACAATTTGGATCATCGTGAGCGCGCTACTTTATCCCAGGATGTAGTTTTCATCCCAGGATGCTATTTTCATCCCAGAATGCTGTATTCATCCCAGAATGCTGTATTCATCCCAGGATGTAGTTTTCATACCAGGATGTAGTTTTCATCCCAGGATATTGTATTTATCCCAGGATATTGTATTTATCCCAGGATGTAGTTTTCATCCCAGGATGCTATGTTCATCCCAGGAT
>JAUWPO010000105.1 GCA_030611505.1 Chloroflexota bacterium
GGTAGTGGTGATCACCGTGGTCACGCCGCGCTCACGCAGGAGTTCAATATCATCATTGGTTGTCGTATTGGTCAGGACGGTTTTACCGCTCAGTTTTTCAGGTGAATATTTTCGAATATAGTGCATATCTCCGGCGATCAAATCGGCGGCTTCCCAGTAGCGGTCGAATTTTGGCTGTACCCCCTCTTCCTTGGCTCCGGGTGGGTAGAGCATCGAAATGGGGAGGTAGCCGGCGACCTGCAGCAGCAGTCGCGCCAGCCGCTTGAAGTTCTCCAGGCCGTGCACCGGAAATGGAAGACCGAACAAGAACATTAAATCGCCGATAATAACCTCGTCGGCGACACGGCTAAGGGCGGTGATCAAACCGATGCGGTCGGTGCCAAAAGGGATGAAAGCTATGTTGAAGTGAGGTATGCCCCCCAAGGCGGGTTGTGCTAGTTCAAAGACGCGCCTCTCTAAAGCGTATTTTAGAAACCTCCCGTCGACCAGAGGCGTTTTGTGCACGTCTTGAACTAATTTCAAACCCGCATGAACCGGGTAATCACGCCCGTCGAGGCGCACATACAGATCAATACCGCCGACGCTCAACGCATCGACTTTCCCATCTAATTCTGAGAAGAGTCGCCGCGCAGCGTCCCCATTCCCTCCCGTACCGATGCGCTCGACGCAGATCGGCATTCCGTTGAGGTCTACGGTAACCTTTTTGTCGCGGGTGGGGCTTCCCAGGCTTACGCTGACGGCGCGTTTAATTTGATCGTGCATAAGTATGCATATTATATATCTTAAATGGGGATGGGGTGGGTGAAAAATCGCCTTAGGCGACTTACCTGCGCAAGTTTCTATAAACTGAAATCGGTTGGTGGTTATGATGAATGTTAAATAGACCGGTTTGGCGAGTTTTTTTGCTTAAGGAAATAGTCCCGGATATAATCCCGGATATAATCCCGGATATAATCCCGGTATATAAAATTTATTCCTCTAATGAAGGAGTAGCTATTATGAAATACCGCCAGTTTGGACGAACAGGATGGATGGTCAGCGAGATCGGTTACGGGATGTGGGGCATGGCAGGCTGGACAGAGTCGGACGACGCCCAGTCGCTTGGCTCATTACAGCTCGCCGTCGACCTGGGGTGCAATTTTTTCGACACAGCCTGGGCTTACGGCGACGGTCACAGCGAGGATCTCCTGGGACAGATCGTGCGCGCCAACCCCGACAAGAAGCTTTACACAGCCACAAAGATTCCACCCAAAAATTTCATGTGGCCCAGCAAGCGCGAGTACAGCATGGGTGATTGTTTCCCACCCGACCATATCGAGGAGTATGTACATACCAGCCTGAAGAACGCCGGTCTGGAAAGCTTCGACCTCATGCAGTTCCACACCTGGGAAGATTCGTGGCTGGAAGATGACCGCTGGGTTAAAAAGATGGATGAACTGCGAGTTCAGGGATTGGTGCATGCCTGGGGGATCAGCATCAACCGTTGGGAGCCGTGGAACGGCGTCAAAGCTGTACGCAGCGGGCTGGTCGACGCGGTGCAGGTGATCTACAATATCTTTGACCAGAACCCGGAAGACGAGCTCTTCCCCGCTTGTGTGGAGATGGATATGGCGGTGATCGCGCGCGTACCTTTCGATGAGGGTACCCTTACAGGCAATTTATCCCTGGACAGCACGTGGTCGGAAGACGATTGGCGCAACACTTATTTTGTGCCCGAGAATTTGAAGTCCAGCGTGGAACATGCAGAAAGGTTGAAGCCTCTTATTCCAGGTGACATGACCATGCCCGAAATGGCTTTACGCTTTATCCTTAATAATCCCGCAGTCAGCACAATCATACCTGGGATGCGCAAACCAGGGCATGTGAGGGAAAATATAGCCTGCAGTGACGCCGGAGCGCTCCCAAAAGGACTTCGCAATGAACTGCGGGTGCACCGCTGGGACCGCCAGCCGACGGAATGGTCGCAATAGGCGATTATTTCGAATAGAACTGAATAACGCCCCACTTGCCGTCATACAGCCAGTCTGGGTCTTTTCCCCCTACGGATTCTGCCTGTCCCGGTTTTATACCGATCAGGCAGTTTGATTTTAAAACCCTCATCAAAGCCAGTGGAGCAGGCAGGTATGACAAAACACCCTCCAAAGGCGTGGTAAATGACCAGTGACGGTCCCCCATCCAACGCCGGTAGTTGGCGTCGCCTTTGCTGACGATCAGGTCCGATTTTTGCAGCTCATTTTTCAGGGCAGACGGGAGCTCCCATCCGCTGAGGGGAAAAGTCCAATAGAAATCGTCCTTCAGGATGAGGTTGCCGTTTTGGATGTTCCGAAAAAGCCGTTGGGCTAAGTTACGGATTGGCTGATCTGGCGCTTTACCCAGGTAGTCCAGCATCGATAAAACGTCTCCAGTAGTGGCATCCGAAACATAGGTGGGGAAGGGTTTGGTGTGCAGGTGGACGACCCTGGCTATCTCGTACCGCAGCAGAAAGTCAGCCAATGCCAGATCATAAGCCAGTTCCAGGCCCCCGTTGTCGAGCACAAAATCCACCCGCTGTGAGCGTTCAGCGTTTTTGATTAAATACCGGCTGATAGGCTCGGCATGGTCGACCAGTAGATTCTCGGTAAGCAGGTCGTCTCCCGGTCTGGCAGGCGAATCGCTGTCGTCAGCCGGCCAGAGGCTCAGGTCTGCCTGGTTTCCCCAGGTGTTTTTACGCAGCATAAAAGCCAGTGTCTCCTGAATTTGATGCGGGGATGGCGGGAATTTTGGAAGCAGCCGGTCTGTATGCGCGTACAATGTGCGCAGCGCCCCCAGTACCGGTTTCAAGCCCTCTACTTTAAGGGGCGCGTAGGGATCAACGCCGGACCCAGGACCAGGTCGTAAATAACCGGTTGAGGCAATTACACGGCGAAAAAAATAAATTTCCGCCATGAACCAGGGAGCCTGGAGCCAGGTTTGATCCAGGTGTGGATGCAGGAACCTTTCCCACTCCGCGCTGTCGGGTGCGCCGTTGTCGAGCAGAGGGCTTACCAATCCGTCCGGCATTTCATCAACCAGCGTGGTAAGGCTCCCTACAGCCTCTGGCGACCACAACCTGTCTGTAATTACTTGCCGGGCGATTTTCGGCAGACGCTCCGAGATGGTGTATTGGGCGAAAGAATCGGGGTCTGCTCCCCGAATAGGATCAGGAAGTGGCAGTTTGGGTTTTATTGTCGATGATTCAGGCGGCATGGTTGTCACCAGTTAAGACTTCGACTGTCCCCTTTCCCCCATCCACAGCGATCTCCTGACCAGATTTCAACTGCTCGACCGGTATTTGATCGACACACGGAATTTCAGCCATGATGCATCCCACCGCAGTGATCGTCTCGCATTCGGCGTTAATAATAGCAGAGGGGGCTTTGCCGTTGGATTTCAGGCGGTAGAGGGTGTATGAGCCCACGGTCGAGCCTTTTCCAGTGGGGAATACCAGGATCTTCCCGGCGATGGATTGCCCCTCCAGTTCGTGGTTTTTTTCCACCACAACCCCGCTATGCGGGTCTACACCGCCGAAGAAGGAGATTCCCATCGCGGTAACCAACGCCTCTCCACTGGCTTTGCCGGCGAATATTTTTCTTCCTTTGAGCTTCATTCTCTTGCCCATAATGTACCAATTCTCAACCACTGATTCCCCAAGCCTGAAAATCTAGTGTTCAGTCAAACATCATAGTTTAATTTGTCATTGCGAGCGCAGCGAAGCAATCCCCTCGTAACTCACTTCGACTCTTCGCGTTCTCTCAGTTTGACAAACACAACATTCACATTTGACAGACTACTTGTGCGGCTGCACTCTACTTATCAAACCGGTCATCCCTGCTTGAAGGGTGTAAGCGACCTGGCTCCCCGGCATTCTATTCACCGCCTGGATTGACGGCTTCGCTGACCACCTGGTCAAACGGCTTGAAGACGGTCTTAAAATCGTTTTTTGAGTAAGCGTAATAGCAAGCCTTTGCGCTGTCGGTCGCCAGAACTTTAAAGCGTCCTTTGATTGGAGCCACAACGCAGCAGGTGTCGGTCGCGAACTTGGCGCCGCTTTCTTCGATAATCTTGGTGTACCCCATCATATCGGCGATATGCTTGGTGGGTCGGGCGGTTGTGATCCAGAATTCCTTTGTGACCTTCTTTCCCTGCAGCAGTTCAGCTATGCGGGCGATTTCGACGATTGAAAGGTGCGGGCAGCCCAGGCTGACAAAATCTACTTCATCTGCAGCGGCGTCGTTCAATGACCGGGCAGCAGCGTCGAGATCCGCCTGGCTGATGGTGAGGATCTTATCGGGAGGGAACATCTGGGCTGCCTCGGGTGTTATCCCATCCATGTGGAATAGCGCCGCACCGCCGTATGTCGCAATGCTGGCGCACAAGGATTTTAATCCTTCTAAGGAGGCATTCTCGATCCCCAGGATGTAAGGCACAAGTTTGCGACCCTCAGTTTCCAGTTTTTCGCCGATTACCTTTCCGAGGGCGCCGAAATGAAAGCTCTCTGATACATCAGCGTTAACTTCGATGGTAATGCCGGGGACACGGTTTTTATCCAGGTGGTATCCGTATTCGGGAGTCCGACCTGTCAGGGCGGCGGCTAAAGCGCTGGGACCGCCTTCCCGGTTGGTGCGGGCGCCGATCACCGAATTGGCGTAGCATACCGCGCTGCTTTCAGCCCATGCGATGTGTTCTCTGAAGTGAGGCAGGTTGCCGCTCAGGTAAGGCGTACACGAACAGGTTGTGATCACACCCATACGTTCAAAAGCCTGGATGACGCGCTGTTGGTTTTCGGCGAAATCCGGATCTATCCCCAGCGCCTGCCAGTTCTCGATGTCCATTCCTGCCGGGTTAAGGGTCGTCAGCACAAGCGCTCTGCCGCCGCCTTCAGCCATTTCGGTCAGGAACTGCAACCCCGCTTCTCCGAGATTATCATAACTGACACCTGCGATTTGCACCGAAGTGACCGGCGCCATCCGCCCGGCGCCATAGATATCGCCCAACGTCGCGAGTATCTGCATGGCTTTACGGGTTGCTCTTCCGTAATCGCCATCCAGCATCGCTCGCTCTTCAGAATTCAGCTGCATCACTTCCCCTATCCCTTGTCCCTTACCCCATTTATAAATCTACCCAATTCAACCGTTGGATAGGGGACCTTTTCGAACTTTACCCGTCCCTCACCCAGAGGTTTAGTCAGGTCAAAGCCGATCTTGGTGGTCATTTTAGTGCCTGCTTCAGCGCTGGGGTCGAGGCTCGATCCTGGCTCATTTTCTTTGATGATCATCTGCCGGTCGCCCTGAAAGCGGGTCGCCATAGCCCATTCCACGGACAATGGGTCGTAAATGTCGATGTCTTGGTCTACCACAAAGACGTGCTTGCAGGAGCGATGTCCAGCGAAGGCTGCTTCAATGGCTTTGCGCCCGTCGTCCTCAGCCTGTTTGTCGATCTGTACGATAGCGTGCAGCCACGAACAGCCCCCGGGATTGACATTAACGTCCACACAGCGAACGACCTCGTTCACCGCCTTGAATATGGTCGGTTCCCTCGGCATACCCATCAGCAATTTATGCTCCAAAG
Organism: Chloroflexota bacterium; assembly: GCA_030611505.1. Lineage (GTDB taxonomy): Bacteria > Chloroflexota > Anaerolineae > Anaerolineales > UBA4823 > JAUWPO01. The sequence continues at coordinate 5,587 of JAUWPO010000105.1, forward strand.
CGCCGGGAAGTAGAGCGTGCCAGAGGGCGTCTCTGCGATGGGTGACGGCTTTTATCTCGAACACTGGCTCCCGGCGGATGATATCTTCCGTTTCTGTCAGGTCGACGAAAGGACCTTCGGCGTGCCTTTTATCCAGGTAGACTGTGCCTTCGAGCACAATTTCGGTTTCAGCGGGCAGGTATACGTCCACCGTTTGCCCCCGCACGATTTTCAGAGGCTCTAACGCATTGGCAATCTCGAGTTCATCGACGCCAATCTCGACCGAAGTCGCCGCGGCAGCCAGCACGGTCGCTGTGTTCCCGATGCAGATCGCTATATCGACTGCCTTCAGGTCAGTCAGGAACTTGTCGAAGTGGCGTGAGCGCACAACCCGTACCGCCATCCCGGTATTAGAGAACTGCATAAAGCGGTGAAAGTCAGCGTTTTGTCCATAGACCGGATGTTTGGCGATCACGACGCCCGATGTTATGTAGTTGCCGCCGTCAATTTCGAAATGCCTGAGGATGGGCAGTGACTCCAGGTCTGGATTTGTGATGGTCACCTCCTGGCAGGGCGCATTGGAGACGACTTCACATTGGGAGGGGTTTTCGATTGCCCCGACCAGGGTCGGGATGATCTCGTTAACCCGGATTCCTAAATAATCCGCAAAAGCAGCCTTAGTGCAGAACAGGTTGCCAATCACCCTGAAGTTTGATTCCTTCACGTTTTCGAATAGCACAGGAGTTGGTTCCAGTTCTTTCAGGACGCCTGCAATTTCATATTTCTTTGATATCGGCTCGGTCACCTTTATCAGGCGATCCTGCCTCTCGAGTTCTGTGATATATTCTCTGAGCGCCACAGTTTTTTGACTCACTTTCTTGAATTTTTGGATAGATTTTGGATAAAGTATAACCGCGAAAACCGGATATAAAAAAGACTCCTGGAGATTCAAAATCTCCAGGAGTCAGGATAGTATTTTCTAAGACTTAAATCACCGATGACGACTATCGTCGCCGACGACTATCGTCACTGACGACTTTGGTCACCAGGATCTTCTAGCCAGCCGTGACTGATATTTTACGGGTCTTTGCTTGGCCGGCTTTCGATAGTTGCAGCCGTAGGACGCCGTCTTTAACGCTCGCCTGGATCTTATCGTGGTCGATCATGTTGGACAGCCTGAAACTGCGCTGGAAATCTCCAACCTCATACTCTGTTAAAGTAGGCGCATAACCTTCGATCTCGTAAGGTTCGATAAAGGCGTTAATTGTGAGGACGTTCTTCTCCAGGGTGATATCGATCGAGCTTTCATCGACTCCGGGAACATCGACAACGACAAAGATATCTTCCTCGGTTTCATATATGTCAGCGCGTGGTATAAAACACTGGCATTCGCGCGTCCTCTCGGTATCTTCCAATGTGGTCACTTCTTGTTTCTGTACTTCCAATGCTTTACTTTCCTCGGTCATGATTCTTGCCTCCAATTTATTCATGCTTTCATGTGCAATTAGCAATTCAGGGGATCGCAATTTGCTATTTGCCATTTGCTATTTATTAGGCGCTCTTGACAACGATTTTCTTTGGCTTATCAGCCTCTGAACGGGGTAATGAAATCTGCAATACGCCGTTCTTGAAAGTAGCCTCAACCTTGTCTATATCGACCGGAAATGGCAGCTCGACTGAACGATTGAACTTGCCGGAGCCGCGTTCCTGGCGGTGATAGCGGGAGCCTTCTTCCAAATCTTCGGACTTGCGCACACCGCTGAGCGTCAATGTTTCTCCGACAACGCTGATATCAATGTCATTAACATCGATGCCGGGGACTTCCGCGTTGACGACCAGTCCTTCTTCGTTCGACCAGATGTTAAGAGCTGGATAGCTCGGGGCAGTACGCGTACGAATGGGGGAATGCGTATCAAACACGCGGTTCATATCGCGTTGAATTTGGTTTAATTCTCTCCAAACAGATGGAACTCTATAGCGACGATACATTACAGGTACCTCCTTGTTTCTCTTGTCTCATTAGTATTGTTGTAATTTGAACTGTGTAAATTTTAAACGGGAAGTGTTAGAAACACGCAAGCGCAATGTATGAGGAGTGTAAAAGTGCTGTGATTCTTGCCAGGAAATCTAAGGAGAACTTTTAATTAATCTGTACCAGGTGAAAAAAACTATTGGTATAATAGCCTGACCCGCCAGGTTTTTACCTGTAAACCACTGGGGTATAATAATTCATCTTAATGGTTTTATTCAACATAATCGGAGAACCTGGCTCAGCCGGGTCAACAATCGAATCGGTCAGTTCCGATCAACGGGTGTGCATGGAGATGTAGGACGGGCGATTCTTTTTGCATTAATTTAAAGGAGATTGTATGGATATATTGGGACTTGCCAGACATGGACTAAACGACTTTGAGCAAATCGCGATCATGTTTGTGGTGGTCACGGCGTTCATCAGCCTGATCTACGCCTGGTATCTGCGCAACAAAGTGATGAAAAAAGATAAAGGCACCTCGGAGATGCAGAAAATATGGAACGCCATCCGGATTGGCGCAGACAGCTACCTGAGCCGCCAATTGAAGACCATCCTGCCGGTGGTCGCACTGCTGACCATTGCCATGTTCTTGAGTGTTTACATTGTACCGCCCAGCCGGG
>JAUWPO010000069.1 GCA_030611505.1 Chloroflexota bacterium
GTCTACATCCCTTTATCAATGCTGCGCAGGATTGGCCCAATTTTGCGTGAAGGTGATTGGCAGACAACAGTACTATTAGATATCCAAGATGAGGGAGTACGCCTCACACAAGCGCGAACGATCGATATAATCCCTGGAAAAGTACCGCTGGATGATCCAATATGGGGAATCGCACTCGCCATTGGAACAACTACTGTAACACTGTGGCTGGTTGATCTTGTCTCCGGGAAGGCAAGGGTTCAAATCTCTGAGTATAACGAACAAATATCGCGAGGTGAAGATATCATTTCTCGCATTGTTTATGCCAGCAAGAATAACGGTGCCGAAGAAATGCGCTCGTTAGTGCTAAATACAATCCACAAGTTATTGGCGAGGGTATGTAAACGTGTAAGAGGAAGTGAAATAAAGAATCTAGAAATCGTTAAAGCGACGATTTCGGGCAACAGCACAATGATGCACTTGTTACTAGGTATTCCCGCATCAAGCATTCGCTTATCTCCATTTGTGACTGCGGTGAATGATATACCGGTACTTACAGCCGGGGAAGTTGGGATTGATATCAATCCAGAGGCACCCGTGATTTGCCTCCCTGGAATAGCAAGTTATGTGGGTGCAGATATAACGGCTGGAGTGTATTCATCTGGCATGGATGATAAGTCAAAAACCACTTTATTCATGGATGTCGGGACAAATGGTGAAATCGTACTCGGTTCGCATGCTTGGCTGGTTACGTGTGCCTGCTCTGCCGGTCCTGCGTTTGAAGGGGCAGGCGTAGTACACGGAATGCGAGCAACAAAAGGTGCCATAGAGGAAGTGTGGATTAGTGGTGAAAACTTTGAGCCGACTTATCGAGTAATAGGAGACTCAAAACCAATCGGCATATGTGGAAGTGGATTAATTTCGTTATTAGCCGAGATGTTTATGACTGGCGTGGTGGATAAAGCAGGAAATATCAAAACTTCACTCAATATTGCACGTGTTCGAGACGGTCCTCATGGTTGGGAGTATGTGGTGGCTTGGGGTGAAGAGACAGAAAGTGGGCAGGATATAGTCATTACTGCGGTTGATATTGACAATTTAATACGCGCAAAGGGTGCTATTTATGCCGGATATCGTGTTTTATCGGAAAGTGTAGGAGTGCCATTAGAAGAGACCGAGCAGATGTTGATAGGAGGGTCATTCGGGAAGTATATAAATGTGGAGAAAGCGGTTGAAATCGGATTACTGCCGGACCTGCCCTGGGATCGCTTTGAATTTCTCGGGAACACATCGGTGAAAGGCGCGTACTACGCATTATTAGACCGGAAAGCCTTGGACCGAATTAAAGACATAGCATCACGCATGACTTATATTGAATTATCGGCTGATAACACGTTTTACGAGGCCTTTATGTCGGCATTATTTCTTCCACATACTGATATGTCACTTTTCCCATCGGTAAAAGAAGCATTAGTTGAAATCAGATCAGATAATAATAATTAAAAGGACGGTCACCCATGTATATCATAGGCGAAAATATTCATATCATTGCAGATAAAGTAAAAGAAGCATTAAAGTTAAGGGATCGAGAATTCTTCATGGAACTGGCTTTGAAGCAGGTTGAGGCAGGGGCTCAAGCTATAGATCTTAATCTTGGGCCTCGCAAGAAAGATTGGGAGGAAGTCTTTCCTTGGATGGTCGAGTCTGTTGAAACCGTTGTGGATGTTCCCTTGAGTTTTGACAGCACCAATTTAATGGGAATTGAAGCTGGGCTCAAGAAAGTCACCAAGGCGCAACCAATCATAAATTCTACCTCTGCTGAAGCGGAGAGACTTGAAAAAGTACCTCTTCTGGCAAAGGAATACAACACAAAACTGATTGCTCTTACCATGGGAAAGAGCGGAATTCCTGTTAGCGCAGATGAGCGGGTGACCATTGCGCTTGAGAAATTGATACCAAGGATGTTAGAAATCGATTTTCCAATTGAGGACTTGATAATTGATCCTCTAGTTTTGACAGTTTCGGGCTGCCAGGAGTATGCACCTGAATTGCTTGAAGCAGTCCGGACCCTGCAATTTGCCTGGGATCCACCACCGGTGATTTCGGCAGGTCTTTCAAATGTTTCGAATTCTGTACCCGACCAGAATCGACCACTCATCGACAGGGTTTACTGTGCTATGTTAATGGGTGTTGGATTACAGACAATGATTGCTAATCCTTTCGATGAGCAGTTGAGGGAGACCATTCGTGTTATTGAGGAACGTGATGACAGCACTCCTGTAGGAAAGGCATATATCAAGATTGCCGACCGCATCGCCGAAATGGAAGAACCAGCAATAGAAGATTTTGACATGAATGATCCAGAGCAGGCTGCTATATGGAAAACAGTTCAGGTGTTACTGAATAAAGTGATTTATGCAGATGGTTATCTCGATCAGTAAATCAGAAATAGAAAATATAAATGGCTAAATAAAGGCTGGATGAACTTTATGCGACGCGACCATGAGAGCGATTTGTCTCGAGCGTCGCATAAAATTTTAAGGTGAAGGTTATTTCCTTACCTAACAATATCTGCTGGGTAGTTGCTTTTATGTCCTTTCTCACATAAAATATGTATAAATTAAATTTCTATACGGAGGTGGATTATGACGGAACGCAAAAAAGTGACTCTGCTGAAGCTGTTCAAGAAAATGGAAAATAATGAGCCAATATCCTGGCTTACTTGCTACGATTACCCGACTGCTTACTTACAAGATGAAGCTGGGGTAGACATGATCCTCGTTGGCGACAGCCTGGGAATGACCATGTTGGGTTATGACTCCACGTTACCAGTTACGATGGATGACATGATGCGACACACTCAGGCAGTTCGACGGGGAGCACCGAATGTTTTTCTCATTGGTGACATGCCATATATGAGCTATCAACCGAGCGTCGAATCCGCTATTCGAAATGCCGGTCGGTTTATGAGCGAGGCTGGGTGTGACGCAATTAAGTTAGAGGGAGGCGCCGAAATGGGGGATCGCGTTCGAGGAATCGTAGATGCTGGAATTCCAGCGTTCGGTCATCTAGGTCTAACCCCGCAAAGTGTAAGTGCTCTCGGCGGTTTCCGAGTACAGGGAAAAGGTGCATTGCAAGCAAAAAAAATTATTGATGATGCAAAAGCGCTGGAAAACGCTGGGGCAATCGGCATCCTACTGGAAATGGTACCCGACCGGGTATGTAAAATAATCACCGAACTTGCGGAGAATTGTATGATTATGAGCCTTGGTTCAGGACCTGATGCACATGGACAACTCTTGATTTATCACGACATGTTTGGTTTATATCCAAAGTTCAAACCGCGTATGGCAAAAGTTTTCGGTAATGCGGGGGAGGTAATCCTCAACGGGCTCACGCAGTATGTGAATGAAGTGGTTGATAGAACATTCCCACAACCCGAAAATTATTTTCAAATAAAGGATGAAGAGTATGAAGAGCTGCTTGAAATATTGGATTAGCTACTGATGACTTGGACACTTTAAGATCCAATATATCTCTTGATGAAATAATGCCGTAACAGTAATAATAAATATAGTTTTGGAGGTTTTCTAATGGGTGAAAATTTACGACAGTTGTTAGAAATACCGTATAAAAGATTAGACGAAATCAATAATGTTTTGCTTGATCCGGATATGAGAGTGATTTCCGAATTTCTCGAAGTAGTAGCGAAATACGGTACACCCGAGGAAATCAACCAGCAAGCTGAACAGGCGCGTCAATTACCAAATTTGTTGAAAAAAGTAGAAAAAATAAACCCGGATTACCTGGACGATTTACGTTGGCTTGAGGAGCAGCGTGAGAATGACGCCTTTATCAGCGTACCTGAATATCGCCGCAAAGTATTGGGCGAACGAGCGGACTCCACAAAATTCGCGGATGATTTTGCTGTCACCCTTGAGATCAGTGCATATCAATACTTTCCCTATTTAAAAGATATTGCGCAACGGGCAATTGCTGAGGGAAGATTAATGCCGGGACGATATATCAGAGTTCGCAATATGAAGGAACAAGAGACCGATGGAGATTTACCAGCGGTTGCAGCAGCTATGCAGATCATTGGCGCTTCATTTGTTGAAACACTTGATACAAAGGGCACGGATGGCTCAAATATCCACTTGGGTGGACCTGAAACAATCACAGGATATTTTGGGGGTGTAGGTCAACCTAACGAATATGCGCTTAAATGGCTCGACGAATTCCTGTATTACTACACCAATTACGGAATACAACAGGTACTAAATGTAAATCCAGGAACCGTTTTTGTAGGTTATTTACTCTATCGCCTGGGTATTGATATAGAATTTAAGATATCTGTTTTCATGGGTAACGATAATCCATATGCCGGGTTATGGACGCTAATAGGTGCAAAGTTGTTTGCTCGCGACGATGGCACTTCTCCATTGATCGGGTTTAACTGGAGCAATTCCGCCAACAACGAGACGATGGAGATCACTGCCCAATTTAGAAAATCGCTGGGTTTTGAGGATGTGGTCCGCTTTGAACATCACATTGTTGAAACTTATAAGTCTATCGTTCGCCAACCATATAATCGCCGAGACGAGTTAGTAGAAATTGCTGGTCATGTGGCAAATATCTCTGCCAAACACGAAGGCGCTGATCCAGAGATAGATGAGAAACGCCAACATCCCTCTGATATCCTTGATTACTTCCGGGAGAAACAGGAAATTGTCGACTCGGGAGATTGGGAATATCTCAGATTGAACTTTATGGATAAATTTGAGGCAACAAACAAGACTGCTTGGGCATTAACAGAAAACGCTTTGTCATTCATCGCTGCACAAAATCTTCATAAACTGTAGCATTGGGAGTAATTAGATGATCCCTAAAACTATGGAAGTTCTTCTGCGCGAACACCTGCCGGAGAAAACGTGGGAAAATCGCCTTCAATCTCAGGACGGAAAATGTTTTTTAGAATTTAATTCCCTCGATGTGGATCGGTTAGCAAGGTTGGGGATCGAGGTTGACAGCCTTGGTCCCAGAGTTGTTGTTTGTATGTGGGATGAGGATGCGACTCTCGAGATTGGCGGATATCTAGTTGTTGACAATCTGGCAATGGGAAGACCTTCAATGGGAGGCATCCGTATGCTACCGGACATCACCCCATCGATCGTTCATAATTTAGCGCGCGGAATGACATTAAAAAATGCGGCAGCCGACCTACCTTATGGTGGAGGAAAATCTGGAATCGTAGCTGAGAGATATCTGACATCAGATGAGCATCATGAGGTAGTGCGTGGATTCGCACGTTTGATTTACCGCTACCATGATATATATCTGCCGGGACCGGATGTCGGAACCTCTGATGCGGATATGAAAACTATCGCGATTGAAAACGGTTTAGATGAAGCTCTTTCTAAACCTGTTGATATGGGAGGCAACCGCATCGATGAACTCGGTGCTGCGGCTGGTGGGACGATCATTGCCTTGCAGGCGCTTTTAGAAGAGATGCCGAGATTAAAAGTATTGCCCCAGTTCAGTGACCTGGAAATTCCGAAGCTAACTGACTTGGATGTATTAATTCAAGGATTTGGAGCTGTGGGTGCGCACGCAGCACGCATCCTGCGGAAACGTTTACCTGGTGTACGGATCACTGGGATAAGTGATATTCAAGGTTACCTTTATAGAGAAGAAGGATTGCCGGTTGAAGAACTATTTCAAATGTGGGCAGAGAAAGGTCTGGTAACACGGGATTATTACGACCGCGTAGTAGCTCCAGATATAAATAGATTACTGCGAACGAAATATTCAAACTCGCCGGACGATCTATTACGCGAGTCGGCATTTTGTTTAATCCCTGCCTCTCCAATCGCAAATTATCTGTGTGTAGACAAATCTACCAAACCCTCGATAACAGTGAGGCTGATGGGAGACTGGGCTGTTATCGTTGAGGGAGCCAATACTTATTCGCCTATAAAATCTCGTCAGGTTGCTCGTGCGCGCATGGAGAGGGAAGTTTACCGGCGAAAAGGAACGCTGATTGCAACTGACTACATGGTGAACTCAGGTGGCGTAATTTATGCGGCTCAAGAGCATCTTATAAGAACCCCCGAACATTTACGTATACCCAGGGAAATGTTAGGTGATCTCGGTGCTGTGGATATGTGGCTGTATGATCATGCAGTAGAATTAAACGAATTAGCTGAAAAGAGGCGTAATTCTGCACAAATATATCGTGAAGAAGTAATCCGACGAAATATGCGTGAGCTTGTGGATTTACTTGTTTCAGATGCCGATATGCTGCCATGCGAGGCCGCAGAAATAATTAGCATTCGCAGGATTGCATCAAGTGAAAGTGATCGCACCGCTGCAGATATTATGGTACATATCCCAACGATTGAAGTGAATCATAACGTTCGTGAGGCTGCTGCTATGATTATCGAGGCCAGCAGTTCAATACTGGCTGTTGTCTCACCCGAATGTGAATTGGTAGGTGTTGTGACTGAATGGGATATTACACGATCAACCGCTTTGGGTGACCCTGATAATATCCCTTTAGACCAAATAATGAGCACCGATGTGATATCGGCTGCACCTTCGGATACGATATTGGAATTAATCAGGAAATTGGAACATCATGAGATTTCTGCCATGCCAGTCGTTGATGATGGTCGTGTTCTGGGTATGGTGAATTCTGATTTATTAGCACGCAGATCTTTGCTGCGCTTGCTGCAATCACAAATTGAGAAATAATGATCGATGCATGATCCAATTTATGGACGACGACTACGGGCAGCTTCCCACATATGGAGGGCGATGAACTGATGGAGTAGGCTAAAAGTCATTTCACTTGACGCTAAATCTTGCGTATGGTAAACTTCTGCCCGCACGGTCCCGTAGTGTAGCTGGTTTAACACGCGGCCCTGTCAAGGCCGAGATCGCGGGTTCGAATCCCGTCGGGACCGCCTTAATTACATATAAGAAAAATAACCTGCTCATTGAAATGGGCAGGTTATTTTTGGTAAGTACAATAGCTTCGTATTGAAAATAAGAGATGATTGGGAGATATTAAATTAATATTTTGTATTAGTAATTGATGAATTTATAGCTTATTCTGTTAGTGTGTGCTTGCCAGTGATTGTATAATCGTTTATGATTCACCGTCACCCATTTTAATACGGACGTTGAAATATTGTAAACATTTTTTTAGCACGTATGACAAACCAATTGGATACATCTAGAAAATATCATTCGTTTCCTATTGTATGAATAGCATCATCCCATGAAGATCAAACACTACATAACACTTGTAGTTCTAATATTGCTAGCAGGCTGCAGTCAGAATACGGGAGAAGAAACCATCTCTGCCGCTATTGTCACCGACTCGCTTCCATCACCCGAGGTGATAACGACTTCAGTACCAGATGCAGAAACAACTACAAAGAGATTTTTATATGCATGGAAGCAGCGCGATTACCAGGAAATGTATAGAGTGCTCACCTCGTCATCAAAACAAGCACTCACAGAAGAACAATTCGTCCAACAATACACAGATCTGTCAAATGAAGTTGCGTTGATTGAGCTTGATTACGACATTACTAATTCTGAAACAAGCACTACAAACTCCCAAATTGAATACACAACAAATTTACACAGCGCCATTATTGGGGACATTATTCGTGACTATTCAATGAACCTTGTTTTGGAAGGTGGACAATGGCGTATTCAATGGGACAATACATTGATGCTGCCAGAATTAGCGAATGGTAATTATATTAAAATGGATTATGATATTCCACCCCGTTCAGCCATATATGACCGCAATGGTGAACCCCTAGCGATCCAGACAGAAGCAACTGCAATCGGTTTATATCCAGATTATGTTGACCTAGAAGAGGATTTTGGGATCGTCACTTTACTTGCGCGGGTGACAGGTATGCAGGCTGGTGTAATCAAAGAAATGATTGAGGAGGCTTTACCGGGTGCGTATCTACCAATGGGTGAAGTTGCGTCCGATGAGGATCCAGCGCGATTAAATATATTATCGAGTTATGGGGCTATCGTTGCTTCATCGTATAATTCACGATTTTATCCAGATGGGGGTGTTGGACCGCATGCTGTGGGATATGTCAGCTCAATTCAAGAAGATGAAATTGAAGAATACCGCAGCCAAGGATACCAAGGCAGCGAGCGAGTAGGACGTGAAGGAATCGAGAGATGGGGGAATTCGATTATAGGCGGGTCAAACGGTGGAGCTTTATTCGTGTTTGACAGCGATGGAAAACCAATAAAAGACATGGGTTCTGCGGTAAACCAACCTGGACAGGATATTTATACAACTATCGATTATGACTTACAGAAAGCCGCACAGGAGGCAATTGCAGGTTTCCGTCGTGGTGCTGTAGTGGTCATAGAGCGTGACACAGGACGATTATTAGCGATGGCTTCTTCGCCGTCTTTTAATCCGAACGCATATGAGTTCGAGAATATCAACTGGAGTAACTTAATTTCGGAAATAACGAATAACCCGGATAACCCACATTTTAATCGAGCCGCTCAAGGTCAATACCCGTTGGGTTCTGTATTTAAAGTGATAACAATGGCTGCGGCTTTAGAAAGTGGTGTATACACTCCTGATACTCTTTACGAATGTGGTTATGTGTTTGATGAATTATTTGGCTTTCCACGATATGACTGGACTTATGAACGTTTTCAAAACGATGGAGTAACTCGTCCTAGTGGGACTTTAACTCTGGTAAGAGGGTTGATTAGATCTTGCAATCCTTATTTCTGGCATATAGGTTTGGATCTTTATAAACGGGGTTTAACGACTGCAATCTCTGACATGGCGCGTGGATTTGGTTTAGGAAGTATTACAGGAATTGAGGTCATTGAAGAAGAGTCCGGTCAGGTACCAGACCCACTAAGTGAAGTGGATGCAATTAATCTGGCAATAGGTCAGGGGGATTTACAGGTAACACCATTACAAGTAGCAAATTTTATGGCTGCAATAGGAAATGGGGGAACTTTATACCGTCCTCAGGTTGTTGAAAATATAGTGACACAAGAAGGTAATAATGCTTTCTTATTTGAACCAGAAGTAATTGGCGAACTACCTGTTTCACAAGTAAATCTGGAAGCGATCCAAGAGGGTATGGTAGGTGTTGTTTCTAGTGAAATTCCACCTGGCACAGCATTCCGGGCTTTTGCTGGATTAGAGTTCCCTGTTTCAGGTAAAACAGGCACAGCGACATCGGGATCAGGTGAACCGCATTCCTGGTTTGCCGGTTATACACTTGCTGAACAGGAAGAAAAACCTGATATCGCCATTGCAGTAATCATTGAGAATATTGGAGATGGCTCAGAATTTGCAGCCCCAGTTTTTCGTAGGATTGTAGAGACGTATTTCTACGGTTCTCCTCAGAAACTCTACCGGTGGGAATCGCAGTTCAATGTTACTCGAACACCTACACCTATTGTGACAGACACTCCCACACCAGAGCCTTAATAAAAAAATGCAAGGTTTATGGATTAAAATACTGAGTCGTAGGTGGAATCAAATCATCCCGCTTCGTCCTGTGGTGAAAGAGATGTTAATTCTTTTGTTACTAATACTGGGCATGAAGCATGATCGATGATTTGAAGAGCGATTTCATCAGTAAAAAGGCGGTTAAATCTGCTATGCCTGGAACTACCTATGACCATTAATGCATAATTATCTTTTTCCAAAGCGCGAAAAATCTCATCCATTGGCGTTCCGTGACGCAGTTCAATATGCGCATTTATGCCGATGGAGCGAAGCATTGCTGCAAATTCTCTGATATTGCGAGCTATTGTGCTTTCAGTTTGGAGCAATTCTGAGAGATTTTCATCAAGACGATCCATTCCAGAATACATGCTTGGGATGGTTGAGGTGACGTGAAGGAGTGTGATTTTGGCATTAAATGCTTTTGCCAGTCTTGCACTCATCTGCACTGTTGGATTTGATGCCTTTCGACCGGCTATAGGAACAAGAATCTTATCTAGGTTCGAACTTGGTTGTCTAACGATAAGAACTGAGATAGGGGATTGATGGACAATACGTCTTGACACAGAGCCTAAGAACAGCTCTCCGAATGAGGGCTGGTCGTGAGCCCCCATTATTACTAAGTCATAATCGCCTTTTTTTATTTCTTCCAGGATCTGTTCAGCGGGAGTACCATACCGAATCAGTTTTGACGCTGAAGTAAGGTCGAGAAGTTTGCATGCGTTGTTAAGAATCGATTCGCCCACATGTGGGCGTTCAGATGCTGAACGAACAGACATTACTGTTGCTTTCGATTGCAGTGCCTTAATAATAAGCTTCCCGAATTCTACAGTAGAGGTAGCATATGGAAAGTTGCTAACACAAAGTAATATACGCATACAAAATCCTCAATAGACGTCTATATCAACCACCACTTAATAATTTGTAGGCGACCAATATTGCTCCTATGAATGGTAAAAATGAGAAAAGCAATCGAATACGTGGTCCCGTAAAATATCTTGTCGAGAGGGCACCTATTTGTGCTCCGATCGCCGCCCCGAGGAGCATAACCAATGCCATCATTATGTCAACATTACCTTTTAAAGAATGGGTAAGGGTTCCATAACCAGCTGAGAATATTATTTCAAAAAGATCGGTACCTATAGCTATATGAGTGGGAACGCCTATCACGTATACCAGCAGAGGCATTCGCACAAACCCGCCACCTACGCCTAAAAATCCTGCAAGGGCACCTGATATAAAACCTACCAGCAATACAGTCCATAATGAGATAGAGGGGATACCTGACACAGGAAAAGAGATCATTGGCGGTATGCGTATTCCATAAATACGCCGTGATAATCCTTTGAAGCCAACAGCTTCATTGGCTGAGATTCGTTGTGTACGCATGATTTGTGTCGCACGCAGGCTTTCAATAAACATAAAACTACCAATGACTAACATGATAGCCACATATATCCAACCGACGAATTGATCTACACGTCCTGTTTGCTTCAAGCTTTCAAACAATTGTGCACCAGCTTCGACCCCGATAATTGTTCCTATAACCATTATTAAACCGAGTTTTATATCTACATGACCTAAAACCCGATGCCGGCGTGCAGCTACGATCGATTTGCCTGTCATATGGGCTAAATCTGTGCCGACAACAAAATTCATTGGTACACCAGTTAGGAACATAAGTGGACCTGCGATGAAACCGCCGCCGACTCCAAAAAAACCACCTAGTATACCTACCAGGAATCCAATACCAGCTAGAAAGATTGGATTGATGGTAACTCCAGATATTAAGAATTCCATCAGTTTACTCGAATCGTTTCAATCCTACCCAATCCAGGATATAAAATGTAAGACGTTCTAATACCACCCCCTGAAGAACGATTAAAATAAGTGAAACAATGGCATAAAAAGTGAGATTATTGTCAAAAAGGTTTTTTATCGGTTCATTGAGATAACGAAGAATTACCAGGAAATATAGTGTGACTAATCCGCCGTATATAATGAATTCGATAATTAGATTAAATACAAGTCGTTTGGGGATTTGCTTAGGATTAATCTGGTTTTTGTCTTGTCCCATGATTATTGTCCCTTATCATTATTGGGTTCTTGGACATCCACATCACGTATTTCCCAAATCAATTCTTACAACTGCTCCAATTTGTTATTTTCTTTAGAAAAGCTTGATTGAAGTTTATAAGTATCCCATATTATACTGAAAAAGTTAACTGCTTCCAGGTATATGTACGATGTCACTTTTTTTAAATATGTTCCCAACCTGTATCGGTGGAGAAAGTTGGGCATAAAGTGATGGTGGGACACTGATATCAGCAAGGTAAAGCTCGCCGACTATATCATTCAGATGATTGGAAAGCAATCCGGTTTTTGGCAGTGCAAGGGTCATCGTTGCTGTCGCTCTAATTACCGGATTGAAGGTTTTGCCAGTTGTAACATCGAGACCAGACGGTGTGTCGAG
>JAUWPO010000099.1 GCA_030611505.1 Chloroflexota bacterium
CCAACAGCCAGACGCCAGTCCAGCTTTTCCCCCAATACGATTACACCCAAAACTAATCCGACAAGCGGGAAAATGTACGTCACCAATGTCGTTCTGGTCGGACCCACCGAATGAATGAGGTAGAAGTAAAGAATAAATGCGAAACCCGTACCCAGGAGACCCAACCAGGCTATTGCAATCCAGGTGATAGGTAGTTCTGGAAGGGATAGCGGGTCTTCGACGATAGGAACGAGCAGCCAAAGGAATGTAGACGCACCTACTATAGGAACGAGCCCCTGGACAACAGGCGATAATCCTTTTAAATTGCGTTTTGCAAAGACCGCGCTGCCGGCATAAAGTAAAGATGCCAACAGCACAGCAGCCTGACCCAACAATAGCAGAGTTGTGTACTGCGAACCCGATTCATTTTGTCCAAGATCACGGCTAACGATGATAACGATGCCTATAAATCCAATAAGCAAACCAGTCAAACGGGGTAATGTAATGCGATCATCGTCCAGAAAGATGTGGGCGATAAGCATGGTAAAAAGGGGTGTTGAGCTGTTCAAGATTGCTGCGACCGCCGAATCGATATATTGTTCTCCCCACGAAATCAGAAAATAAGGGATCGCTGTATTTATCAACCCAAAGAGCACCAATGCCAGCCAAAGACGCTTGTTTTGGGGCCATAGTGGGCGCGCAATAATTGCTGCAATCGTAAGGGTGATGATCGCGAAGGACAGCCTTAATGTTACTAAAAGCAGGGGACTGATTTCCTGGATGGCAATCTTGATCCAAAGAAAGGAAGACCCCCATAGTGTTCCTAGGATGATGAAAACCAGCCAGTCTTTTGCTCTCACAACTAATGTTTGCCTCGATGTTAGGGTTTTTCACTGAAATGTGGAATTCATAATTCCAGCGAGTTTATCATAGTATTGCCCATAACGTAACTGTCCCCCTTTCTTTCCCATTTTTAAGAGAGAAAGGGGGACACGGAGGATCGTGAGGGTTGGATTTTACCTTTATAAAACCACCACCGCATCTAGATTCTTGGGTCGATCTGGATTGAGACCTTTTTCCATTGAGCGGTAATACGCAAGCAACTGCAGGACCGGGAGCAGCAAAGGTCCGCGCTCGAGTGAGTTTAACCCAGATTGGATTTCAACCACATAGTCGGCGTGTATGTCGTCTCCCGAATCATCGATCGCCAGGACAGTAGCCCCCATGTCTTGCATCTCTTCTAAAACTTTCATTTCCTGACTTCGAGCATTGTCATTTAACAAACCGATAACTAACGTGCCGGGAGTTACCATGGACTTCGGACCGTGACGGTATTCCAGAAAATGGAACGACTCGGATACTGAGAGCGACATTTCCTTCATTTTAAGCATCGCTTCGCATGCCAAACCATAGTTGACACCCGAACCTAGAAACACAAAATGCTGCAGTTCGTCGTTTTGCGCCAGCTCGTTGGCGAGGGGTTCGTATTCACGGATCAGGCGCTCAAAAGCCTTTGGAATTAATGTGAGATTTGCGAGATACTCAATGTCATCACCAGCCAATCCGGCTGCGTACTGTGATAGCAGGAACATACTTGAGAATGAACGCGTTTGTGCTACACTTTGCTCGTGTGCGTCCTCTGCAAGCAAACTGAACGGTGCGCGCAGAGCCAGCTCGCGCTCGCCGTAACAGGAAATTGCCAGCCAATCGGCCAGCCAATCGGCCAGCCAATCCTTATTATCCAAAGCCTCGAATTTATCAACTGCATGCAGAGTCTCACTGGTTTCACCTGACCTGGAGACCGCAATCAGAAGTTTATTTCCCTCAGTGAGAACCGCTTCAGTAAAAAGCCACAGTTCTGAGGCCGGCACTGCGCGAGCGTGTATTCCCGTAATGGATTGCCAGATTGCAGCCGCAGAGAGCGACAGATAATACGTTGAGCCGCATCCAGTGAATATCACTTCATCCCATGGCTTGCGAATCCAGTCTTTGAGACCCTTTTGTGGTACTGTCATCGATTGCATAGTACTGCGCCATGCTTCACCCTGGCTGAGTATTTCCTTGTAAGTATGAATCCCTCGTTCCATATATGCTCCTTCTTAGATTTCTAAATTGTGGTAAACGAAAATGTTGGTTTTACTTTATTTTCCATGCATCGCTCTATCTATTGCGCAGCGACTCCACACCAGTCCAAAGTGAACAGAGCCAGCACTTTGGTGACAGTAACTAGATCCTCAATGATCATAAATTCGTCCGCCGCGTGAGCACCGCCACCGCGCACTCCAAAATGAACGGCTTGCGTATCGAAATCTAATTGAACTGTGTATAGATCAGAAGGAGCTGGAATGGGTCGCACATCCAACGGGTGCCCGATTACATCCTGTGCACAGCGGTTGAGGCTCTTGATGATAGGTGAATCCACAGGGATTTCTGAGCCAGGCATGAAACGAATAGGGAATTCTACTTTCGGGCGTCTAATAAAGTCGTTAGGTTTCTCAGCCACCATTTCATCTAAAAGATCAAGTAATGCCCCCCGCACCTGGTCTTTTTCTTCTCCCGGCATTAACTGCAAAAAGAGTTCCACTTTCACATCGGGTGGCACCGTAATGGGCACATTTGTACCCCAACCGCCGGAGCTTACTTTAGTAACCCATACCGGAATCGGGTCAAACGGTCCTGGCTCCCAACTGGGGAGGCTGTCTCGTCTGCGCTGACGGAATATATCGACCCATTTCAGAAAATGCACCAGCTCGCGAATGGCGTGTCCTGGTTCTTCTGCCTCATCTTCGAAGACAATGCCTTCCGGTCCTTCCAATGTGATATGCGCCACTTGACCGCCCCTGTTACCATTGCAGATCATCAGATCAGACGGTTCAGTGATGATTACACCATCGCCGTTATCACCGCGCAGACGACCTGCAATTGTGCCGTTAACCCCGCCAAATTCTTCATCGACTACAGTTTCGAAGATCACATCACCCAGAAGGGGGATATTCAATTCTTGTAGAGTACGCATAACTCCTAAATTGATGGCATCCCCTGATTTCATATCGTAAGCGCCCAGACCGTATAGCTTTCCATCTTCAATTTTCCCCTCAAACGGATCACAATTCCAATCCTTCGTACCGAGTGGGACCGTGTCAATGTGCCCGCTGAGCACAATTGAACGGCCTCCCCCTGATCCTTTGCGACGGGCTGATACGTTTGGTCGGTTTGAGTAATCACGCCCAGACCAGAAGGAAGGATGTTCTTTCAGTCCGGGGACATCATCTAAATAATAGATGCCCGGTTCCAGACCCATTCGGCGCAGATGTTGTGCCACGACCATCTGGCATTCATGCTCCTCTCCAGTTGGAGGGTGGTTGATGGATGGGATCCGGACCAGTTCTTGAGTTGTAGATAACAAATATTCCTCAAGAGATTCTACTTTTTCGATTATTTCTTCCTGAAATGCGCTCATTGATTATTGACTCCCAGCAGTTCAATCACTGCGCCAACGATGCCGGATTCGCCGCGATATTCGCTTAAGACAATTTCTACTCCGCCATAGATCCCCCCAGATGTTTCTCTAAGAATGAGCAGATATTCAGCGAGCAATTCCTCGAACCGTTCCCGGCATGAATTAAGCAGCACATGACCCGCCTGCGACGTTCCACCAGTCAACGCGACTTTTTCAGGCAGGAAGATTGTGCATAATGAGGCTAGGGTCCAGCCTAAATATTCACCGATCTGCTCGATTATTTCAACTGCTTTTGAATCCGAACCCTCGTAGGCAGCCTTGATCACTTCGTAGGCGCTTACTTTTTTCCCGTAATACTTTTCAGCAAGCCGCTCGATATTTGCAGTACCGCATAAGGCTTCGGCGGAACCGCTGACGTGATATACACATTCAGGTCCACCGGGTTCAAGGATGATGCGACCGGTATCACCGGATGCACCACCGAGAAACCGTAGCGGCTGACCGTTGATCACCATTCCAGCACCTATGCCGGTACCGACAGCCAAGGTCATAAAGCGCCGGGTTCCGCGGCCACTTCCGAAAAAGTATTCCGCCATCGCGTGCGAGACCAGGTCGTTGGAGACGATTACCGGTATCGTGTACTTTTTGCCCAGCCAGCTTTTAAGATCGAATCCCCTAATCGCTGGTGTGTTCTCACAAATCAGAGGTCCGCGTTGTTCGTCGTCGATATATCCATGAAAGCATACACCGATTCCGGTGACATCTTCAGTGCAGGATTCCAATATATCATCTGCGGTGATGGTTAGTTTATCCAGGAAGGGCTGTGGGTCGCTGCCCTTAGCCTGGGTTGGAAAGGAATGAAAATTGAAAATATTGCCGCTCCCATCGACCAGTCCGACCTTGGTGTTCGTGCCGCCAATGTCGATGCCCAATGCGAGTGGTTTTGCCGGTTTCATCGTTCTATTACATCCTGTAACGAGTGGCTATAAGTAGAAAATGCGGTCTTTATATTCTTCCAGCAGTTTTTTATTGTATTCATCCCCGCCTTCCACGTTAGCAGCCAGGAAAACCGGCGGCGTGATGCCGCGTTTGAGCAGCAGTTCGATAGTGGCTGCAATCACGGCTTGTAAGATCGCTGGATTGATCGCCCCAGAGACCGGGCAGAACTTCTGGGGTACGCCTTCCGCTTTGAGCACCGCATCACCGGGATCGATTTTCCCATCCAGCACGACGTCGGCGTATTCGTACATCTTCTTTCCTGAGGGGTGGCGCGAGCTTACGGCGTTGGTATAAGCCCGAGAAGTTAATCCGATGACTTTCATGCCTCGATTTTTTGCTTCTTGAGCCATTTCAACAGGCACCACATTGCGCCCCGATACAGAAACGATGATCAGGATATCACCTTCCTGGACCGGTTGGTTATCGAGGACTGCTTTTGCATAACCATGGGTCCTTTCAATGCTTGTTGAAAGTGTCGCCGGGCGGGTATCCATAGCCGTCAAGCCGGGCGCATAGATCGGATTGACGAGCATGATTCCTCCGGCTCTATATACCAGGTCCTGGATGGGTAATGAAGAGTGCGTACAACCAAACGCGAATATCCGTTTATCGCTGGCTATAGCATCGCTCAGCAGTTCCGCTGCTTCATAGATTGCATCCATTTCCTCGTCTGAAATAAGCTGCAAACGGGTGATAAGATCCTGAAGATATTCTTTTGCGAGTGTTCTCATTTTTTCCCTATTTTTATGTAGTTTTTTGTTTCTTAAAGTTCTTGATAAATTATCCGCCCGGCTGCCATAGTCAGCCGAACATTCAAATCGTGGTCGAAAATTGTAATATCCGCATCTGCTCCCGGTCTGATTACTCCTTTTTTACCGTACCATTTCATCGCCTTCGCAGGCACTGAAGACGCCATCGGCAGCACCTCTTCAAAAGAGAGAGTTGTAAAAGCAATCGTGTTTCGCATTGCGGCATCAAGCGTCAAAGTGCTGCCAGCCAAACTGCCAGCTATAGTGCGTGAGATGCCTTCTTTTACGACGATTTTTTCACCACCTAGCTCGTATTCTCCGTCTGCAAGCCCAGTAGCCATGATCGCATCGGTGATCAAGATTGTGCGATGAGACTCTTTTGCACGCACGATGAGGTCAATAACCGCAGGGTGAACATGGACGCCATCGCAAATCACTTGGGCATATATGCGGTCATCAGTCAGCACAGCCCCGACGGTTCCAGGTAGGCGATGATGAAGCCCTAACATCCCGTTGAATGTATGCGTGGCTTGACGCAAACCGTGATCGGCGGATTCAATTACCCGTTCATAACTGGCTCCGCTGTGAGCAACGGAGAATTCAACTCCACCAGCGATGCCTCGGTCTATAAACGCCATGCTGCCTGTGCGCTCTGGGGCGATAGAAACAAGCTTTACAACTCCAGTATCTAACCAGCTCTCATACTCTGATGGATCAGCGTCACGAAGGTTGTGTTCGGGCTGTGCCCCCTTATGATCGGGATTAAAGTATGGTCCTTCGACATGGACACCAAGGTGCTGGGCGGCTTCATCGGATTGGACGCAGTTCGCGACGTTGGTTATGCTCTTCAAAATTGCTTCCCGTGTCTCGGTCATCGTGGTCGGTAAATAACTGGTAACCCCATGTTTAGCGAAGAAGCTGCCCATTGTATGCAGCGCTTCGGGTGTGGCATCCATCGTATCAAATCCCATCGCGCCGTGCACATGAACGTCAATCAACCCTGGGGATATCCAATATCCCCGTGCGTCGATAACCCTATCGCCAGGTGATGGATCAATATCACCTGATTGGATCCCCGTAATGCATCGGTCATTGATAATGAGGGATTTATTTTCAAGCGTTGTGTCGGGTGTAATGATCTTTCCACCCTTGAGGATTGTTTTCATTGTTTAGTCACCATTATTTCAACCATGATGGAAATTGAGACCTGAGAGCAGCTAATTCGTCATTCTCCAAATCGCGGTAATCGGAATTATCTTCGCTGGTGTCGTTGGATTCGACGATCAACCACTGCGTTTCGCGGGTACCAATGACATTGTGCCAGGCGCCTCGGGTTACGTTGTAAAGGACTCCAGGCTGCATGTCAATCGCCTGAATACCTTCCTGATTACATATGAATAAGATGCTGCGCCCTTTTTGCAGCACAAATACCTCGTCAGTTTCGTTATGTCGTTCAACCTTACCGATGCCGCTTAGATCGAAACGTGATTCCCAGTTCATCAGCGCTACTAACCAATCCCTGTGGGAAACCAAAGGTTTGTAACCCTCTCCTTCCCAAGTACGGACTTCTATTTGGTGAATTTTCGATTCCATAACAGCCATTACTCCAATAATTCAACCCACTTCCAGGAAATTTGATTTACGCTTTTACAGAACCCATCGTTATACCGGAGATCATTCTCTCGGACAGGATTGTATCGAGCAGAATGGTGGGCACCATAATTGCACATTCCCAGAATTTTCGGACATAACCCGAAGGACTTGTGAAATCACTTTTATAGAATATCGCGCCGTTTGAATGCTTCCATACACTGGTAACAGTCCGCCCTCTCTCTTTCAAGTAAGACGTACGGATATTCACGTAATCTTTTCACAAGATAATTCAACAGACAGGATGCATCTGCCAGATATGAGGTCTCTTTGTTAAGACTAATTTTATTAAGGCATCCAGCATCTGTAAGCCCTGGTTGGCAATTTACAAAACCGTGCGAACAGCCGGGTATATTCTTATAATCAATCCTTATTAATTCACCATTGTCATCGTAATACAATGCCTCTCGCCCCCACTCAGCATCGAAATGAATATCCAGATAGGGGACCTGGGCTTCCCATTCAGCTTCGTGTACCATAGTGCATGCTTCCAGGTCACAGCCGATCATTAATATTTTACCTTCTGCTCTTGCAAATCTGTAATACGGGGTGCCTTCTCCAGCAGCCTCGAATTTTTCATGACCGGCAATGAATTCCTGTGCATATTTCCCCCAGGCAGCAACAGAATGGGTGGGATGTAAGGATCGCAGCACTCCGTCCATTTGTCTGAAAGTCTCTGGGATTATTCCAATTTGGACTGGTGATACATCTTTGTTATACGGACCGAATCCCTTGCGGTTTATAAAGTTATAGCTGTGGGTGACCATCATCAACAGTCCATCGTCAGTGACTGCATCCATCAAGCAAAGACAGACTTCAGTAGGAGTTCCCTCATAATCAAGAGATTTAAACGAACTGTGTACAAGCAGCCGATCCCCGGCTTTGATCCCGATCTTACGCAGAGACTCTGATAAATCAGCTTTTTTCATTTGTTACTTTTTTGAGATTTCTTTTAAACCTTGCACAGCATTGCTTACTAGATCAAACGCGCTGTACATAATGCCCCTGCCAGCCTGGTCCCAATTTCCGGTGTAATTATTTGTTTGATGGTGTTGATTTTTAACATTTACTTCTCCTTCGTTGGGTTTCTTAGTTTGTAATATTATCACTTTCAAGTTTGAGCAGCCAGGCTTTGGTCGTGATTCCTCCTCTTCCACCGTAGCCGTGAAGTTTTCCATCCGAACCGATCACCCTGTGGCAGGGGATCACGATCGGAAACGGGTTGGCTGCCTCTGCACTACCCACTGCCCTCGCTGCACCAGGTTTCCCAACTTTCTGGGCTATCTCACTGTAATTGGATACACTGCCATAAGGGATTGAGTCAGTCGCACGCAGCACCTGCTCCTGGAATGGAGTCATCATTGACCAGTCAATGGGCAGATCAAAATCCTTCCGTTTTCCTTCCAGGTATCCTGAGATTTGTATGATGGCTGCCTCCAGGAGTGGAGGCGCATATGTAGCCTCTTCGCTGTAATGGAATGATCCCAGCTTTTTCCGCCTCCGTTTTACACTTAGTATGAAATCGTCTCGAGAATCAATAAGCCCAACAGCTAAAAGCTTTCGTTCACATACCGCTAAATAAATTGTTCCTATAGGTGAGCCGGGCAGTTTGCCGATGTAGATGCTTTCATATAAAATGCTGCCGGAGGGTTGATGGTTTAATGGTTTTGTTTCTGATTTGTTCGACATAATCGATCTCCATTTTCATCGTGTTGACTTTATCAGAGTTGTTTTACCAGCGCCATTCGGCCCGAGCAGCCCGAATAATTCACCTTGTTGAATCGATAAATTTACATCCTGTAGAGCAACTAATTCTTTGGGTTCGGATTTCTTTCTGCTCCGAATCTTATAAATACGTCCCAGATTTTCTGTCCTGATTGCA
>JAUWPO010000008.1 GCA_030611505.1 Chloroflexota bacterium
ATACCCCGTTCTATGTGATTTCCAGCGCCCCATCCCCCAACAAAAGTGTGCGACATCAACCGTTTAAGGTGTGCGGCATACTCCGTTTAACCTGTGCGACTTACTCCGATTATGGTGTTCGGCTTGCTCCGTTTTATGCATGCATGTCTGGCTTCAAGACGAATGTATTTAAACAAACTAATTTTTAATAAACAGGAGCTTGTCATGCCCCGAATTCGTTGCTATTACATTGATTGTGTGTTCATAGATGATGGATACTGCGGCGCATCCGTGATTGAAAGTGATCCAGATATAGGTTGTATGACCGGTTGATACCGAAGTTGATGACCGCTGGGAGGATGAATAAGACGAATTCAAAGCTGATGTTTGGTCATTTGGAATAATTACTTCCTATGTAATTACGCGTATCCGCATAAATGAGTCGCATAATTCGCGCTTTTCAAAAATAATCTTCTATCAATTAAATCAACTGTGTACCTGTTTAGAGCCTTTTAACTTATAAGGCTCTTTTTGTTTCCTGGAAGTCAAATATGAGAAAATCAGTCGATACACCAGTGGTCAATGAATTATCTTTTACGGATGAGTGTGAATTATCCTATTACTGCCCGGCTAACTGATCATTTTATTAATAATTGGTTAGTAAAAATAATTTACTAGAAATTCATGAACATATTCACTTAAAATAGCGTATGTTTGCGATATAATCACTCGAATAAGGTTGATAGTGATGAAATTATTGGATGTTAAAAGTGGGAAGAAGGTGTGCATTGTGGGTTTTGAAGGTTCACGAGGGGTGGAACTCAAACTTCGCCAATTGGGCTTGCTTCCGGGGGATACTGCTAAAGTCATTCGCCATGCACCTTTAGGAGGACCTATCCTTATCGAATGTAAAGGCAGACGAATAGCTTTGGGCAGGGGGATTGCAGTCCAGATCCTTGTTGAGGAAGTTTGATGCGTTTTGCACTCATCGGTCAACCCAACTGCGGAAAAAGTACGTTATTCAATCATGTGGCTGGTTATAAAGCCGAAACGGGTAATTTCGCGGGAACTACTGTTACATATACCGAAAGTAAAATTCTTGTATCGGGCGAAAAAATAGACTTAGTTGACCTTCCAGGTACGTATTCTTTATCGGGGATGAATCCGGCAGAAAAGGTGACACTGCAATATTTGACTTCACGAGAAGTCAGTGTGATCATAAATGTTGTTGATGCTTCTCACCTTGCTCAGGGTCTGGGACTAACTGTTGAATTATTAGAAATGCAGAAGCCTTTAGTGGTGGCACTAAACATGATGGATGAAGCTGCCAGGGAAGGAATGACTATCGATATACCCGAATTACAAAGCTTATTAGGCACACCTGTAGTACCCTTGATAGCCAGTAAAGGGCGAGGAGTACGCAATTTATTTGTGACGGCGCATTACGTTGCCAAACAGGATAATCCTCCTAAAAGGTTGACTTATGCTAAAGATCTCGAGGAAGTTATCCTGGAAATTGCCGGAAATTTGGATGGGAAAGCAGCCATACTTGAACCCGAACCCTTCGCGATCAAGCTATTAGAAGGCGATATACAGTGGCAAGGTCAAATCCATGATGAATATCCACAGTTGCTGCCAAAATTAAACCACGCACAATTAATGATAGAGCAAACCAGAGGTCAATCAGCTGACTGGGTTATAAGTGGGGAGCGTCAAGCCCTGGCGACAAACCTCGCTAGTGCTGTTGTGCTCCAGGGTGAGCGTCGTGTTTCCTGGCGCGATCGAATCGACGACATTTTACTGCATCCTGTTTTCGGATACGTCGCCCTCGTCCTGATCATGTTTCTATTCTTTGAAATTGTTTATGGGATAGGAAGTATATTGGAGACCCCGCTTCTTAATATCTTCTCCCAGTTGGAAGTTTTCTTGGACAACTTATTCGGCGCTGATAAACTTTTAGGAGCCTCTCTGATCGGCATTGTGCAAGGAATAGCGGGAGGAGTGGCAATCGTCTTTCCCTACTTGGTCCCATTTCTATTGGGGTTAGGCTTTCTCGAAGATATTGGTTATCTGCCAAGAATTGCTTTCCTCATGGATACCTTGATGAAACGGATTGGTCTTCATGGAAATGCTATCGTTCCTTTTATTTTAGGTTATGGATGTAATGTGCCGGCAGTTATGTCCACCCGTATGTTGGAAAATCGCAGAGATCGCTTCCTGGCAGCAGCATTATCTACCCTTGTCCCTTGTGCCGCGCGGATTGCTGTTGTGTTTGGACTTGTCGCTTTTTATTTAGGACCTACTGTCGCACTTGCGATATATTTCTTTAATTTAATTGTGATTGCCATCACTGGGCGAATTTTATCCGGCTTGTTACCCGAAAAAACACCAGGGCTAATTTTGGAGATGCCAGTTTACCGTATTCCTACATTTCGAACTGTTATTCACAAAACCTGGTTTCGATTACATGAGTTTGTAGTTGAAGCTTGGCCAATCCTGATTGCTGGAAGTCTAGTCCTAGCCATCCTTATTTATTATAATTTGGACAATAACATAAACACCTTAGTGCGACCAATTACCTGGATTCTGGGATTACCTGCTGCAGTGGGTCTTCCTTTAATTTTTGGAATCCTTCGCAAAGAACTTTCCCTGGTGATGCTGTATCAAGCTTTAGGAGGTGTGGATTTTTCCGACGTCCTGACCTCTGTGCATTTGATCACATATGCTGTGTTTGTGGTATTTTATATCCCATGCTTGGCAACCTTGGCAGTCCTGAAACGAGAACTTGGTACTCGAAATATGGTTATAATCACGTTGTTGACAGTTGTTATAGCGATGATCGCAGCTCAGATTGCTCGCCTCCTGGCGACAATTTTGTTGTAATGATAACTAATAAAAGAAAATCTAATTAAGGAAAAATTAATTTATTTTGTTGGTGCTTATTATGCCTCTTTTTGATCACTTCGATATTATCGCCCCTTTATATGATAAGGTATTTAAAATACAGGAGCCTGAGAATCTAATTGGATATCTAAATTTGCCGATTTCTGGAGCCTTATTAGATGCAGGCGGAGGAACAGGTCGGGTCTCTGAGACTATGAGGGAATTAGTTTCTTCAATTGTAATTGCGGACCTGTCGATCGAGATGTTACGGAAGGCGGACGATAAAGATGGATTAAAGACAGTCTGCTCTCACACTGAATTTCTACCATTCCCTGACGAATCTTTCGAGCGCATTCTAATGGTGGATGCTCTCCATCACGTGTGCAATCATCGGGAAACTTCTAATGATTTATGGCGGGTTCTAACAAGGGGAGGAAGAATTGTTATTGAAGAACCAAATATTAATGTACTCTCTGTGAAAATGCTTGCTCTGGCAGAGAAACTGGCTTTAATGCGAAGTTCATTTATTCCTCCGTCGCGAATCCAATCTTTGTTCGATTATCCTAACGTCAAGACAAGGATAGAGATCGAAAGCTATAATGCTTGGATAATCATCGACAAAACATAATATGCAATACAATATGATGGTTTAACAAATTCTGGGTAGCATTTCCCCGGAAAGGATACCGACGACACGCGTGCTTCCAATGGGGGTCCTCATTAAGACGCGAGATTGTGGTTCTGGCTTCACCTCACCAATGATCACAGCTTCTTCCCCATAGCGTTCCGCATGCATTGCTTCTATCACATTGTCAGCATCATCACGACCAACGATAACAATTAACTTGCCTTCATTAGCAATAAAGAGTGGGTCGAAACCCAAGATTTCGCATGCAGCAGCGACTCCTGGTTTAATAGGTATGCTGTTCTCTTCTAAGAAAATACAAACTTTAGATTGGCGTGCTATTTCGTTAAGGCTGGTTGCCAATCCGCCACGAGTGGGATCACGCATTGTGTGTACCTGATTGCTCACATTCAGTATGGCATTAACAAGGTGATTCAAAGGAGCGATGTCACTTTGAATTCCCGATGTGAATCCTAATTCTTGGCGTGCTTCCAAGACTGCGATTCCGTGATCACCAATTGAACCGGACAGGATAACAATATCACCTGGTTGGGCATTTGCCCCACTTATTTCCAATCCAGGCGGCACAATTCCGATACCGGTTGTGTTGATATACAACAAATCTGCTTTTCCCTTCTGAACAACCTTTGTATCCCCTGCTATGATTGTGATATTCGCTTCGAGTGCTGCATCGTGCATTGATCCCACGACTTTTTCTAAAACCTCGAAGTTTAATCCTTCTTCAAGGATAAAACCGGCAGTTAAATAATTTGGTGTTGCTCCCATCATAGCGACATCGTTTACAGTTCCACAAACTGCCAGGCGACCTATATCACCACCTGGAAAGAATAACGGCCAGACAACGTGAGAGTCTGTGCTAATCGCTAGGCGTCCACTAATTTCTTCTCCAAATCCTTGGTCTAGGATAACTCCAACAACTCCCGCATCGTCATTAGCGCGTAAATATGGGTTGTCGAATGGCGGCAAGAACATGCTGGCAATGAGGTCTTGAGACATCTGCCCGCCGCTTCCGTGTCCTAAAACGACCTTTTTTTTATGCTGTAGGGGCACAGGACAGGCAGGTCCTTGCATGTCTGGAAAGTTTTTAGTCATTTTATGTCTACTCAATATATTTTAAGAGCGTAATTAAGATACAAATCAGGATGGAATATTTTTCCCAGAATACTGGTAATATGCTGCACATGCGCCTTCAGATGAAACCATGGTTGCTCCTAAGGGATATTCGGGTGTGCACTGGCTTCCAAAAGCTGGGCAGTCAGGAGGTTTTTTCAAACCTTGTAGAATTTGACCAGCAATACAAATTGATGATTCCTCTGTTTGAATTTGATCAACTGAAAATCGATTTAGTGCATTAAATTGAGAAAACTCGGGACGCAAGCACCATCCGCTATTGGGGATTTCTCCAATTCCCCGCCATTTGCGATCACATTCCAAAAATACCTCGTTGATCACCGCTTGAGCTTGACGATTCCCTTCGTAAGTAACCAATCGAGGATAACCGTTCTCTACATCGGCCCGTGTTTCCTCTAACTGGTTTACTGTCATCAGAATTCCACGTAATATATCAACAGGCTCAAAGCCAGTCACGACAATAGGAACGCCGAATTTATTTGCGATGGGAGGATATTCCCAATAACCCATTACCGTACATACGTGTCCAGCCGCGAGAAAGCCTTGCACACGATTATGCGGTGAGCTTAAGATTATATACATGGCAGGAGGGACGCGCACATGCGATACTAATATACTAAAATTGCTTAATCTCAAGGCTTTTGCTTGAATGACACTCATAGCATTGGCTGGAGCCGTTGTCTCGAAGCCAATCGCGAAGAAAACAACTTGTTGTTCGGGATTCTGCTGAGCGATTTCTATGGCATCCAGAGGGGAATATACAACGCGAATATCACCACCTGAAGCCCTTACTGAGAATAGATCACGGCTAGAACCAGGAACCCGAAGCATATCGCCGTAAGAAGTAAATATTACACCTGGTTGGGACGCAATTTCCTGGGCTTTATCAATTAATTCTAACGAGGTGACACATACGGGACAACCAGGACCGTGAACAAGTTCGATTTCATCAGGAAGCAGTTGATCAAGACCATAGCGCATGATTGAATGGGTCTGACCTCCACATATTTCCATTAAAACCCAAGGTCGCGTTACAGTACGATGAATTTCATCCAGTACTGCGTGTGCTAGTTCAGGATCACGAAATTCAGTTAAGTATTTCATAGTTTGATTAAGAACCTTATGATTTATTTTTTAATTCAGTATGACAGAAAGATCAATCCATTTCTTGTGAGAGCTCCGCATTTACATCGACAATTTGGCGAATGATATCAAGTGTCTCTTGGGCATCTTGCTCACTGATCAAGTTGAGTGCGAATCCAACATGTACAAGTGTATAATCGCCTACCTTGGCCTCTGGCACGTATGCGAGACAAGCCTCACGGGTAACCCCGCTGAAATCAATTTTTCCCATCAACAGGTCATTATTATCATAGATTTCTATAATCTTTCCTGGTATACCTAAGCACATATGAATATTACTCCTAGAAACATATTATATATTGGCTATGGAGAACTTTGATATCTTCTTGCGGCGATAACGGCTTGACCCAATGATATCCCACCATCGTTGCATGGGACCTGGCGATGGGTCAAGACTGTAAATGAGTGTATGCGCAAGAGTTCTACAGTTTTTCGAAACAGTGTTAAATTTTGCCAAACACCTCCGCTCAATGCGATTGTGGATATATTATGCTCTTCGCGGAGTATTGTACAAAGGTTCATTACGATTTCAGCAACGCTGTTATGAAAACGAGCAGATATGATTGATGCTGGGACATTTTTGTTTAGATCGTCGACAATCGAATTTATTAATGGAGTGGGATCGATTGTCCTCGTCACATTATCAGCAGTATTGTTTCCACTGTAATCTATTTCAATGTTAAATGGATAAGCACCTTTGACGTCTGGGTCAACCAACGCCTCAAGCTCGATGGCTGCTTGAGCTTCATAGTTGATTTCTTGTCGCACACCGATGAGTGCGGAGACTGCATCAAATAGCCGTCCCATACTGGAAGTGAGCGGAGAGTTTAATCCTGTTAGGATTTGGCGATCTAGAATATCAAGAAGGGGCATACTTGCTGTAGATTTCTGCGCTGCATATTCTACTGAAGGGAAATTATCTGACCACTCGATTCCTGACTGAGCCAGCCAAACCAAAGCCATTCTCCAAGGTTCACGTATGGCTTTATCACCACCGGGCAGGGTAACATATCTCAAGTGACAAGGTCGCTCATATTGAAGATAATCTGACAATAAGAATTCCCCTCCCCATATAGCACCATCCTCTCCATAACCCGTACCATCAAATGATACCCCGATTACTTTCTCATCATTTCCATGATTGTTTTCCGCCATGCAGGCTGCAATATGGGCGTGATGGTGCTGTATTCCAAAAGCACTTAGTCCTTCCTGTTCGGCACGTTCGAGAGCATACCGGGTAGCCATATAATCGGGATGGAGGTCGTAAGCGAGTACATCTGGAGAGATACGAAAAAGACGTTCGTAATGGGTTATCCCATTTTCAAAGGATAGAAAAGTTTCGTAATTTTCTAAGTCACCAATATGATGACTCACAAACGCATAATTATTGGTTGCGAGGCAAAATGTATTCTTTAATTCGGCTCCTGCTGCTAAAATAGGTGGTACTTCAAAAGGTAAATGCACCGGGAAAGGTGCATAGCCACGCGAACGTCTGACAGGCAATGTGATCGATGATTGGTTGTCTGAAGAATCAATAAAAACACGAAATACCGAATCGTCACAACGAGTGTGAATCGGCCGGTTGTGCATCAGGAAAGCATCCGATAGCATTGAAAGATTTATCCGGGCTTCTTCGTTTTCAACTGCGATTGGCTCTTCGCTTAAATTTCCGCTGGTCATAACGAGTACTGAGGGTATATTAAAAGACTGCGAATTCTCATCAAGTTTTGCGAAGAGTAAATAGTGTAAAGGGGTATAAGGGAGCATAACGCCGATAGTTTGTTGTCCAGGTGCGATTTCAGAGACGATAGGGGAGCCAGGACGCCTCTCCAGAATGACAACCGGGCGTTGGCGAGATTCGAGCAAATTTTTTTCTTCTCTGTTTACCAAACAATGAGTCTCGATTGTCATAATATCAGGCATCATTAGGGCAAAAGGTTTGTCCACACGAAGTTTACGATTACGCAATTCAAACACAGCATTACGGTTTAAAGCGTCACAAGCGAGGTGAAACCCACCTAATCCTTTAATGGCTACGGTCTTTCCACCTGACAACAATTGTTGGGTTAGAACAATTGATTCAATTGAAGCTTGATTGTTGAATTGTAGATTGAGGTTATTAAAACCCGGCTCCAATTTGGTTATTTTATCGTCATTTCCTTCCAACCATACAGAAGGACCGCATTCGGGGCAGGCAACAGGTTGGGCATGAAAGCGCCTGTTTGCCGGGTCGCCGTATTCGGCAGTGCAGTATTGGCACATTTCAAAAGCAGCCATGGTCGTATTGGGTCTATCATAAGGGATATCTTCAATGA
The DNA here is from genome assembly GCA_030611505.1 of Chloroflexota bacterium. GTDB lineage: Bacteria > Chloroflexota > Anaerolineae > Anaerolineales > UBA4823 > JAUWPO01. The sequence goes on from JAUWPO010000008.1 coordinate 8,098, forward strand.
TCGTAAAACGAGGACCGCAATTTGTACAATTAATAAATGGATAATGGTACCTATGATCTTCCGGATCGAATAACTCGTGCAGGCAGTCATCGCAAATGCTAACGTCTGGAGAAATGGGTTGAAAGGCTTGCGGGATGACTTTGGAATGGAGGATCTCAAAGGTTGAGTAACTGTTCGGCTGACGAGTTGCAACGATTATCTTATCTATTTGCGCCAGCGGTGGAGCCTCTACTTCTAACAGTTCAGTAAATGCTTCAAGCACCTGTGAAGTACCATCAGCTTCAATATCAACCCCAGCGGAGGTATTACGTACCCATCCAGTGAGATTTAAACGCTTTGCTAAGCCATAAACAAACGGTCGAAATCCAACACCTTGGACGATACCTGTAACATGAATGCGGACACCACTTGTTTGGCTCATGGATTTAATTCAATCAGAATTGAGAACGGTAAATTTGTTTCCTGTTGACGCATTAGATAATTCGATTCGATTGGGTTTGTTGCAGCACCCAACTAATCCATGAATCTAAGCCCTCTTGTGTGCTGCATGAAAGCGGGAAAGTTAATAACCCGGGGTTTAATACTTCGACTCCTCGACGAAAATAATCCATATCGAAAGGGACGTACGGTAATAGATCAATTTTGTTTATGACTAAAGCGTCAACGCCTCGATACATACCGGGATATTTATAAGGTTTATCATCTCCCTCAGGGATTGAGGAAATTAGAACGTTTTTATGTGTGCCCAATTTAAAACTTGCCGGACAGATCAGATTACCAACGTTTTCTACGATCAATAAATCGATTTCATCTAGTTCAATCTGTCGTAATGCACTTTGAAGCATTACAGCGTCCAAATGGCATTCACCACCGGTATTTATTTGAACAGCAACAGCGCCGGCAGAAGCAGCACGATCAGCATCTATACTAGTGGCTACGTCACCATCAATAACTGCTAACCTTAGGAGTTCAGCAAGGTTTTTAATGGTCAGTTCAATGAGCGACGTTTTCCCGCCGCCAGGAGAAGCCATAAGATTCATAGAGTAAATTCTTGCATTGTCTAATCTAGCGCGATTTTGAGAAGCAATGCGGTCATTTGCACTCATGATCTTTTCTACGACTGGAACTCGTATTGTCATGATAGCACTCCGATTGGCAATAAATAGATTTTGTTCTGCGATATTAGCATAAAATTACTCCACGTCAATCGACTCTAAAAAAAATTCCTTGCCTGCAACGATGTCTATTTGTAGACTGCCGCAATCTGGACAGACAAGTTCATTTCCTTGTAGCTTGTACCGTTCACCGCAGACTTTGCATTCAAATTCCGCATTAATTCTGTTGAAATTAAGCTTTGCCCCCTCAGCAATTGTATCACTTGAAATAATATCCCAATAAAACTGGATTGAATCATCTACAATGGAAGCTAATTCCCCAATTACAATATTTATGCTCATAATACGGGAAGCATTGGCTGCTTTTCCATGACGTAGTGCTATTTCCAAAACATTTTGTGTGACGGGTAGTTCATGCATTTTTGATCATTTGCAAGGATAAAATAACTGTAGGATATACTAACATCACCAATTTCGAAAAAATCAGATTTGTCATGTTAGAAGAATGCCATAGCGCTAAGATGAATTTGTTGTCAAAACGCTCCACCGTTTTTTTTGTGGAGCGCCTGCAATTATCTACCCGTTCTAAATAATTGGCAAATGTTGAATAATATTTGAATTTTCACTTTCAACTTATCATAAATCGATAACAGTTTCGGTAGTAGCCCAGAGAATCAATGTCATCACAATTGCAGAACCAATGCACCAGGCACATGTCGCGCCTATTACAAATGGTTCCAGGAATGTGAGATATATTGAAAACAAAACTCCAAACCAAGCAAGGGACCAAATTGCTACAGTGCTGAATTTTATAAATGGTTTGGATCCATATTGTTGAACAAGCCATAAAGCAATAATCGTTAGATAACCAGCAATTCCCATAACTCCAATCGGAATGATCCCAAACAGATAGGCATAGGGGCTATCTTGAACGGTGTTGCAATTGCCCACTGGTCCACAGAATGCTTCAGTACTCGTAATCTCCACGTATGAGAGGTAAATCGCAGCAATAAGTCCGATGATAGATAAAACTGGGATTGCCCAGATTGGCCATTTAACTTTACTTTTCTCAGTACCTTTAATATATCTATATCCCACGCCGATCACACTGGTAATCATACCTAATAAAACGATCACAGCCAGAATATTACCGTAAAGGTCGCTTGTGAATCGATACACCAGTAAAGAACTGAAACTTACAGGTTGTTCATTCAGCGATAGTACATTTGATTGTGATTGTTCAACTTGTGAAATCTTCGAATTGGCTACTTCTTCTGAAGGAGATGGATCATTCAGTGCCTCGGTAGAGGTTGCCGATTCTTCTTGTACAGGTTCGTTTGAACCATCCTTAGAAGAATCCAAACCTTGGGCTATAAGAATTTCATGCAAGCCTGGGACATCCGGCCAATCGATCCCACCATCTGATAATCCGTTTTCGATAATACCTGGAAATAGAGCGGGGATTTCTCCTGATCCAACCAGAACTGTATCACCAACAATCAAGGCAGGAACACCATAGCGATGGTCCGGAATTTCATATCTGACAATTGCAGCCTGGTAAAGATTTTGTCCTTCTTCATAAGTAACGTCAACGCCAATAATTTGAAGTTGCTCCCCATATTTTTCTGCAAGTGGCGGCAATACTTCGGTTATAACTTTATGGCAGTGACCACACGTTTGGGAATAAAATAAAACTGCGTGGACGACTGGTGTATCCGCGTAAGCAATTTTATGATTAATAGGAATTGTCAGGAACAATACCAATAGGATGAAAGTTGTGATGCGTAATCTCAACAGTGCCTCCAAAAATAATACTTAACAGGAGTTCAAAAAATTTCTCGGTTAGATGGAGATTATTTTCAACAGGAATCAGTCTTTATTACTTTCCTCTGTATCCCCGGTTTCTTTTTCATCCCCCTCCTCGTCTTCACCTTTCAAACCATCCTTGAAAGCGCGGATACCGCTTCCCATTTCGCCAGCGATTTTGCTTATGCGACCCACGCCAAACAACACTAATACTATTACCAATACAATGATCAACTCAGTTGGACCTATACTAGGCATAACCGTTCTCCATTTCTAAATCATCACTTTGTTATTATTAAGATTACTAAGCGCAATATTCGTTGTCAGATAATTGAGTGTCACGGTTAAAATTATACTACCTAATAGCAGAGCGTGCTTGTTTCGAATACAACTTCGAAACGATCAGCCGTAAATTTTATCATTGAAAAACTACTTAAGATACATTTGGTAGAATAATTGAAGCTTTTTAAGGATAGATTTATGTTTACAAATATATCTGAATTGACAATTATCGGTGGTGGTCTGGCTGGAAGTGAAGCTGCTTGGCAAGCAGGACAACGCGGTGTGGATGTGCTCTTATTCGAAATGAGACCAGTAAAATTCACCGGAGCACATACAAGTCCGTACTTGGCGGAATTAGTGTGTTCGAATTCACTAGGTTCAAATTTGCGAAACCGGGCTTCAGGGTTATTAAAAGAGGAATTACGTCGTTTGGGTTCAATTGTAATTAAATGCGCTGAAGATACCGCTGTACCTGCGGGTGGGGCACTGGCTGTTGATCGGGACGCTTTTGCTAAATTGGTGACAGATAAAATCGAAGCTCATCCCAGAATTAGAGTGATTCGCAAAGAAGTGATCGATATTCCTGATGGGCCATCGATTATTGCGTCGGGACCATTGACGTCAGAAAGTTTATCGCATGCAATTAGAAGTATAACTGGTAAAGAACATCTTTATTTTTATGATGCAATGGCACCGATTATCTCTCAAGGATCAATCAACATGGATATTGCTTTTTGGGGTTCGCGTTATGAAAGAGGAGAAAAAGAGAAAGGCGATTACATTAATTGCCCATTCGACAGAGAATCTTACGATACTTTTATCTCCGCTTTGAGGAAAGCAGAAAGGATCGAATTGAAGAAGATTGACCAGCAAGTCGATGATGGTGTGAATGCAGGTTCGCAGCAATATTTTGAGGGCTGTCTTCCGGTAGAGATATTAGCACAGCGGGGCAGAGAGGCTTTAGCCTATGGTCCGATGAGACCTGTTGGCTTAATCGATCCAAAGAATGGCGAACGTCCATATGCTGTTGTACAGCTGCGCCAGGACAATTTGGCAGGAACGTTATATAATATGATGGGATTTCAGACAAATTTAAAATACAACGAACAGGATCGAGTTTTCAGATTGATCCCGGGCTTAGAAAAAGCAAATTTTGTGCGATACGGGCAAATGCACCGCAATACTTATATTTTCTCTCCAGCACTTTTACAACCGACACTCCAAATGAGGAATCGTGACGATCTATTCTTTGCAGGACAAATCACAGGTATTGAAGGTTACACAGGAAATATCGCTTCAGGACTGTTGGCTGGCTGGAATGCAGCACGGTTGTTGAAAGGTAGAAACCCGTTGATAATGCCTGAATCCACAATGTTAGGTGCACTTTGTTGCTATATATCTAACGCTAGTCCTGAGGATTTTCAACCTATGAAAGCGAATTTTGGTATACTTCCAACCCTAGAAGGGCCAAAAGTAAGGGACAAAAGAGAACGTTTCTCAACTTATTCAAGACGATCATTAGAAGCATTAGAGAATTTGATGTCAAAGATTGATTAAAACAAACACAATATTGCGCATAGACTTTTCTGCCACTAGAATCATGAAAATCTCACTTGTGCACAATCACCAAACAAACAAACTAATACTCTACTTTCTATTTATCACTTTATTTACGCAGCAATGTAGTCCTTCAAATAAAGACTTTGCACATTTCAACGCCGAAAGAGCTTTCAAAGATATTGAGTATCAAGTTTTATTAGGGCCTCGTATACCAAATAGCGATGCCCACGAAAAAGAAATTAAATGGATCGCAGATGAACTACGGGATACAGGTTGGAAAGTTGGGATACAAGAATCAGTTCAAATGGGACACCCGGTGAAGAACGTTGTCGGTAAATGGGGTGAGGGTGAACCATGGATAGTGCTAGGCGCACATTACGATTCCAGAATGGTTTCAGACAACGACCCGAACATATTCAATCAAAGCTCACCGGTTCCAGGTGCAAATGATGGTGCATCGGGAGTCGCATTACTGTTAGAATTGGCGAGAATTTTGCCTCATCAACTCAAAGCAAACCAAGCGGACGATCAAACCGGAGTAAAACAAATCTGGTTGGTATTCTTTGATGCTGAAGATAATGGCAACATTCCGGGTTGGGATTGGATATTAGGCTCAAGAGCGTTCGTCCAAAGCCTGGAAGATAAGCCAGCCGCAGCAATTATTGTAGATATGATCGGTGATGCTAATCTAAAAATCTATCAGGAAAAGAATTCTGATCCCGCACTTACAAAAGAAATTTGGGATCAAGCTCAAGCCCTTGGCTATACGGATGAATTTATACCATTCCCCAAGTATCGAATAATTGATGATCACATCCCATTTCTTGAGGCTGGCATACCTGCGGTAGATGTGATCGACTTCGATTATGCTTATTGGCATACAACCGAAGATACACCAGATAAAACATCAACTGACAGCCTTAAGGCTGTTGGTGACACGATTTTAACCTGGTTGGTAAATAAACGATTCGAACGATAACCGGTATTGAAAATTTCTATCGGCAATAAACGAATAGGATATTTATTTCTTATATGGCAACTAAGACACCTAAACCGATTTCGCGACAACGAGAGCGAGCATTTTTAGTGGGGGTTGATATTTATAATCAGGATAAACTCTTATCATTAGAGGATTCTCTCACAGAATTATCCTTATTAGCTCAGACCGCGGGTTTGGATATCGCAGGGCAAGCATATCAAAAACTCGATCGTCCCAATCCGCAAACTCTTATAGGACCTGGAAAGGTTCAAGAAATACTTGTATTGGCAAACGAGGTTCGAGCCGATTTAATCCTGTTTGATGAGGAGCTCTCTCCACGCCACTTACGGGAGCTTGAACACATTTTCGGAGAAGAAATCCGAATTATTGACCGTACTGCATTAATCCTGGATATTTTTGCCCAACATGCTCAAACAAAAGAAGGTTCTCTACAGGTTGAATTGGCTCAATACGAGTACCGGTTGCCCAGGCTTACCCGCGCTTGGACACATCTTGCCAGGCAGGCAGGAGGTGGCGGTGGACGCTCTGGAAGTGTAGGAGGGGTAGGTTTGAGAGGACCTGGAGAGACACAGCTTGAAGTTGATCGACGTGAAATCCGACGCCGCATAATTCATCTAAAGGAAAAGTTAGAAAAAGTACGCACACACCGTCAGCAATATAGGTCCAGACGCAGGCGCTCGCAAATGCCAGTAGTTGCCCTTGTAGGATACACTAACGCAGGTAAATCCACTTTGCTTAACAAACTCTCAAACGCGGATATTTATGTTGCAGATCAGCTCTTTGCCACTCTCGATCCAACAACACGCAGAGTTGAGCTGCCAGGAGGACGCCCTGTACTTTTTACCGATACTGTCGGTTTCATCCAAAAACTCCCAACCAGTCTGATCGCGTCATTCAGAGCAACCTTAGAAGAAATTGCCGATGCTGATTTATTGCTGCATGTCATCGACATCTCTCATAACAATGCCATAGCACAGGTAGAGGCGGTTCACGAAACTCTAATAGAAATCGAAGCCGATAATATTCCAGTTATATCAATTCTGAACAAAATAGATCTATTGATAGATCCGGAAGGTGCGCGTAATACCTTGATTGCTTTTCCTCAGTCAGTAGCAATTTCAGCGCTCACCGGCGAGGGAACTCAGGAATTATTGAACGCAGTAGAAGGAATTCTTTATAGTTCAAACAGAACAATATCAGTCCGCCTGCCATATCAACAAGGTGGTTTGATTTCTTTATTTCATGATGTTGGGCAAGTTGAGCATATTGAACATGGCGAAAGTGAAGTGTTTATTCGTGGAGAGATCCCGGTTCGTTTCTTATCCAAACTTCAACCTTATTTGGTAAATAAGAGTGTTTAAAATACTGGGAGCAAATATTGATTGCTCCCAGTATTTTTATTCCTCTAATGCGGTCTTTCTATAATTTTGGGCCTGCTGAAACAACCTCTGGAGGAGATTCGTCTTCATATTTCTTGAAATTATCGATAAAACGAGACGCAAGGTCTCGATACCTCTTCATGTAAGCTTCATTACTTGGCCACGACGAAGCAGGATCCATAACTTTATCAGGAACATCCGGGCAACTTTTCGGTACCTGAAATCCGAAAATGGGATCAGTGGAATATTCAACCGACTCTAGCTTTCCTTCTAAAGCTGCATTGAGCATCGCGCGGGTATATTGAATGCTGATTCGTTTGCCGATACCGTATGGTCCACCAACCCAGCCTGTATTAAGCAACCAGCAATTGACTCCATAGCGAAGTATTTTATGCTTTAGAAGGTCCGCATAATGAACCGGGTGGTGCACCATAAAAGGACCACCAAAACATGTGCTAAATGTAATTTCAGGCTCTTCTCCTATACCAATCTCTGTGCCTCCAACCTTTGCCGTGTATCCGGATATGAAATGGTATAGTGCTTGTTCCGGGGTCAGTTTGGCGATAGGCGGCATCACACCTGAAGCATCGCATGTGAGCATAATTATGTTCTTAGGGTGACCTGCGCGCTTTTCAGGTACCGCATTTTCAATGAATTCTAAGGGGTATGAAGCGCGGGTATTTTCTGTATTTGCATCGTCATCGAGGTCTATCAACCTAGTGACGGGATCATAAACGACATTCTCAAGAATCGTACCAAATTTTTTTGTGCAAGCGAATATCTGGGGTTCCGCTGTAGGTGAAAGAGCAATGACTTTTGCGTAGCATCCACCTTCGAAATTGAAAACCCCCGCGTCGCTCCATCCGTGTTCATCGTCCCCAATCAGACCACGAGTAGGGTCTGCTGAAAGGGAAGTCTTACCAGTACCGGAAAGTCCGAAGAACAGGGCAACGTCTCCTTCCTTACCCATATTAGATGAACAATGCATAGGCATCACATTTTGTAGAGGAAGCAAATAATTCATAATTGTGAATATGGATTTTTTGATCTCTCCACCATAGCTAGAGTCACCGATTATGCAAACCTTCTGTTCAAAATTTATTGCTATAACCGTCTCTCGAGGTGTATCGTCAATCTGTGGAAAGGCTTTAAAGGATGGCACAGTAATAACGGTGAAATCAGGAACATGCCTCCTGTATTGCTCTTTTGTTTGCGGAAGGATGAACATATTTCTCGCAAAAATGCTGTGCCACGCATATTCCGTGATAATCCGAACCGGTAAACGGAATTCAGGATCAGCACCGGCGTAGCAGTCCTGTACGAAAAGATCGCGACTTTGTAAAAAGCCTTGAACACGGTTGAGTAACTCGTTAAACTTCTCCGAGCTGTAGGGTCTGTTATATTCTCCCCACCAGATATGATCCTCAGTCGTAGCTTCTTTGACGATAAATTTATCGCCGGCTGCCCGAGCAGTATGTTTCCCTGTATTAACATTTATTGGTCCTAACTGGGTGAGCTTACCTTCATTACGGAATATAGCTTCTTCGTAGAGGGCTTCTGTTGGCAAGTTCCAATAAACGACGTGCAAATTTGATAAACCATGGTTGTCTAATCCGTAATCACACTTAAGATCATAAGCCTGGGCTTGCGCTGGGCTTTTTATGTCTACAATATTGATCATAGCCAGTCCCTTATTAGTTTCCGATCGCCGATATATATTTCATTGGGTGAATTTAGATCCAATGCCCATTTTATTCGTTCTATAGCAGTTATAATATCCTTTATACTGCCAGCAAAACTTAATCTTAAATGACCCTCCATTCCGAAATCTTTGCCTGGTATAGTGACTACTAAGGCTTTTTTTAAAATAAACTTGGACAATTCCACTGAATCATTTGAATAAGCCCTGAAATCCGGCAAGCAATAAAATGCTCCTTCAGGTTTAATCACTTTGATATCATTGAACGAACGTAGTTCCTGCATTATTACATTACGATTGTTTTCGAAAGTCAGACGCAAGCTTTCGACAACACTTTGCACGCCAGTTAAAGCACCTTCCGCACCTGCCTGAAGAAGCACAGATGTTCCCGAAGTCGTCTGTGATTGAATGTTGTTCATCACTTCAACAAGTTTGCGGTTTGCAATTGTCCAACCGATGCGGAACCCGGTCATACCGTATGATTTTGAAACTCCATTGACCGCAATAACCATTGTCGATTCAATGTCTTTGTGTGTGAACTCGTATGCCGGAATTGCTTGATTACCATCAAAAACCAGTTTATGATAAATATCATCCGTGATCAGATAAATCTTCTTTCTTTCGCAGAAATCCACGATGTCAGCAATGAAATCCTCTGAATAAACGGCACCGGAAGGATTATTTGGACTGTTAACAATGATTGCCTTGGTATACGAACCTACAGCACGTTCAATATCCTCTATACGAGGCTTGAAGGTTCCATCCTCAGGCACAACGACCACAGGTATCCCATAAGCCAATTTAACTATTTCCGGATAGCTGACCCAATATGGCGCTAGGAGTAAAACCTCGTCTTGAGGGTTCACAATACTGAGTATGATGTTGGTAATTGATTGTTTTGCGCCAGCAGATACGATAACGTTCTCTGGGGCTACAAGTCGGTTGTAATTCTCTTCAGTATAGCGAATAATGGCTTTCTTCAATGACGGTGTCCCGTCCGAGGGGGTGTATTTTACATTGCCCTCACTCAACTTGGCAGCCGCACTCAGTAATGCAGTGATTGGTGTTTTATTCTTTGGTTCACCAATCCCCAAACTGATTACGGGCTCTCCCTTTTCTCTTAATATTCTAGCTTCTTCATTTAGAGCAAGAGTAGATGATGCTGAAATTGTTCTTGCAAGTTGGCTTATGTTCATATTTCAAACATGCTCCTCATATTTGCTATTATGAATTACATAACGCATAAATTTATAATCTCGTCTGGCATATCTTGGCTCATAAAGGATTTTCTCTTACGCAAGTTGCTATTTTAACACAGTAAATGACCATAATCAAATAACACGGCATGAAGTTTGTGTGTCGGAAATAGGGCAGTTTGCATCAGGGCATTTAAAACCCGCAATGAACACACAAGCAGTGAATTGCGCATAGATATACAGCGCCAGATAAACTTTGCCAAACATTACCACCAAATAATGTGTGGGAATTCATTGTATAGACCTATGAGGAGCAATCAAATGTGATAGTATGCAATAATTACGCAATACAAATTGTGTTTTAATATTCAAAGCTTTCGATAACGGGTTTGCCAATTACCGCTCTTCGAATATTTCCCAGTATCCTCTGTCCAGTTCATCGTCCGACAGGTGGGCATACCTCTGGGTTACTGCAATATTTCTGTGGCGGGCGAGTTCCTGGGCTAGTTTTAGTTTTCCGCCTGATCCATGAAGTACTGTGGTGACAAAATAATGCCTAAACGAATGTGGAGTAATTTTGCCAACAGACTGGGATCCTAAAACCTCTTTGACCCTTTGTGAAACGATGTTGCGACCGGTGGCTGTTGTGATTGGTTTGATTTTTTTCCCAGCTCCACGATCATGACGAGAAAATACCGGTAGGGACGATAGAGGACGTCCTGAAGCACCATCAATTTTGGCGCGTCCCTTCAAGTAATCCCTAATTGCTTTCATACACCGGTTCGAGAAGCGAACTACATCCTGACGATCTCCTTTTCCAATGATTACCGCTTTGCCCTCATTCCAATCAATATCACCACGCCGTAGACTACAAGCTTCGTGGACCCGTAATCCCGTATTAGCTAAAGTAAGTAGAAATGCACGGTCTCGTAAATTCCGCAAGCCTTCAGCCTCATTCTTGTACGGCAAAGTGGTAAGAGTTGCTGCATAGTTGAGCACATCTTCAATTTGCGAACGCGGAAATTGGGGGAGACGTGGTCCATATCTGCGTGAACGCTGCCTTATAAGCATTCGTAACTTCGGAAGATTAGGATCAGCCAAGTTTTCAGCTGCTAGATATTCATAGAAACCTGCCACAGCAGTTAAATATAAGCTCTCAGTAGCAGGAGCGTATTTCTTAAGATCCATTGCGAACCATGCGATAGCATCAACTGGCAATTTTCTAACCATCGTGTTTTCAGTTGCTAGGTCGCGTTTGTTTAATACCATTTTGAACGATCTCAGCGCATTGGCATAACTGCGAGCAGTGTTCTGGCTGCGAGCCATTGTGATGTTATGTAAATACTTACTGATTGCCTGATTAACTGTCATTGTCATGATTGTGCATCTTTCACGCCCGGTCTATGTTATTGATAATGGTACTTATCAAAAGCATGAAAAGATATTACCAATATTTCCCTACCCTGTCAAGCGTATTGCGCTTCATGTATAGTGTTTATCACAATAATTGCCATAAGCATTAAATAAATAATTGCGCCAGATTTTATTTTCGATGTATTAAATGATAACAATACCCTATGACTCCCCCAACCCGTATAGAGATAAGCAAATTGTGTAATCCACACAATAAAGGTAGTAAATTTACGATAAACGCCATAGTTCACATATTTTGTTTACTCCTATTGACTAAACAGCACACATGTTCTATAATGTGTATCGGTGATTTGATGGAACCAATAACACGGCTTCAAAAATTGTCTGCATTGATGGGACTAGAACCAGCAGAAGAAATTGGATGTCCAAATATCGCCCCTTTACAAACGGAAGATATCTACATAACAAACGCAGCCACTCCTAATGGCAAACATATTTCGCTTCTTAAAACATTACTTACCTCTGCATGTGAGAGTAATTGCAATTACTGCCCATTTCGTGCCGGGCGTGACTATCACAGAACAAGACTGATTCCCGAAGAAATGGCCAAGGTATTCATATCCTTGTATAGAGCTGGTATTGTGGAAGGAATATTTCTCAGCTCAGGACTCGCTGGAGGAAGTATAAAAACGCAAGACAATTTAATAGACACTATAGAATTGTTACGTAATAAACACAATTACACAGGTTACGTCCATTTAAAGATCATGCCGGGAGCAGAACGCTCTCAGGTAGAGCGTATCATGCAAATTGCGGACCGTGTATCCGTCAATTTAGAAGCTCCTAATACCAAACGTCTTGAACATCTAGCTCCCCGAAAAGAGTTTATTAATGATCTAATAAAACCCATCCGTTGGATAGAAGAGATAAGAAAAAGCATGCCTCCCTATTTGGGTTGGAATGGGCGCTGGCCTTCCATCACAACCCAATTTGTTGTAGGTCCCGCCGGTGAAAGCGATTATGAATTACTTATGACTACAGCTCATCTCCATAAGAAATATAGCTTGAGTAGGGCTTACTTTAGAGCATTTACTCCCATACCTGGTACTCCCTTTGAAAACAAAACTGCCACACTCCCCATTCGCGAACTTCGTCTTTATCAGGCTTCATTTCTCCTGCGGGATTATAAGTTTCAGTTAGAAGATTTACCTTTCGAAACAACAGGCAGTCTCCCATTAGAAAGCGATCCGAAGACCATGTGGGCATCTTTACATCTTTCTGAACGCCCAGTCGAATTGAACATTGCTGCAAAAAAAGAATTATTACGTATTCCGGGAATTGGTCCAAAAGGAGCAAAGGCTATCCTGTTAACAAGAAAGCACGAGAAGCTAAAGAATATATCAGATTTACGTAAAATCGGAATAAATCCTAAACGTGCAATCCCCTTTATCCTGTTAAACGGTAAACGACCCGAGTATCAATTATCCTTTATCTAGTATTACCGGACTTATTCTTCAGTACTTGATAAGCCCCAATCCATGGAGTGCCTAATCGATGGCGCTTTGGTAACTCGATATCGTTTACAAACCCCAATATATCCGTTGCTATTGCGTGTACTAAGGGATAATTACCATCAAGTACAGCTGCCTGCATTCTGTTCCCATACGTAGAAACCCATTTCCACTCATTGCGAAAACGGTCGGCTTTTATCCAGTAATCACGTTTTTCCCAAGCTGATGCAGTCCTCTCAGCAGTTTGAGATATCGCTTCGAGAGTCAATGCGATAAAAGCCGCAATGTCCTTGGTTTGAACACTCACCCCATCCAGGCTTTTATATTCTTCAAGAGCGATCACCAAGACCTTTAATAAACGATCGCGAATTTTGCCTGGTCTTTCAGGATTGATAACGCGTCCCAAGTTATTAAACTCCTGTTCTTAGTTCATGATTTCCTTCAATGTTAGATTATATTCGATTTGTATATTCGATTTGTTGACGATTAGACTGCTCTAATATATAATCATTAGCACCAAGAGGAAGATATTCTGGGGAAGTGCTGGAATTGGCAGACAGGCGTGACTTAGAATCACGTGCCGAAAGGCGTGAGGGTTCAAATCCCTCCTTCCCCATAGAATCAAACATTGAGCTCTCCCAAGATATTTGGGGAGATCTTTTTCATTGGGGAAATAACTTACATCATTGCAGAATAAATTTCATATTTATATCTTACATTGTGTAGGGTTTTCACATGATATAATGCGGCGGATTAATAATAAATAATGAACAATATTAAATGTCACAATAGAGGATATCTGCCTTGAAAATTGAACGTGAATTCCTGGAAGACCATCAGGTTAAAATTAAAGTAGAAGTCGACGATGAGGTCATGGAAGGAGCAAAACGACGCGCTGCACGTAAAATTGCAAAGCGGGTAAAAATACCTGGATTCCGACCTGGGAAAGCCCCTTATCAGGTTATTGTACGACAGGTAGGTGAAGCAGGCATTGTCGAAGAAGCAGTAGATCAGGTAATTGAAGATGTTTACCCACAAGCGATTGAGGAAGCAGAGATCGATCCATATGGTCCAGGAACGCTAGAAAATGTTGCATCACTCGACCCTCCCACTTTCGAGATAATCGTACCGCTTAAACCAGAAGTAATTCTGGGCAACTATGGTGATATACGTCGCCCCTATGAACTACCTGAGGTAACAAATAAAGATGTGGACGATGTAATTGATAATATACGCGAAAGCCGAGCTATTATTAAAACTATAGAACGTCCTGCCGAGGAAGGCGATATTGTCACACTACAATTAAGTGCAGAACAATTAGACGGAAAAGAAATTCAGGATAATATCGTACTTTCCGAGAGGACCATTCCATTTATTATTCGAACAGACGTAGAAACAACTGAGGATGATACTGGTGCTGGTGATGATGAATGGCCATATTCCGGATTTACAAGACAGCTTGTTGGTCTCTCGACAGGTGACGAAAAAACTGTAAGTCATTCATTTCACGAAGATGATGAAAATGAGACTTTTAGAGGGATAGATGCAAAATTTCGTTTGGTCGTAGAAAGTGTTCAATCCCGGGATCTGCCTGAGTTAGATGACAATTTCGTTTCAGAAAATACAGGTTTCCCTGACTATAAATCATTCAGGGCAGATATTTTTACAAAGTTAGAGAGTCGCAATCTGGATGAATATAACAATGCTTATGATGATGGAATCCTTGAAGAAGCAGTGGGGCAGGCAGAGTTTAAGTATCCACCACAAGCATTAGACCGTGAGGTCGAACATGTTATCAAAAATTTGAAGAACCAGCTCAAAGAACAAAACCTTGACATAGATTTATATATGAAAACCAGGGACATTGACAATGATGGTTTGCGGGAAGAGGCGATGCCAGTTGCAGAAACGCGTCTCAAACAATCTCTATTTCTCTTCGAGTTTGCTAAAGCGGAGAATATTGAGGTAGATGATGAATTAGTAAAAAACGAAGCGAAAAATACAATGGATATACTGTCCCAATCCCTGTCACAAAGAGAAGCCCGTAAACTTTCAAGTCTAAATGTAATCAACAACCTCGAATTGAATGTAAAATCGGACATGATATCAAGGCTTGCAATAGAGCGACTTCGGGAGATAAGCAGCGGGAAAATTGACCAGCAACTAGAAACAAATTTACCCCCTTCACCTGAAGAGGACGATAATGGTACATCCAACGAATTTGAAGATAGCAAGGAAACCAACCCCGATATGGAAATAGGCAAAGAGGATATTTCCGAAATCGAGGATTAATAAAAACAACAATAAGATAATGGAAAAAAGGAATATTATGAGCAATAACAATATTAAATCCCTAATCCCCATGGTTATCGAAGCCACTAGTCATGGAGAACGTGCTTTTGATATATATTCATTATTGTTAAGAAACCGCATCATTTTTGTGGGTACTCCAATCACTGATCAAGTTGCGAATCTAGTTGTAGCAGAATTGCTATACCTTAGCAGCGAAGACTCCGAAGCCCCCATTCAAATGTATGTCAATTCACCTGGCGGACAAGTCTATGCCGGTCTTGCGATATACGATACCATGCAAATGATATCTAACCCTATCAGCACGTTAGCAGTAGGGATGACAGCATCTTTCGGCACTGTCATTCTGACTGCTGGTACCAAAGGTCAACGCTACGCCTTACCAAACGCGACAATCCATCTCCACCAACCCCTAGGTGGAACACAAGGTCAAGCTTCGGATATTGAGATTCAAGCACGTGAAATATTACGGTTAAAAGATCACATAAACAACATCCTTGCACGACACACAAACCAGACTAATGAAACGATCGAACGCGATACAAATCGTGATTTCTATATGAATGCCAAAGGTGCAGTTGAATATGGGCTTGTAGATAAAGTGATGGATATACCCGAGAATAAGTTGCTCGAGAAAATTGCAGACGATGGAAAATAGAAATAGTATTTAGTTTAAATTATTGTGAAAGTACGGAAAAAGACACCGAGGGATAGCATTCCTCGGTGTTTTATCTAGCTTATAATCAATCAAATTATTTATTATTATGTTGCAGGAGTAATTATGAGACCACAGGATGTGTCAGCGATCAAAGCGCTCATACTGGACATGGACGGGGTTATATGGAAGGGTGAAAATTCCATTGGCAATTTACCAGATATCTTTAGTCTTATAGAAGAGCGCGGTTTAAAATTCATAATGGCTACCAACAATGCCACTCTGACAATTGAACAATTCTTGAATAAATTAGCTGGTTTCGGTGTTCAAATAGAGGCTTGGCAAGTGATTAATTCATCATTAGCTACTGTTCATTATTTACAACGAAACGTATCCAAAGGTGGACCATTATACATAATTGGCGAACTTGGTTTGAAAGAAACCCTTAAGGAAAACGGCTATTACCATGCGGAGACTGACGTTCTTGCAGTTGTAGTAGGCTTAGATCGCGATCTTACTTATAAGAAACTTAAAAATGCTTCCTTGCTAATCCAAGCCGGAACACCCTTCATCGGTACAAACCTTGACCCAACACTTCCGACTCCAGAAGGATTAATACCAGGAACAGGGACAATATTAGCTGCACTAGAAGCAGCGTCAGGAATAATTCCTGTAATTATCGGTAAACCAGCACCCGAGATTTACCTCCTTGCTTTGGAACGCCTAGGCGTAACTCCTGAACAAAGTTTGGTCGTTGGCGACCGTCTGGAAACAGATATCGCAGGAGGACAAAAATTAGGGTGCCGGACATGTGTTGTGCTTTCGGGAGTAGCGACTAAGGAACAAGCCGAGAACTGGCAACCGGTCCCATATTTAATTAAAAAGGATCTAATAGATCTACTCTCTGTTTTATGACAAATTTACCCAACAAGCCATTGATATATGACCTGGATATTTCACAAATTGGGTATTCACTAGCCTCGTGGAGCGAACCAGTCTATCGTGCTTCCCAAATATGGAATGGTCTTTATGTTAATCTTTGGAACAAACCCGAGCAGTTCACGAATTTACCACTCCAGTTGCGTAATAACCTGGAAACCTATTATTCATTTTCTTATTTAGCACCTGAAATCGAACGCCATTCAATTGATAGGATGACAGAGAAGATCCTTTTTCGCTTGCACGACGGCGAAGCAGTTGAAACTGTGTTAATGAAGTATAAGACTAGGGCTGGAAAGCGCGAGCGGAATACAGTATGTATTTCCACCCAAGTCGGTTGCGCTTTGGGCTGTATATTTTGTGCCACTGGTCAAATGGGGTTTCGACGCAATTTGAGCAGTGGTGAAATGATTGAACAAGTTTTACATTATGCACGCCATTTGCGCAATTACGACCAACAAATAACTAATATAGTCGTGATGGGCATGGGAGAGCCATTCCTAAATTATGATGAGGTCATGCGTGCAATTACCCAGCTAAACAACAGCGATGGATTTAACTTTGGAGCTCGCCGCTTCACCATCTCTACGGTTGGAATAATACCTGGTATCCGTCGTTTCACATCCGAGCACCGTCAAATCAATCTAGCTGTTTCATTGCATGCCGCTGATAACGCATTGAGGGATAAATTAATACCTATCAACGGTAAGTACCCAATTGAAGAATTGCTGAACGCCTGCCATGATTATGTACTAGAAACTGGAAGACGTATCACCTTTGAGTGGGCATTAATAGAAGGGGTGAATGACACGACTGAACAAGCCCATAAACTTGCACAACGTTTACAATTATTCCGCATAAACAGCGTCACGCTATGTCATGTCAATGTGATCCAACTTAATCCAACCAAACAGTACGATGGAACTGGGACAAAGACAAAACAAGCGTTAATTTTTCAGGATATTATGGAGCGTGAGAATATTCACTGCACAGTCCGAACACGTCGAGGAATTGATATTGAGGCTGGATGCGGGCAGTTGGTAGCTGAGAAAACTAAGATATGGCTGCAAAAGTAATTTTGAACCCTTACGCAGGGCGCTGGAAGGCACTTAAAAGACTAGCAGAGGTTGAAACAGTACTCCAGGAAGCCCACATCGAATATGAGTTAACAATTACGGAATCTCCTGGTCATGGCACAAGCCTAGCGTTTCAATCTGTATTAAATGGTTTCAATCCGATTATTTCTGCGGGAGGTGATGGTAGCGTGAGTGAGGTAGTCAACGGCATGATGATGGCTGTAAAAGAAAACCCCAAAATACAAATGCCTTCTCTAGGAATCATGCCGCTAGGTTCTGCCAATGATCTGGCAATAAATTTGGAACTGCCGACGGATTTGAAAGAAGCGGCAAAAGTAATTGCAGCAGGCAACGTTTACAAAATGGATTTGGGGTTGGTAAACGATCGTTATTTTGATAATAATTCAGCAGTTGGATTGGAACCTACAATTACGCTGATTCAGCAGGATATTAAGCACATCCATGGTGTGCTGCGGTATCTGTTAGCGACACTTATTGGCATTAACCGGAATCCTCAATGGACGATGCATATAGAATGGGAGGGTGGTGAATATTTTGGACCGCTTACTCTGGTTACAGTGGGTAACAATCCGTTGACGGGAGGTTTGTTTTACATGACTCCCAATGCGGATCCATTTGATGGTTTATTGACTTTTGTTTATGGATACATGTCTACGAGATTTGAGATATTGCGGCTGCTCCCAAGAACTATGAAACGTGGAAAAGGCAGTTACATAGAAAACCCCAATATCCACGAAATTAACAGTACCTGGCTGAGGATACGTTCAGAAACACCTACTCCAATGCATGCAGACGGCGAAATCCAATCTGGAGCAATACAAGCAGTTGAATATCGAGTTATTCCAGGTTGTCTTCCCCTGTTAATGAAATGAATGAAAGAAATGAATTGCCTCTTCATCAGAGTATATTAGCTGACCTGTGGCGTTTTTTTTTCAGGCTCTTATATTATAAATTAGCTTGGATATATGATATATTCGCCGCAGGGGTTTCTCTCGGTATGTGGAATGAGTGGATCTTAACGACAATTCCATATTTAGACGGTGACAACATTCTTGAGATTGGTCACGGAACTGGCATTCTTCAGGTAGAACTACAATCAAAAGGGAAAAATGTCATCGGTATCGATGCCAGCAGGCAAATGGGACAGCAGGCATTTACACGTCTTAAACGTCATGGTTACAATCCAACATTGGTTACTGCATTGGCACAATACCTGCCATTTCCAGACACTAATTTTCAACAGGTTGTGGCAACATTTCCCTCAGAATTTATTATTGATGGAAGGACATTGATTGAGATACATAGAGTGCTGCAGCCAAGAGGTGAACTGGTCATATTGCCTTATGCCTGGATTACAGGTCACAAATGGTATAAACGGTTAGCGGCATGGCTGTTTCGTGTCACTGGGCAGGCACCTGAATGGGATGAAAAGTTTAATCAGCCATACGAGATGATGGGTTTTACAATTAGTGTCGAACGAATCGTCTTAGGTTCCAGTAATCTACCTCTATTATTCGCAACAAGGCAGGAAAACAATCAGAAATTGTCATAAAAACGTTCTATGGAAATTCAAATTGCGGTAGCTAAAGTAAAAAAGTATGCAACCTCAGCCAGTGGAGATACAGTTGAAGTTGTTGAACGTCCACAAGGTGGTGTTTCTGTTGTCCTTGCTGATGGGCAGAGTTCAGGTCGTGGAGCAAAGTGGGTCTCAACTTTCGTTGTTCGAAGGGTGATAACTCTGCTTGCCGAAGGAGTACGAGATGGCGCTGCAGCAAGAGCAGCTTCTGACGGTTTGTTTACAGAAAGAGGGGGCAGGGTTTCATCAACATTAAACATCATTTCGATAGATCGTCCAGCACAGACCATGGTTATAACCAGGAATAATCCTGCCCCTGCCTTACTAATTGAACAAGACAAGATTAGACCTCTAAATGAACCAAGCAAACCTGTAGGTCTATACCGCGGGACACGACCGAATATAACTGAAGTTTCCTTGAGACCAGGAATAATTGGGGTTGTATATTCCGATGGTCTAGTTCATGCTGGATCACGGCAAGGTGGTTCGATGGACGTGGGTGATTATTTGCAAAGAATGCTTGAAAACGAGTTGCCATCTTCTCAAATGATCGCCGATTCCTTGCTCAATCATGCCCTATCACTAGACCAGAATCGTCCGGTAGACGACATTAGTGTTGTCGTTGTCCAGGTGCTGCATCATTCTGGAGATGATGTTAGACGTATGATGGTTAGACTACCCTTATGACAATAAATATGTCCCGTAATGATCTCAAGATAGGCGTAGTGGGTCCTTGTACTGCAGGAAAAACAACATTAATCAATGGGTTACTAATCAACGGTTACAATGCAAAACAAATCGCCCAGGAACATTCATACGTTCAAGACATGTGGGAGCGATTGACACATCCAGACATATTAATCTACCTCGCCGTATCCTATAGTTACACGATGAAGCGCCGCAACCTCAACTGGTCGATATCAGAATACAATACACAAGTTGACAGATTGAGACATGCGCGCGAACACGCCGACATTCATATCAGTACCGACTCCTTATCTCCGCAGGATGTTCTAGATCAAGTAATAAATTTCCTGGAATCAGTCTATTAAACATTAGACAATACTAACAAACAGGAGTATAATCCTTTGTCGCCAGCCTCCGGCTGGTATTTGTTTGAAATTGGAGGACAGTGAAGGATGCTCAAGAGTTATCAACGAAATTTGATCGTGATTGCTTTCATGCTTGCGGTCGCAATCTGGATTGTTTGGCCCGACAATCCTGGTATTCACATAGGTAATTTTGAAAAAGAAATAGAAACGCGGCTTGGACTCGATTTAGTCGGAGGTGTTTCGGCGTTGTTGGAGGCCGATCTCCCGGCTGGCACATCTGTTGATCCAGAAGCGATGCGCACGGCTGTTCGAATTGTAGAAAATCGTGTCAATGGTTTAGGAGTAACTGAAGCTGTGGTGCAACAGGCGGGTGACCGTCGGGTTGTTGTTGAATTACCCGGAGAGACAGATCCTGAAAAAGCTCTATCTATCCTAAAACAAACTGGTTTGCTTGAGTTTGTGGATTTCAGCGATTTTTCTCAGCAAGATCTCTTATTAATGGGAGAATCAAAGATAAAAACCGACTTCGCAATGGAAGACGAGCCGCTCCCATCCATAGAACCAACTCCTGGTCAGGAGCAATCTGAAGAAAGCACATCATCTGCTTCCCCCATTACAGATCGGGTTTTTAATACAGTAATGACCGGTGCAGACCTTAAGAGTGTCCAAGTAGTGACCGGTCCTACGGGTGAATATCAGGTCTCCTTTGAGCTTACACCGAACGGGACCGGTGTCTTCGGCAATTTCACAACAAACAATATCGGCAAAATGCTTGCGATCGTTTTAGACAAAGAAATTATTTCAGCCCCAACTATTAATGATGCGATAACGGATGGTCGTGGAGTAATCACCGGTAATTTCGATTATGAATCTGCCAACGCGCTTGCGATCCAATTGCGATACGGTTCATTGCCAATCCCCTTAAAGGTAGTAGAAACTACCACCGTGGGACCGACACTAGGGCAAGATTCGTTACAAAAGAGCTTGATTGCGGGTGTAATTGGTTTTTCGATTGTCATCCTCTTCATGGGGCTATATTACCGATTACCAGGATTTGTGGCTGATATTTCGATCATCATTTATGCCATATTCGCTTTTGCATTATTCCGGTTTATTCCAATAACAATGACTTTACCAGGAATAGCCGGGTTTTTGTTAAGTACAGGATCGGCTCTAGACGCAAACATTCTGGTTTTTGAACGCATTAAAGAAGAACTACGAGCAGGAAAGCCGCTGCAGCAATCCATAAATTTAGGTTGGAAACGCGCCTGGCCTTCGATTCGTGACTCAAACATTGCGATATTGATCACCTGTGGAATTCTCTTCTGGTTTGGTAGTGCTTTTGGTGCAACGATCGTGAAAGGTTTTTCAATCACACTTGCACTTGGTATCGTCATCAGTGTATTCACTGCATTAATCGTTACAAGAGCTTTATTAAATCTTGTCCTTGGGTTTATCAAAACCACGGATTATACAAAATGGTTTGGAATTTGATAAGGTTGCTGATATGTATATTGACATAATTGGAAAACGTTATTACTTCTTTGTATTGTCACTAATCATTATTATTCCGGGATTATTGTTGGGTTTGATTATGGCAAATAACGATGAATTGCCGTTAGGTATCGACTTTACTGGGGGAACTCTGATTGAAATTAGAATAGAAAGCGATCTGGACCCCCAACCGGCAGACATCGTAATCTTGTACCGCGATCTGGGGATTGACGAACCAAAAGTACAGACAACCGGTCAGGGAACTTATGTCTCTCGTTCTTCATTATTAAGCGAGGACATTCCTGGCAAGATCATTGATGAATTAGAGAAACAGTACAATGCAGTTGTAACCGTGCTGCGTATAGAAAGTGTAGGACCGACAATTGGAGCAGAAGTCACTCAACGTGCGGCCCTAGCAATTGTGGTGGTTGCCTTTATCATTGTTCTATATATCACATTTGCTTTTCGAGGAATCCCCAATGCTTTTCGGTACGGGGTATGTGCAATTATTGCTATGCTCCATGATGTATTGGTTGTTTTCAGTATAACATTTATCGGTAGTTATTTTTGGGGGTGGCAGATAGATGCATTATTCCTGACAGCGTTGTTAACAGTAATTGGTTTTTCTGTCCAAGACAAAATTGTTGTATTTGACCGCATACGGGAAAATACCAATATCTATCGGCGAATTCCATATGAAACCTTAGTCAATCATTCCATAGTACAAACACTTTCGAGATCCATCAATACGCAATTGATGACGGTAGAATTTATGCTCCTGGCACTCGTGCTGTTTGGTGGGGTCACCTTACAACAATTCGCTGCCACTATGCTAGTTGGTCTTGCCTTCGGCACCTATTCGTCCATCTTTGTTGCTGCTCCTCTGCTTGTAATTTGGGATTCCCAGGAATGGAAAACGTGGTTCCATCGTAGCAAAAGCACGGCTCCGGCTTAACAACAAAAGAAAGTTTAACCAGTTAATATAAGCGCAATTGCACTGGTCACTAAGAATGGCCCATAGGGCATAGTCAAGTTGGGGTGATAATCTTTATTAATTAACTTGATCATTAAAATAACTGAACTAGTTATTCCCGCTAAAATTGCTGCAAGAAGAAGACCGGATAATATGGTCGGCCATCCCAATATCAATCCTAGAATACAACTCAGCAGTACATCTCCAAACCCCAAAGCGTCCTTATAAATAGTTACTTCCCTTAGGCGAGCCACCTGTTTCATCACTAACCCGCCAAAAAGAAAAATAATAAGTACGAAGATAAAACCAAATAGTCCTCCTACTAATGTGGAAATCAGACCATTAAGTTTAATACCGATAATCAACCCTAAAATAAATCCCAATATGCTTAATTTGTGAAATATCAAACGGTGTTCCATGTCAATAATAAAAACCAGGCCCAAAAAAAACAACAAGAGCAAGAATAGTGCATAATCAATTGGTGGAAGACGATTATACCAAAGCCAAAGTGAGGCGCTTACATATAGAACATTAACTGCACAAATCCGCACTGAGTGGAATTTATCTGGTTTTGTAATTTGACGCCTACAGAATGAATAATCAAAAAAGTCTAACGGAGACCCGTTTTCTATTTTCATGCGATTAAAATGACCCCAGATGATAGGAAGCACGTCAGCCAAATAATTGACAATTATTCCAGTTCCCCACCCTAAAAATACGAAAACTATATTCACTACATGGGGATATATGCGAATCGGTAGGTCAGGCATTATAATGCTCTTTGAAAAGTGTAATTATTATAGCAAGAAATAACAATTCCCTAATAGCATTACACATTTAAACGGATTAAAATAAAGTGGACATTGAAAGGAGATAATGCTAATTTCGCAATTTTTCAGAGGAAATTATGGAACAATTCGTTATACAAGGTGGGTATCCTTTAGAAGGTAAAGTTACACCTTCCGGTAATAAAAATGCGGCATTGCCTCTTCTGGCTGCCTGCTTTCTCACAGAAGAACCGGTGAGGCTGCACAATGTACCGGATATCCAAGATGTAAATGCAATGCGAGCATTGCTCGAAAGCATGGGAGTAAAGATAAAAACGATTGGCGACCACTCAATTGAAGTCAACGCTGCCCATGTCCATTTAGCAGATTTTGACCCAGACCTGTGTAAAAGAATAAGGGCATCAATTCTTCTAGCTGGTCCAGCTTTGGCCCGATGCGGTGAATTGCGTCTTCCACCACCCGGTGGAGATGTGATTGGACGCCGGAGGGTCGATACTCACATTCTCGCTCTAAGAGGATTAGGAGCTCAAGCAGAGTATGACCGTGCAAATCACGTCTTCCACTTTCGTAGTGATAAATTAAAAGGCAATGTCATCTTACTTGATGAAGCTAGCGTGACAGCAACAGAGAATACGATTATGGCTGCAGTAACGGCAGAAGGGGAAACGATCTTACGAAATGCAGCATCGGAGCCGCATATCCAAGAGCTTTGTCAATTCTTGAATATACTTGGTGCCCAAATCAAAAATATTGGTTCAAACACTTTACACATACAAGGTGTACAGAAACTGCACAAGGGCGAGTTCACAATCGGACCAGATTATCTGGAAGTTGTCAGCTACATCGGAGCAGCTGTAGTGACGAATGGTTCTATCCGTATTATTAATGCTGGACCTCAATACCTCGATATGATTTCGATGGTATTCAACCGATTGGGAGTATATTGGGACGTAGTTGGTGAGGACATAATTGTCCCAAACGAGCAACAGTTAGTTATTGAACCTGACCTAGGAGGTGCGATTCCGGAGATAAGCGTTATGCCATGGCCTGCATTTCCAACGGACTTAATGAGCATTGCTATTGTAGTAGCTACACAATCAAGGGGTAGTGTTCTTTTTCACGATTGGATGTATCCAAGTCGAATGTTCTTTATCGACAAATTGGTGGGTATGGGCGCCCATGTTGTCCTCTGCGATCCTCATCGCTGCATCGTAAACGGACCGACAAAACTATATGGTGAAACGTTGGAAAGTCCGGATATTCGCGCTGGAATGTCACTTCTGTTGGCTGCCTTGGCTGCTGAAGGTACGTCTATTATCCGTAATGTAGGACAAATCGAACGTGGTTATGAACGCGTGGATGAGAAACTCCTCGCCCTCGGTGCAAGGATAGAAAGGATAAGTGAGAGCCAAGACGTTTTGTATCATTAATAGATGTCCAACCCTAAAATATCTTCTAATTGCCTTTTTTCTTTTCCTGCTCTATAACATCCATAAACTGGGTCACAGCATCTCGCAGCATTGGCTCTGGTAAGGCTCCTGTTTGACGGTGTACAATATTGCCATCAGACACAAATAACATCGTCGGAATCCCCTGTACGCCAAATTTATTTGCCCATTCAGGGTTCTCATCCGTGTTTACCTTTGCCACCAGGAGTTTTCCAGTGTACTCCTGTGCCAATTTTTCCAAAGTTGGTGCCACCATACGACATGGACCGCACCAAGGTGCCCAAAAATCAACAATAGCAGGAATAGGAGATTGTAATATCGTTTTCTCAAAAGCTCCGTCTGTGACATGAATAGGTTCAGTGATCATAACATCGCCTCCGTTAAATCAAAAAATGTTTTTACAAGTGATTCCGTGAAAACAATATTCCTTTGGAATCGGGCTATATTATACCTTGATAAGCAAAGCAAAATGACCTCTCATTGTCAAGTATAATCGTGTCGATGAAGCTCAGTATAATTTCTCCTCATACAAGCGATTACATTGTTGAAACCCGCGTTTATGAAGGTCCCCTCGATTTACTTCTTCAATTGATCGAACGAGCCGAATTAGACATTACCGAGGTGTCTTTGGCTCAACTTACAGACCAATATTTAGAACATCTAGATAGCATTTCAGAAGTCTCAACTGAAGAGGTATCAGCGTTTTTGGTGATTGCAGCCAAGTTAATACAGATCAAATCAGAGGTACTACTACCTCGCCATTCGGAAAATGAAGTTGAAGAAGAAGATGTTGGTCAGGAACTCGTTCGACAGTTAAAACTCTACAAACGTTTTAAAGAAATATCAAAGATACTTAGGGATTACGAAGAATCTGGATCACGCACATACTTGCGCATTGCGCCAACACCTAATATTGAAAGCAAAATCGATGTATCCGGAATAAACTTAGATGATTTGCTGGTTGCCGCTCAAGCTGTATTGCTAAAATCCAAGCCAGATGCACAATTAGACAATGTAATAACAATCTCAAGAATTACTATACGTCAGAAAATAAACCTGATTGCACAATTCCTCAAGCATAGCGAACAGGGAACATTTCAGCAATTGCTATCAAAGGAACCGACACATGAAGAAATCGTTGTCACTTTTCTCGCAATGCTTGAATTAGTAAAACGCCATCTGGTTCAAGTATGGCAAGAAAGTCTGTTCGGGGGTATTGAGATTAAATTAGCTTCAACATGGGATGAAGAACAACCTCTAGATTTAGAATTTAGAGAATAATTACTAAGCTGGAAGAAATTAATGCCAAATAGACTAGGTCATGAGAATTCACCATATCTTCTCCAACACGCCAAGAACCCTGTTGATTGGTTTCCATGGGGAGATGAGGCTATAGAAATTGCAAAAAAGGAGGACAAACCCATCTTTCTCAGCATTGGATACGCTGCATGTCACTGGTGTCATGTGATGGCTCACGAATCTTTCGAGGATCTTGAAACTGCATCTATCATGAACCAGCATTTTGTTAATATAAAAGTTGACCGCGAGGAAAGACCCGACTTAGATAACATTTATATGAATGCTGTTGTGGCATTGACAGGTCGGGGTGGATGGCCAATGAGTGTATTTCTAACCCCTGAGGGACAGCCTTTTTTCGGAGGCACATATTTTCCTCCAGTTAGACGATACAATATGTCATCGTTCAAGGAAGTGCTTATCAATGTTGCCCGCATATGGCGTGAAGACCGTTCCCAATTGCTGCATTCCAGTGCAGAGCTGACAGAACATCTAAAATCCAGTGGGATGTTGAATGAAGC
>JAUWPO010000142.1 GCA_030611505.1 Chloroflexota bacterium
AATATTACGATCTGGGGGAATACCAAGACCTGGATGCAGTTATTCAGGAGTTCAGGGGATCCCACGGTCGCACAAGTCTGGCTGCCAGATCGGGCTTCAATGCACCCTCTCTCTTTGTATCGCTGTGGTCTGACCCAGAGCTATGTGAGCCCAATGAAAGCCCGCTGGAATGTGAATTTCGCGTTCATCGTCCGATTGTTGCTTTTATCATGCTCGGTGCTAACGACATGTGGCATGCGGATGAGTTCGAGCCGAGCATGCGCGCAATCATCAAGTTTTCCATCGAAAACGGTGTTATACCCATCATTTCCACTAAAGCGGATAATCAGGAAGGCGACGGGAGCATAAACGACACCATTGCCCGGCTGGCAATCGAGTACGACATCCCACTGCTGAATTACTGGCGAGCAGTCCAGAACTTACCCGACAAAGGATTGCAGGAGGATGGTGTGCACTTAACCTGGAGTCGTAATTTCTTCAATGATCCAAACGCCATGAGCAGGGCATGGCCGGTACGCAATCTGACTGCCCTACAAACCCTTGATGTGGTCTGGCGAAAGGCAACCGGTCAGAACCAGTAAACCTGAGTGTTAAGATAATCTAATATGGACGAAACAATCTACAGCAACCTTTCGCAATACATTGTCATAGAGATCCTAAAGCAATCTATAAGGGAAATCGCCGCCGATGAAGCGTTAATATCTAGCGGTTTGATAGATTCTTTCAACCTTGTCGATCTGGCGCTGTATGTCGAGGATAATTACAGCGTCCACATTGACGATACTGAGCTGAACGCCGACACCTTTGACACCTTGGATCAACTGGTATCATTGATCCAGGAACGAATATTATAGGCTCGACCCGCCTGCTTCTAAGTACAGCGCAGGCATATCGCAAGTACAAATGAAGAACGTCACCCAAGTTCTCAAGCAATTATATTTAGAAGCTCCGGACAAGGTCTCTGTTCACCTTCTATTCAGCCGTCAATCCGATCAAGCAATTACATACCGGGAACTGCTGCATGGTTCGGCTCGCTACGCACAAGTATTAAAACAGGCAGAAATTCGACCAGGAGAGGTCGTCATTCTGACCCTCGATCACGGCGAAGATCTCTTGACGGCTTTTTGGGGAGTGATCCTCAATGGCTCTATCCCCTCCATTCTGCCATTTCTCACGGATAAGCTCTCCCCTGAAATCTATAGAAAGTCGCTTGCAGCCCTGTTTGGAATAACAGCGCCAACAGCAGTCATCACGGATCCGGATTTCATGGGAGAGGTACAGAAAGCAAGCAAGTGGACATCTGTACGTGCCATCATATCTTCCGTAGAGGTACAAAACCGGATATCAGATATAAATGAAGTGAACTTCGATCAACTGCGTGGACTCACTAGCCCACTCGAAGATATTGTTTTACTCCAACATTCTTCTGGCACAACCGGGCTGCAAAAAGGTGTGGCGCTTTCGCACCAGGCGGTGTTTAATCAACTCGAAAGCTACTCGCGCGCTTTGGATCTTAACCACAATGATGTGATCGTCAGCTGGCTCCCCCTATACCATGATATGGGTTTGATCGCAGGCTTTTTACTTCCAATACTAAAACGCATTCCGCTGGTATTAATGTCTCCATTTGACTGGGTGCGTGCACCCTACAGGCTTCTTCAAGCCATCTCAAGCTACCGCGGCACACTTTGCTGGATGCCCAACTTTGCTTACAATTTTATGGCTCAAAAGACGCGCCACCGCGATCTAGAAGGGGTTGATCTATCCAGCCTGCGAGCCGTGATCAACTGCTCCGAGCCAATGTATTGGAAGAGTCACAAGATGTTCCTGGACCATTTTCAAGCTTATGGTCTGCGCTCCGATGCTCTAGCGACTTCATACGCTATGGCTGAGAATGTGTTCGCCGTCACACAGGGAGGGATCAATTCGCCAGTTAAGTTGGACGTCATAGATCAAGATGCCTTTTTATCCCGTCAGATCGCCGAGCCAGTAGGAGAAAGGTACAAACGAAAAAATCTCTGGTTGCAATCAGATCAAAATAAAAACCCATCAGTGCTCAATATGCTCTCTGCCGGGCAGCCAATCGAGGATACAAACGTGCGTATCCTTGACCAGCAGGGGGTAGACCTGCCCGAACGGCATGTCGGTGAGATCGCTTTGCAAAGCAACTGCATGCTGACCGGTTATTATCATCGACCGGATTTAACACAAAAAGCGCTCCTGGAAGGCTGGTACATGACCGGAGACCTTGGCTACCTGGCGAATGGCGAGCTTTATGTAACCGGTAGGAAAAAGGACTTAATTATCGTTGGCGGGAAAAATATCTACCCCCAAGATTTGGAGTATTTGGCGAGCGAGGTAGAAGGTATCCACGCAGGACGAGTGGCAGCTTTCGGTGTATTCAACGAACGAACCGGAACCGAAGATGTTGTCATTGTAGCTGAGGTTGATTATGATCGGTTGGAAGCCCGTCAACCAGGATCAAGTGACATTCAAGACCAAACCGAAAGGATCGCAGCAGAAATTCGGGAAAGGGTAACGCGAGGTTCGGATATCGCATTACGCTATGTCCATGTTGTAGATAGGAACTGGCTGCTGAAAACTAGCAGCGGGAAAGTTGCCAGGCGTGCAAACCGAGAGAAATACCTTTCTGAATTCTCAGGAGTTTAAAGACGAACGGGTTACTGTGAAAAGTTCCACGCAGGGTCAAAATCCACAGCGGGGTCGGAGGTTACCTGCTCCCGCGAAGCACCGTTAGATGCAATGATAAAGATGTTCTGGTTGCTGTCTGGAAGCCAGCCCTCAAAAGCAATCCAGAAACCATCCGGAGAATAACGTGCTTCACGCATCGGCGTTTGATCTTGCGTAAAGCGGTATTCTTCATAATCTTCAAACTGGTAAGGGGCAACCGCCAGGCGGGGGATTCCACCAGAAGCAATCAATTGAGTAAAGAGGATAACCTCCCCATCTGGAGACCATGTTGGATGTGAGTTGAGGTATCCCGGACTTTTTGAGAACAACTGCTGGTTGCTTCCATCAGAATTCATGGACCATATCTGTGGGACACCGCGGCGTTCAGATATAAAAATAATCTCTTTCCCATCCGGTGACCAGGCGGGTTGTTTAGCACGTGAATATACATCAGATAAGGAAGCAACCAAGTTTTCTTGCAGATCATAAATCAGAATCTTCGAACGCCCATTATCCCTGAGCGAAGTAAAAGCAATTTGAGTGCCATCCGGTGACCATACCGGGTCAAAATCACCCCCAGGGACCGTGGGTATTGGCTGTAAACCTGACCCATCCACATTGATAATGAACATAGCGGCACCCGGGTAAGATTCCTGGTTCGCATCACAAGGCGAGGTAAAGACTATACGCTCACCTTGAGGAGACCAACTCGGCTGGCATGCACCTCCGGTCAGGTCAGTGACCTGGTGCAGTCCTGTACCGTCAATATTGATTAGATGTATTTGGACGCTTTCACCTCGATTAGAAGCAAAAGCAATCTGACCGCTGCCCCCGCCTAATGGGGTTGGTATTACTGTAGGAGACCTTGTAGGCATGAGGGTTTTTAAAAGCTCGCCCGTTTGTGCCGCCGTCGCTGACTTTGACGAAAGGAGAACACCCAATGCAGTAGGAGATAGGTAAGGTATACCTAATCGCAAACTCGCAGCTTTCGAATCCCTAGTTCCCTCAGATATCTGCAGTTCTTCAGACGGGGTTGTGACATCACCAGATTCATGCATTCCATTTCCTGCCTCTCTCGTATATACGGGAGTCTCCGAAGGAGATAATGCGAATGGCCAAATGTTGGCTGTTTTGCCAGAAGTATAGTTGGGGTAATAAAATATGAGCACATAGCTAACAGCAACTATTAATATAAAAGCCACCAAGGCTGCGATCCAACAACCCCTACGTCTTTTGTCACCATAAATACCAGTAATTACTTCAACCGGTTTCAGTTCCTTACCGATTGTGCTGGATGGTTGGAGTTTGGAAGATATCACAATTTCTTCCAGAAATTCATCACCCACTTCAAGCGCTTCGATATCGACATATCCAGGAATTTTCTCATCGACTTCTACCGGAGAAGGCGACACAATGTACTGCTCCTTTTTATGCTGCACCTCCTCTGAACAATCAAGAAGGGCTTGCTTAAATACCTCGGCTGTCTGATAACGATCATCAGGATCGATTTTGATGGATTTTTCAATAACATCAGCAAGGTCAGAGGAAACCTCTGCATCATGTTTGCGAATTGGGGTTAATTCCACCTGATCCATTGCCCGCGCGATCGGATCCTCGGGTATTACGCCGGTCAAAGATGCATAAAGGGTCGCCCCAAGCGCGAAAATATCTGAGCGGTGATCAGTACGGGCAGTGCCATACTGTTCCGGAGGTGAATAGCCCGGGGTCATTGCACGTGCACCAGTTGTAGTAATTTGGGTACCTTCAAGTTTCTTTGCTAACCCAAAATCCACCAGGAAGATAAAACCTTGAGATGTGATCTTGACATTTCCAGGCTTGATATCTCTGTGAACGATAGGTGTTTGGCGAGTACTCAGATACTGAAGAGCATCACAGATTGCTGCTCCAACAGCAATAACCTCTTCCTCCGGAATCACACCTTGGCGCTCCAAACGCTGGCGCAGGTCTTCACCTTTGATGTAATCCATCACAAGGTACTGACCCTGACCCTCAATGATAAATTGGTCAGTAACGCGCGGCAGGTTGGGGTGGCGCAGCTGCGCCATGATCATCGCTTCACGGCGAAACTGGCGCGCATAACCACCGGTCACGAAAAGGTTTTCCTTAACGGCAACATTAATCCTGAGATTATCGTCAACTGCGCGGTAAACTGATCCCATACCCCCTTGAGCCAGAATTTCAACAATCCGGTAACGATTATTTAGAAGAGTGTCACGATCCAACGTCATTATGCGTGACCCTTATCACTATATCTACCAACCAGGTCACATCCTTTTTATCCAAACCCACTATCGAGCCCGGATAAGAAAAAATGCTCTTTCTAAATATCCAGGTTTTGTACTTCGTGGGCGTGCGTTAGGATAAAACGCTTCCTGGGTGGTACCGCCGCACCCATCAACATATCAAAAGTGCGGTCTGCTTCAGCGGCATCATCTATTGTAACCAGCAGAAGAGTACGGTTAGTTGGATCCATCGTGGTTTCCCATAGTTGACCCGGGTTCATCTCGCCCAATCCCTTGTATCTCTGTAACTTCGCTTTCTCTATGCCGACACCCATTTCATTCAAAACACGCACCTTTTCCTCTTCTGAATAAACATAGCGCACCTTTTTATTATGAGAGAGACGGAAAAGCGGGGGTTGAGCTATGTAGAGGTGACCCTCTTCGATGAGCTGCGGCATGTATCGGAAGAAGAAAGTAAGCAAAAGCGTGCGGATGTGGCTACCGTCTACGTCTGCATCTGTCATGATGATCACACGCCCGTAACGCAGACCAGATATGTCAAAGCCCTCACCTATTCCGGTGCCCAATGCAGAGATCAAAGCTCTTACCTCATTATTCGCCAGGATTTTATCGAGACGAGCGCGTTCGGTGTTGAGTATTTTTCCGCGCAAAGGTAAAATAGCCTGGAAATGCCGGTCACGACCTTGCTTGGCGCTACCTCCAGCCGAATCACCCTCCACAATATAAAGCTCAGTTTTTTGGGGATCCCTTTCTGAACAATCGGCTAACTTACCCGGTAGTGTGAGGCTCTCTAAGGCGGACTTGCGGATCACCAAATCGCGCGCTTTACGGGCTGCATCTCTAGCACGTGCTGAAGTCAAACACTTCTGTACGATGGCTTTAGCAGCAGATGGGTTTTCCTCTAGGAAAGAACCGAACGCTTCTCCGACGACCTGCTGGGTTAGGGCTTGCACCTCGGGATTCATCAGTTTTACTTTGGTCTGGCTTTCAAACTGCGGGTCAGGGTGCTTGATGCTGACGATCGCAGTCAGCCCTTCACGCGTGTCGTCCCCAGAAAAATTCGCGTCCGAATCCTTCAGCAATCCTGAACGTCGTGCGTAATCGTTTATTGTACGTGTCACAGCAGCGCGCAGACCTGTAAGATGGGTACCGCCATCAATCGTGTTGATCGT
>JAUWPO010000011.1 GCA_030611505.1 Chloroflexota bacterium
GCTCGTGACTTGACCCTCGATGAAATGGCAGCTCGCATTGGAAGCACTCGCGAGACGGTATGCCGGGTGCTGTATCGCCTGGCTGAGGAGGGCAGCATCCATATCAAGCGCACCGAATTTATGATCACGGACCGGGACAAACTGGAAAACCACGCCGGGATAATCAAGGGGAATTAGAAATAACACCTACACCGAAGGTGCAGCACTTGGTGCCGCAGGTGTGCTCACGCCGGGAACTTAACTCATAGACTACGACTAAGATGGCGGGATGAAAACGGTCTGGTTTACCCAATCGAGCCTGCCCCGATGAGGATATCACCACACTGGATCATATCAAGTGCAAAAAAAATTTGAAGTCTAGTACAATAAGTGCGTCCCACCGACACAAGTGCGACGCATTTTCTAACCTAAATGGCATGCATTGATTTTTATCAGTTTTTTCAAATAGAAGAAAGGTGAGCGCGATGAGCAAATCTGAATCAGTCATCAAATTCCTGAAAGAACTCTATCACATCTGGGTTACCGAACGACCAAGCACATTAGCGGCTGCGCTGGCTTATTATTCCCTATTTTCCTTCGCTCCGGTAATTTTTATCGCCTTCACCATCGCCTCATTGTTCATAGATGTACAGGCGCTGGTCGGTGAAATAATTAACCGGGTCGAAAGCACTTTAGGTGCTGAAACAGCCCAGTATATTCAAGAGACCGTATTCAGTATCTCGCAAACTACGGCCGGGGGCTCGACTTTAACAACCCTGATCGGTTACATCGCCTTGATCTTCGCCGCCTCGATGCTATTCTTCCAACTGCAGTACGCCCTCAACACGATCTGGGAGGTCCCGCCTGCTAAAAAACAAGCGACGCTTGCCTTGATAAAAAGCCGCCTTATGTCTTTCCTGATGGTCATCGGCTTAGGTTTCTTGATGATAGTTGCTACTGTAGCAAATATCATCATTTCATTCTTACAAACATATATTGACCTAGGCAGCCCGGTCTCTTTCATAACGATCATAGCCTTTATTGGGTTGATGACCATCTCCATTGCCCTGGTTTATAAATATCTACCTGACGTCGATATTAACTGGGGAGATGTGGGTGTGGGTTCAATCGTGACAGCAGTTTTATTGGCGGTGGGAGGTTGGCTTTTAGGGATCTACTTCTCATACAGCAACATTACCTCGGCTGTAGCGGTCGCTGGAGCAGTAGCCGTTCTGCTGATCGCATTTTATATATTCGCCCAGATATTTCTCTTCGGAGCGGTCTTTACCAGGGTTTACGCTTCGATGTTCGGTTCAAAAATCGTGCCTGAGGGGGGAGATGAGTCGCCGGCTCTGAACTGAGCGCAGCGGAGTGAAGAATCCCTGAAACATATCGATATTTCATACCAGCATAGGTAGCAATAACTCTATCGCTGCAGGGATTCCTCACGCGGACGGAATGACACGACCCTTTCTATAATTTTGAATGGGGTGAAGAATCTCATTACTTCGTACGAGAATTTGAACTTCAAGAAAAAATCACGTACTGCCGTAAGAATTTTTCCACCTCGGTATAAAAATGCTCGATGGTCTCGGATTTCCGAAAACCATGTCCCTCATCCGGGTAGACGTGGTACACATGCGGCACGCCCCGCTTCTGCAGCGATTCCACCACCTCGTCCGACTGGAGGCGCGGCACCACCACGTCATCTTCGCCCTGAAAGATAGCGATTGGATCCTGGATCTTGTCGACGAAAAAGATGGGGGAGCGCTCGCGGTAAAGATCAGAGGTTTCCGGCAACGTACCGAGCAGCGAATCTGAATAATGAGCTTCAAACTTGTGGGTATCGGCAGCCGAGGTGAACTGGTTGGAAACCCCATACAGGCAGATGCCGGCAGCAAAGAACCCTGGGTAGTCCTCCAGCGCCTTGAGCACCGTAAAACCACCGGCGCTGCCTCCCATGATCGTCAAGCGCTTTTCATCCACCAAGCCCCCTTCGACCAGGTGTCTGGCTCCGCTGACAGTGTCTTCTACGTCATAAACGCCCCAATTGCCCCGCAGTTTATCGCGGTACACCCTCCCGTAGCCGGTGCTGCCGCGATAATTCACCTCCAATACGGCGTAACCGCGGCTGGTGAAAAATTGTGCTGTTAGATTGAACTTATCTCGAGTTTGACTGGTCGGACCGCCGTGAATATGGACGATCAGCGGCGGAGTTCCCACCCCCTCAAAACGTTCATTATGAGGTGGATAATACAAGCCATGCACGGTTCCCCCATCCATGCCCAGCCATTCGATTGCCATTGGTTTTGAATAAGCGTTCTCGGGCAGCTCCTCCGAAGTCCCGCGCCGGTTTACGTGCGTATCACCGCTGGATCCATCATCCGCCGGTCGATAGGTGATGACCCGAGGAGGCCGCCTCCCGCCCGAAGCTATTAGCGCCAGGTTGTCCTCTCTCACGCTGATCTGATCCAGGAATGTATATCCGTCATCCAACAGTAGTCTCTGCTCTTTACCGGAGGACAGGTCGATTTGCCATAAGTAGATGAAACCAGATTCGTTGCGCAGGAAGAACAAGATCTTACCATCCGAGCAGAAACCGTAAATTCGCAACCCCTGAATCCAGGCGGGATGCCCATGTTCGGCCAGAGCATCCGTAACCTGGCGTACTTCGCCGCTGGACAGATCGTACAAATAGAGCTGCCACCATCCGGTCTCATCATTTATGTACGCAAGATACCGACCATCTGGGGAGAATTCGGGCTGGAGTATGGAGGTCTCGACATCTCCTACCACTGTTTTCTCTTCAATCAGGGTTGGTAGAAAGTCCTCGCCCACTCTCAGCTTCCCTATGTGCAGTTGGGTCCCATCCCACGGCATGTTGGGGTGATTCCATGCGATCCATGCGATGCGTTGACCGTCAGGATGCCAGGCGGGCTGCATGTAGAAATCATCACCGCTGACCAATTTCTGCGGCCAGTATTTCCCACCCGCATCGACAATTTCGAGCGTATCCTGCTCTTCATACGAACGGACGAACATCAACCAGCGTCCATCCGGTGAGAGTTTTGGTGAAGCTGAGCTCCCGAAAGCCGGTGTGACCGGACACGCGACCCCCGAAGCTAAGGGCTGGCGGTAAATTCTCCTCGATCCCGCTTCTACGAAGTATACATTTCCATGCCCGACGCAAAAATCGCCACCACCATAACCCAACTTAGCACGCACAGAGAACTCGCTGTTCAGCTCGCGCATCGCCTCACCCCCCGGGGGCTGCACCATCAGAACCCCTCGGTCAGAACGCTTCTCCAACCACACCAGAGTGCCACTATCATCCCAGGCAACATCCTCAAATCTCATCACGCGTGCCAAACTGATGGGGGAAATTGGGCTGTCCCAAAGACCATACTGGCGTCCTATCTTTTCATCAGTCATCAATCGTCTCCTTTATATATTGGGCAGGAAGGGTTAGGGGCTATGGGATAAAGGGTAAAGATAATCTGCTTCTCCCCGATCCGCTATCCCTTGTCCCCAATCCCTTGTAATCTAAAACTCTTCCGATGAATTGGACACGGTCCCAGGCTCATCAGAGCTTCCCGGTGTGTCCTCGTTCCATAGCCCTTGTTGGCTGCAAATCCATAACCCGGATAACGATCACCAAATTGGCGCATCAGATCATCACGACTCGTCTTTGCCAGGATTGAAGCCCCAGCGATGCTTAAAGAGCGCGCATCCCCCTTGACGAGTGAAGTTTGAGCGATGGAGTACTCCTTTAACTCGATATAATCGATCAGGAGATGCTGTGGGGTAAATTGTAAAAGGTCAAGTGCACGCCCGATCGCCAAACGGGTAGCAGGCAGGATTCCAATTTCATCAATCTCCTGGTGAGCAGCAAATCCAACCGCCCAATCCAGGGCAGTTTCCATAATTAACTCCCCCCAGTACTCACGTGCCTTAGGGGTCATTACCTTCGAATCGCGCACGCCTTCCAATCGGTCTGCAACGCTATCATCCGCTGGAAGCAGCAATACCGCCGCTGCGACCGGACCCGCCAGCGCCCCCCGCCCGGCTTCGTCTATCCCGGCAATTTTATCCAGACCGGATGACCACAGCGCGTTTTCAAATCCAAGGTCAGGCTTTGCGGGGAAAGATTCTAAGGGGATTTTTCTTCTCATTCGGTCAATTACAAAAAGTCTGATAGTCAAATATAAAGGTGATGGAATTTAATTCTGAAGGGCAGCCTTTCACACCGTTCAGGATAAACTGCGTGCGGGTTAAGAATCTCCCTCTTCAGGCAGTGAGCGATCATAGATTCCCCTTGCTGCGTTGCGCCGAACAGTCAGTACATCCCGACCAATAATAACTGCGTCCTGGACTGCATTGAGTTTGGTCTCGGGGTTGAAATACCACGGAATTGGGATTTCAATGATTCGATATCCGCGCATGCGGGCGATGTAAAGCAGTTCTACATCGAACGACCAGCCTACCATCGTCTGGTGTCCAAATAAATCATCGACCACATCAGCACGGAAACACTTAAAACCACACTGTGTATCGTGCAAACCCGGTAAAGTCAGCAAGCGGATCATGGCATTGATCGCCCGTCCACCGATGTGCCGGTAGAAGGGCTCGTTGTAGCGCACTGCGCCTCGGGTTTCCCGCGACGCAATCGCAATCTCGAACTCGGTCAAAGCTGGAGGAATGAAACGCTCGATCTCGGTGACGGGCATCGAGAGGTCGGCGTCACACATGAAGCGATATTCACCCCGCGCCTCAAGCATCCCTCGTTTGACAGCCAGTCCTTTGCCGCGCTCATCAATGTGGAAGACATGAAATTGAGGGCGTTCGATCGCAAACGTTCGTGCAATCTCCAGGGTGCGGTCCTGGCTTCCATTCTCTACAATCAAGACCTCAACAGAGTAGGTTTGGGATTGCGCAAATTCACCCACCTGCTGCAGCGTTCTCTGCAGGCGGCTTTCTTCGTTATGCGCTGGAATAATAATCGAGAGAAATGGATTTAACACCGTAGCCAGGTCCCAATTTTAGATGATTGGGATACCTTCCAAATTGTCATGCTCGGCTCGACTGTCCCCCGTAACCAGAACGAAATCGCCCTCCGTTTTGATCACTCGCAGCGGTTCGGAAACCTCGAACAAGCCCGCCATATAGGGTACCCGCTTTCCGACCATATATTTCTTGCCGGATTCCAAATGCTCAACCAGAGCCTGGCGATCCAGCATGACGCGATCAGAAAATACTGGACCCCACCGTAAAAAGGTGCGCACCCAATCCACCTGGTTATCGGGCGCATAATGGACTGCCACCACGACACCATCGTATTTAACCTTTGCCATTAGTATCCCTCAATACTCCCAGATGATGAAACGATGCCTAAAATGATTTGATAAGAACAACTGGACCCCGTGGGAATTAATAAAAGTCGGGGCGGGCGGATTTGAACCGCCGACCCCCGCGTCCCAAACGCGGTGCGCTAAACCGGACTGCGCTACGCCCCGAGCGGATTGAGTATAATGCTAACTGGTTGTTATCGTCAAGGATTTTAGATGTCCGTCTCTCTTCAAAACACCCACATCGGATTTTATTCAGAAGATATTCCCTTCTGGCAGGAGCTCGCCAGACAGTCTACTGGTTCCATCCTGGAGCTGGGTTGTGGAACTGGACGGGTATTACTGCCTATGGCTCAAAGCGGGAGACGGGTTTATGGAATTGACAACGAGCGGGGTGTGTTGGCTCTCCTGCGGAGCCGTATTACGCCCGACCAAAAAAAGTACGCGCGCATCTTGCAGGCTGACACTGCCGCATTTCATTTTGACCTTCATTTCGGCTTGATCATTGTGCCGTGCAATACCTACAGTTCCTTCTCTAACAAAACCCGCCGTCGCACCCTCTCAAGTGTACGTTTTCACCTGCATGAAGATGGGGTGTTTGCCCTGAGTTTACCGAATCCCACAACTCTCAAGCATCTTCCCGCGCGCAGCGAACCCGAAGTGGAAGAAATCTTCCCTCATCCATTAGATGGCGAACCGGTTCAGGTTAGCAGCAGTTGGGAACTCTCCGATCGCTTCATCACTGTCCAATGGCACTACGACCACCTGCTGCCGGATGGAGGCATCGAACGATCAAGCACTCAGATCAAGCACAACCTGATCTCCACCAGAGATTATCTGGCAGAGATTCAAAGCGCTGGTTTTATCATAAACAATACATACGGCAACTACGACCGATCACCCCACCGGCAGGATTCGCCCAATCTGATAATACTGGCATCTAAAATATGACCAGTTTTTTCATCGCAAGTGACTGACTGCAAGTGCCAGGCACATTTAAGAAAGAAAAGCGGGCTGTCTAATCACTCTTTTTAGACAGCCCCTGTTGGTAAGTACAGCATACCCATAACCAAACCGATCAATAGCGTAATAAAGCTCCGATCTGGTCAAACTCACCCACATCCTGGTCGCTGGGCAGGACTTCGACTTCGCCGCCTGTTTGCATAACACGACGTACTGCCAGTTCGACGGCATCCGGAATTTGTTCCACCTCGCCCCCGCAGTATGGACACACATCAATGGTACCAGCTGACAAATAACCGCAGCTCTTGCATTGCCCCCCTGGGGCCCGAAAGCCATCTCTGATGAGCAGCGTTTGCACGCGACCCTCGTGGATCGCATTCAAAGTATCCTCAAGATCAATAACGCCCCCGCGTCGTTTGGCAGCGTTTGTCACCACGGTACTGGCAAGCAAAGCTTCACGACGGTATTCCGCTTCTGCACCGACCTCCATCGCGCACTCAAGAACTTCGCTGTGACTGGCATTCATACTAATTGGAAAAACGCCTATGACCAGGCTCTGCCAGGACTTGGGCAGCAAGCTTCGAAATTGGGCAACATTGTCTTCGCTGCCACCAATCATGACCCGTCGAACGTTGTTCGCTGAAAAAAATCGGGCCGCACTATCAACCGCTTCCTTGATGTTCCGCTCGGTTACCTCATCAACATAATCAGTCTGCCCAGCCGTACCACCTCGCCGTCCGGCAAATTGCGAGCCGCCGCCCCGCTTCGTCCTGCGTACACTCTCCCCTGTTACGTCCTCATGCTCTTGCAATTCACCAAGGTTAAAGTAGAACAGGCGCGCCTCTTGCTTATCAACCAGTACAACACCGTATCCGCCGTATGAATCAAAAACATCAGCTAGCGGTTTCACATATGGTCGTAAATCTGTCCGCACCCGGCTGCGCACCGCAACTGCCAATGAATAGGCTTCGAAATATTCTTCCGGCGCACAAGAAAAAACCACGACGCTCTTTCCAGACCAATCGTGTTCGAAGTCAAAAAACCGTGTCACTGCAAGGACATCTTCGGGCAGATCGATTTCCTTCAACATACTACGCAAATGGAGTTTAAATGTCTCTGGACTCCCATCCGCCGGATCGGTATTTAAGTATACGCTCAGGACAGCGTGCTTCGCTTCGTAGCTCAACAACTCTCTTAGATCTCGGTCAGTTATCATGGTACCTTAACCTCCTTGAGTCACTTGAATTAACGCGGTAACGACCGGTTACCGTTTGATAGTAATAATACCTTGAATGAACCATTGCATAAATCGAATTTGATTTGACATGCACTCCACTTTTCTCTACCTTTATAAGATCAATTTCTAACGTTCTTCGAATTTCTCGATAGGACGTCTGCCCAGAGTGACCACAAATTTAATCACTTGATCCCCCCGAAGAACTGTCAATTCGACCTCATCTCCTGGACTCATATTTTTTATCAAGTAGTTGAT
Source organism: Chloroflexota bacterium (assembly GCA_030611505.1). Lineage (GTDB taxonomy): Bacteria > Chloroflexota > Anaerolineae > Anaerolineales > UBA4823 > JAUWPO01. The sequence continues at coordinate 7,780 of JAUWPO010000011.1, forward strand.
CAATTCATTAAAGTCCTTTACTGGATGACCGTCAATCGCATATATCAAATCCCCACCCGCGCGCACGCCATGAACATCCGTTTCCTGAGTGCCCGCCTGAAGTCCAGCCTGGTCAGCCGGTCCATCTGGCATCACATCGGTGATATAGACACCACTTGAACGCGACAAACCTAAAGCTTCCTGCTCAAAAATGCTCAGTTCATCGACGCTAGAAATCCCTAAATATGGATAGATGAACTCTCCTTCCTGGATTAATGCTGAAGCGATCCGCTTAACAAAATTTATGGAAATCGCAAAACTGACTCCAATATAATGTCGGTCAGCTCCACTGGTGGCAATCGATTCGTTGACACCGATCACCTCACCGTCCATATTAAGCAGCGGACCTCCTGAGTTGCCTGGGTTTATTGCTGCATCTGTTTGAATGGTTTCAACCACTGAGGTGCTGCTTCTACGATATGCAGATGATAGGGATCGTAATATACGCCCCGTTCCGGAAACGATACCGAACGTCATCGCTCCTTCCAGTCCAAACGGGTTGCCGATAGCTGCTGCAAATTGTCCAACCTTTACCTCGTCAGAATCACCCAACGGGAGCGGGACAAGCTCCTGAAATGGTATATCCACCTTTAATACAGCCAGGTCTGAATCCGGATCCACTCCAATTATTCTAGCGCTCGTCTTATCACCCGTTGAAAAAGTCACCTCCACATCAGATTCGGTCCGCACGACGTGATAATTAGTGACTATATGACCGGACTTATCGTATACAAAACCGGAACCCAGGGTTTGCCCATCCAGGGAGAGAACACGGATCGATACAACTCCAGGGCTTGCCTCTTCATATAGCCGCTCAAGGTCATCCTGAAAGGAACGTAAATCCACAGGTTCCGGAAGGATATTATTTGTCGCCAGCGTTATATTTGGGGGTGGGGTTGCTGTCTCCTTTAATTTACTCGTTGGCTCTGCAGTCACAGTCGCCAGCGGAGCGCCCGGTTGGTTAACTGCTGCTGTAACTTCGACTTCTGCAACCAGGTCAGAATTTGTAATTCCTGATGGCGCTTTTCCAGATGTCGAACAGGCTGCAAGTGTTATTCCAAACGCTAGGACAATCGCTTTTATTTTTAAAGGAGCGATACGTTTCATATACTCCATCTCCTTAAAATCAAGCCTCCGCCTGGGAAATGGAGTTGACCCGGCGGAGGCTTTCGTCAAAGGAGGAAACAGCGATGAGCAACATCAGGGATATACCCTGAAATTCAACCTGTACATATTTTACAGGGAATTTCCTGTTTCGATAATTGTCAAAAATCATATGTTCCAGATGATTTTGTTCATAACTAATGTGACTAATAAACTCGACAATAATAGGCACGTAAATTCGCGGCTTCTTTTAATAATTCCATTTTCCACAATTCTATCTGTTCCCGTACTGACCCTTTTCCCGGTGACTGTAATTGAGAACAGCGCCAGCCATTTTCTCACTGCTCTCAGTATAATATTCACACAGATCGTTTAAAGGACAGAATTCACAACCTGGGCGGCGAGCGTGGCAAACCTCGCGACCTAGACGGATTATATTGAGATGGACTGCATAATAGGATTGCGGGGGAAAGAGTTCTGCCAAATAAGAATGGGCTCTATCGGCGTTCATCTTCTGGGGGCGCAATCCCAAGCGACCCGTTACCCTATAGATATGTGTGTCCACCGGAAACGCTGGTTTACCGAGCGAGAATTGAAGCACAATCGCTGCTGTTTTCGGTCCAACTCCCTTGAAGCTCCTTAACCAATCCGAGGCTTCTACCGTAGAAAGTTTTTCTAGAAAATCCAACTCCAATTCACCGCGTTGGGCTGTGATTTCTCGTAGCATATTTTGAATACGCGGTCCTTTTTGGTTGGCAAGACCTGCAGTTCGTATAGAACCAATCACCTCATGTTCATCCGCATCCCTTACCGCTTCCCAAGTAGGAAAACGGGCTTTCAGAGACTTGAAGGCGCGATCACGGTTTGTGTCATTTGTGTTTTGGGAAAGAATGGTTGAGACCAATTCATCTAAAGGTGAAACAGGATTTCTCCACTCTGGAATACCATAGGTGTCAAGCAGTCTTTTGTGGATTGTTAGAGCAAATTCGCTGGGCTGCATATTTAAATTGAGTTGAAGACAGTTTTTTTTATCCAGATGCAAATTCAAGCGCAACGGAGGGACGAGCCTGGCCCACTTTAATATCCCGCAAATTGTAAACGGGCGTGCTCGGACCAAATTCAGCCATAGCAGCCATTTCTCCTGGGGACAGTACCTCCAACTGGTGCAGAACCTCCAACGTGACTGCTGAACAGACAGACCCACGTGCATCGCCATCCGATATCTTTATGGCGATACCAAGCGCCTGAGAACCCGAGCCCATAACACCCGGTATCAAGCCCACCCCCTGAAAGCCTTCAGCCCCACCTTTAGTCACTACGCGCCCACCAGCAACCTCCATCAGGCGGGTATCAAAACGACCAGGTCCGCCAACCATATCCGGATTTGAGGTCATCGCTTCAGTAATGGTATGGCAGGCAGAAGCTCTTTCGGTGGGCAAGACCTCGCCAGCTTCCGGGTCGCACAACCTGGCGTATGCCAAGGCGGCATTCCGCAGGGGCACACCAAAGGTTGACAGCGAACAACCATCGATCCCTATCGCGATCCGGTCTTCTGACATGTTGCACATTCCTGCGAAGGATGCAAGGATTTCCTCCTGCACAGGATGATTGGGATCAATATAGGTTAAACCTTCAGATGTTTGCGGCGAGGACCCTTCCATCATCTCCACATATCCAAGTAAACCGGTATGCATGCCTGAACAATTATGCCTGTTAGGTGTGGGCTGCACGCCGTTCTTACGCATCCTATCAGCCGTGTTTTCATTTAAAGGATAATGGACTCCACACAAGAGATTTGATTCGTGAACACTTATTTTCTCCTGAATCGACTGCACTAAATCAAATTGTTCGTCTGTACCAGAGTGGGATGAACACATGATTGCGATTTCTCGATTTGTCAGATCGTAGGCTTCCTTACCCCCGTGCTCAAAAAGGGGCATAACTTGGAATGGCTTTGCGGATGAACGCAAAAAAGTCACGGCATTTGGATCGCCATACCAAGCAACCAGATTGCCGCTGACATCAACTACTGCAACAGCCCCATAATGAACGGATTCAACCGTTTTTCCACGTGTGAGCTTGTAAATAGGGAGGTAACTAGAAGATGGCATATTTTAAGTGTTTACCAGTAGTCAGTCATAGTAAATTTGATGAAATGCCATTGTGAGGAGGAACATGAATAAAGGCTTTTAGTTAACTTTCATTGATTTTCGAGTCTTCAAACGGATTGATCAAGAGCATCGTAAGGGAAATATCGCTGCAGATAACACTGGTACAAACCGTATTCCAAACGCTTGGTATATTTCGTTTTATATAAACTTGGAAAAGAGAATTTCGAGAGCAAAGAAGGTACCATCTTTTCAGTAGCTTCGGGTAAGGTCTTTTTATTTACCATCCGTTCCATTCTCCTCATTACATTTCTCAAGAACTTTCTCAACTCGTGCATATCCTCCATTTTTACAGGACCTCCGCGACCACAAATAATCACATAATTCTGGTAAGATTTCATGAGCAGCTCTAATTCTTCAACCCATATTTCCAGGTCTGCGTTCGCTAAGAAAGGGGGCTGGTTGAGGACAACCGTATCTCCCACAAAAACCACCTGTTCTTCAGGGAGAATAACCCAAATCGATTCCGCAGTAGGTCCAGGGTGGTGCTCAAGGATAATTTCCGAACTATTCCAATGAAGGGAGATGCGCTGGTTGAAGGTTATACCTGGAACCACCCAACGCATCCCAATCACTTCATTATAGAATTCCCAATCAGAGCCAGTTTTTACATCTTCACCTTTAAATATTGTGGGGCGACCGTCAAACACTTCGGCTGTTTCCTGATGAGTCACTATCGTACTTTCCATCGCCCTCAAGCCCAACGTTCGATCCGGATGAGAATCCAGGCTCACGAGGAATCGGTTTGACCATCCATATTGATTCATTAACATTGAGCGCCATGAGCGAGCATCCTCTGTTCTCAGCGGAGCATCTATGATGACCATGCCTTGCGAAAAAAACAAAGCACCTAATGTTACTCCCGGGAATGAATCTTCGTAATAAATTCCTTCACCAATTTCCTGCATAGACTCCTCACGTATTATCTCTGACGCTGTGTTCTACAGCGCTGTTGGTTGAACTTTCCATACAGTACATTTTACACCCTTGATGCACAAAAAACGCCTTTTCCATCAAAAAATTTGAGTTTAACCGGTTTGTCCTTGAAAATGCGTCTCCCCCGCGGGGGGGTCTATCTTCCGATATGGCAAATCCAACATCAATACCTCGGCTGCCAAGCGCGCGTTCACATTCTTGTCAATCAAGATCAATGTTCGCTGCAGCGCTGATACCATGCTGCGTGCATTATCCTCGCCAAACGCTTCCACCAATCCCGCGATCACTTCAGCATGGTCTAGGTTCGAAATTGGCGCAGAGGTGCCGATTGCTTTATGGAGCACATCGCGCCACAGTGAAATCCATATCAGGAACCTATCTCGCAGCTCAGTTCTGGTCTTTGATGGGTTTTTGGTAAAAATCAGGGGTGCAATATATGCGAATCGGTCAACTCGACCAGAGGAGATCAAACGCTGATGGTCTTCTAACCAGACCGCACGCTTCTCCATAAGCTCCGGTTCCTTGTGCAATCGCAGGGCATATCCCGGTATTCCACTAGAGATATGCGCCAACAAGCCTGCTTCTTCAGAGCCAATATCCCAATCGTCCTCCAACCACTGGCTGACCTCATTCAAAGCTAGAGACCGCAAGCGGAGCACTTCACAGCGTGAAACTACTGTGGGCAGCAAATCCTCAACGCTGCTCGCAGTCAAGATTAAAATCACCTTGGGCGGGGGTTCTTCGAGAGTTTTTAACAGCGCATTCGCCGCACTGGGATGAGCTTCTTCAAATCGCAGCAGAATTGCCACCCTGTAACGGGCTTCATAAGGAGTTAACGTCAGGCTGCGCTGCAATTCACGAACTTGGTCGACCTTTAATGTCCCTCCGATCCGTTCCGCCTCGACGATTGCCAGATCGGGATGGGTCATGTGTTCAATTTTTTCGCACGAGCGACATTTTAAACAGGGTAAGCCAGACGCAGGAGGTTGGTCGCAGTTTAATGCCTGAGCCAGCCGCAAAGCCAATGTACGGCGACCCACACCTTGAGAGCCAGTAAATAGATAGGCGTGACGCATCCGATCTTGGGCGACATGTTCCCTTAAAAGGTCTACCGCCCATTCATGTCCTGCTATACCCCATTCCATATGCATAATTTTAGCCCAGAGCGACCAGTTTGACAACGTATAAAATTGTATAAAATAGGGTCCCCTCATACCTGGAACTTCTCTCAAACGCTATTTTTGCCTATGCTATAATGACCAGCCATATGGAATTTACAGCCGGTCTCAATCCCCAACAACAGCAGGCTGTGATCGCAGGTCCAGGACCGGTGCTCGTGCTGGCTGGTCCCGGGTCTGGAAAAACGCGCGTTTTAACCCACCGCATCGCCTACTTGATCAGCGCGTTAGGGGTAAGACCCAGGCACATATTAGCAGTCACCTTCACAAACAAAGCTGCGCGCGAGATGGAAAGCCGAGTGGTTCATCTGATCGGGCAGGGAACCCAGGGCATAACATTAGGTACTTTCCACGCCACCTGCGCTCGAATACTACGCCGCGAAGCTAAAAACCTGCCTTTTGAATCAAACTTTGTGATCTTCGACGCTGACGACCAGGTAGGACTGGTCAAGAGAATCATTCGAGACCTGGACCTGGATGAAAAGCGCTACCGTGCTCCTGGCATTCATGCTTCGATCTCAAACGCCAAGAATGATTTACTGCTCCCCGATGAGTTCCCCATCAACACCTTCCGGGATGAGATCGTCCAACGGGTTTATCTAAGCTACCAGAAATTACTGTTGGCCAGCAATGCCCTCGATTTCGACGATTTGCTGCTTTGGACCGCCTTTCTGTTCGAAGAATTCCCAAAGGTACGCACTAAGTACGCCCGGTTCTACGAGCATATTCTGGTAGATGAGTTTCAAGATACAAATTTCGCCCAATATGTACTGCTTAAACACCTGGTCGCATTTCATCACAATATTTTCGTTGTAGGTGACACAGACCAGTCCATTTATCGCTGGAGAGGCGCCGACTATCACAACGTTTTACGCTTTGAGAAGGACTTCCCCGACTCCCAGGTGATACTGCTGGAACAAAACTACCGCTCCACCCAGGCAATACTGGATGTTGCCATGACGATCATTAACCGCCATCCATACCGCACCCCGAAACTTTTGTTCACTTCTCGCGAACAGGGTCAAAAAGTGGTCCTGCATGAAGTCTACGACGACCGGGAGGAAGCGGTTTTTGTAATAACGACCATCGTCGACCTGGTCGCTCGAAGAAGCGCAAAGCCTGGAGACTTCGCCGTCATGTACCGCACCAACGCTCAATCCCGCCTTCTGGAAGAGGCTTTCTTGAGGGCTGAATTACCCTATAAGCTGGTGGGTGCCCAGCGCTTTTATGGTCGCCGTGAAGTTAAAGACGTGATCGCCTACCTGCGACTGGTACACAATCCGGACGACGAGATCAGTCTGATTCGAATTATCAATGTGCCAAGGCGAGGAATCGGGGACAAATCCTCCATTGCACTGCGGACACAAGCCCAAACAAGCGCTGTTTCCCCTGGTAATTTGCTTCTCGATTTGGGAAGAAACCCCTCAGCTCCAAATCAAGAGTGGATTTCAAGGCGAGCCGGCGCAGCATTGAGGAACTTTGGGGAGCTGCTTGTCAAGTGGAGCGACCAAAAATCCAAATTAACTCCCTTGGCTCTTATGGATCTCATCCTGGAGGATATGGATTACCGTTCTTACATCGATGACGGAACTGATGAAGGCAGTGACCGGTGGGAAAATGTGATGGAATTACGCCGCCTGGCAGCCGAATTTCACAAAAAAGGACTCACAGCATTTCTCGAACAAGTTGCCTTAGTTTCGGACCAGGACACACTCACAGGAACGATGAACGTCCCCACACTACTGACGCTGCACGCTGCGAAAGGTCTGGAATTTCCAATCGTATTGATTGTAGGTTTAAATGACGGCACGCTTCCCCATAGCCGCTCTTTCGATGACCCGGAGGAAATGATGGAAGAGCGCCGCCTATTTTACGTGGGTATTACACGTGCCATGGATCGTCTGTACTTAGTCTGCGCGCAGAATCGCAGTTTATATGGCTACCCCGAACCTGTAGACGCATCGCGCTTCCTGGATGATATTCCTCATGATCTCATCGAAGATGCAAGGTTCTCGCGTTCTTCGCCGCGCCCCAGGAGGACACCCCTTCACCACTCCACAAAGTGGAGTGCCGCTGTTGACAACACTCCTGATACCAAATCAGCTTACCAGCAGAAATTCCATCCTGGGATGCAGGTGCAGCATCCCACCTGGGGTGATGGCATGGTGCTGAACAGCCGCATAGATGATGGTGATGAAGTGGTAGACATCTTTTTTAAGGAATTGGGGTTAAAACGTGTAGCTGCCTCGCTTGCCCATCTAGAAATTTTATCCTGAAACATCAGGAAAATATCACAAATCAAATTGCCTTCATTGAGTTGAAATTCGAACACACATCATCCATCATCCCGCCTCCTTCTTTACGCTTTTCGCTTCACGGCTTATAATCCAAACATCATGCCCATTCTCGATGATCAATCACTCGAATTTATCAGTCACAGCACAGATCAAACCCGGCGGGTGGGTATGCGCTTAGGAGCCCTGATGAATCCCGGGGACGCAATCTGTTTAATTGGCGAACTTGGAGCTGGAAAAACCACTCTGGTACAGGGCTTATCCTCCGGTTGGGGTTCGCTCGATCCTGTCACAAGCCCTTCCTTTGTGCTGGTTAACGTCTACCGCAGACCCAATGGAGGCAGATTATTTCATCTTGATGCTTACCGCCTAAACAGCGCCGCAGAAGCCGAAGACCTGGATATCGACTCATTCATCGCGAGGGGACCGTTAGTGGTTGAATGGGCAGACCGCATCCAGGACGCTTTACCCACGGAGCGCTTATCAGTGGCATTTCATTGGATTGATGATGACCAGCGCGACTTGATGTTTACGGCATTCGGAACCCGTTATCAAGCATTGCTGAACAATTTTCGTAGACAGGTTTTTGGAGCCTACTGATGCGTTCACCTCCACCACTCCTTTTATTAGCCCTTGACACTTCAACTCGTACGGTGGGCATAGCCCTCTACGATGGCACACGGGTCATTGGAGAGTACATCTGGAGGAGCATGGATTATCATACCGTTGAATTAGCTCCGGCAGTCCATAGCGCACTCAAAAAATCCGGGTTGAAGATATCCGACCTGGGAGCATTGGGGGTCGCCCTCGGTCCCGGATCATTCACCGGTTTACGGATAGGTCTTGCACTGGCAAAGGGGATCGCCCTGGCTCAAAGGCTCCCTTTGATAGGTGTTCCATCACTGGATGCATTAGCCATCGCTCAGCCCGTGAGTGATTTACCGATCGTAGCCGTGCTTCAAGCCGGTCGCAGCCGTTTAGCGGCAGGCTGGTATGAAGTCCGGGACGGGAAGCGAAAATCCACTGGAAAAATTGAAGCCCTTACCCCAGAAGAATTGGTCGAACGTATTAAAAAACCGACCGTGGTCTGTGGTGAACTAACCGAAGATGGACGGCAGCTGCTCAAGGACAATTGCAAACACGCCATCTTGGCTTCTCCTGCTCATTCATTGCGCCGCCCAACATTCCTGGCAGAATTATCCTGGCAGCGCTGGCAAGCAGGAGAAGTTGACGACCCGACCTCTTTATCACCTATCTATCTACATTACAACCAACCATTACCAGGATGAGTATTTTTCTACATGCCGACACTTTGATCATTCGCCCTATGCGGCAGGATGATTTAGAGCAGGTAGGGGCGATTGACCGTATTTCATTCAGTATACCTTGGCCGAAAAAGGCTTTCCAATACGAACTGAACGACAATCCTCGCTCAACTCTGTGGGTAGCCGAAGCGAATACACCGGGCAGGAAAAATCAGGTCGTCGGAGTAATTGTCTCCTGGTTGATCCTGGATGAAGTCCACATAGCTACCTTAGCCATCCATCCCAACCATCGTGGCAAGGGCATTGCCCAGCGTTTGATATTATTCGCCCTTCAGGATGCTGTCAAAAAGGGTGCCCATCAGGCTACTCTAGAGGTGCGTGCAAATAACATCCCGGCTCAGGAACTTTACCGCGGTTTCGGATTTATTGTTGTCGGTCGCAAAGTCCGATATTACCGCGACAATAATGAAGACGCACTGGTCATGACGGCTACTGAAATTGAGCAGATACTAGGAGGTCGGCTCGCCAACAGTGTGCTGAGCAATTAAAAAAACTATGCATCTCGATTTTTATGCAGAAAAGAAATACCCCAAATTAAGTTGTATAATCTGCCAATTATGAAAACCAGCCGCAGGAGCACATCGTGAAAGCAGTACAGGAATTAGAGCAGATTGGCAAAGAAGTCTCGCAATGTACAAAATGCGAACTGCATTACTCTCGTAAACTGGCTGTCCCTGGAGAAGGTCCACCCGATGCCGAGATAATGTTTATCGGAGAAGGACCCGGCTTTCATGAAAACGAACAGGGACGACCGTTCGTGGGAGCTGCTGGAAAATTCCTGGAAGAACTGCTTTCCAGTATCAATTTAAAACGTTCGGATGTTTTTATCGCTAACGTCATCAAATGCCGACCACCAGGAAACCGCGATCCATTACCTCAAGAATTATCTGCGTGCAGTGAATATCTGGAACGCCAAATTCTCGCCATCAACCCCAGAATTGTCGTCACACTCGGTCGCTATTCCATGGCACACTATCTTCCGAACGCCAAGATCAGTCAGGTACACGGTCAATCTATACGCGTCAGAGGACGATTGATCGTCGCTATGTACCACCCTGCTGCCGCCTTGCACCAAAGGTCCTTGAGACCCACGATCGAAGCGGATTTCGCGAAGCTGCCAGAACTAATCAACCAGGCTGGTGAACTACACGAGTACCAGGAGCCAGCACATCAAGTGAAAGAAGAACCCAAACAACTGGACATGTTCTAGGTCGCTTCAACCCTCATCGAATATGAATTCAATCAGGTCCCTTTACGATAAGCTCTCACCTGATACCAGGATAAGGATTAGGTCGCTAATCCCAAAACGTGCTTTGCGATGGTATGCCCACAAAAATACCGACGTTTACCTGATCTCTTATCCAAAATGTGGTCGCACATGGTTGAGGTTAATGATCGGACGCGCCATAGCAAACCATTTTTCGCTCCCAGAAACGGAAGAAACCCTGCTCTTAAACTGGAAAACAAAAATTCAACCCGATATTCCGAAAATAAAATTAATACACGACGATCGACCTATGCTTAAATCACCCGATGAATTAGAGGAGTCAAAGGTCAGATATAAGGACAAGGACGTTATTTTTCTGGTTCGCGACCCACGTGACGTGATTGTTTCCAGCTATTTCGAGATGAAAAAAAGGGGCTCCATGTTCGGGGATAATCCATATGAAACACGAAGACCTGTATTTGAAGGTGATTTGTCGGGTTTTATCAAACGCAGAAATGGGGGGTTTGACACCATCCTTAAATATTACAATATATGGGCCGATAACCGCTACATTCCGAAAAATTTTTTACTTGTACGATATGAAGATATTAAGGATAATCCCCATCAAGAATTACTTAAAATCATGGGTTTTCTTGGTCTCAATGCGATCCAAGATACTGCTATCAGTGAAGCAGTTAGTTTCGCCTCTTTTGAGAACATGCAGCGGATGGAAGCTGAAGGCGAATTCTCTACTGGTATCCTTAGACCAGGTAACCAGGCAGATAAAGATTCCTTTAAAACTCGCAAAGGTAAAGTAAGAGGTTTTGTTGATTATCTAAATCAAGATCAGATCGAATTTCTAAACCATAAAATGGGTGATCAACTATCGGATTATTTTGAGTACAATCCATAACGTTCATAATGAAAATGAGCAACAGCAATGAGAAAAGAATAAGCAAATTTTAATCCTAAGTCCATCAAGATTTCCGCCCAAATTCAGAAAGGAAACATATGCCATCTACGATTCAACAAACCTTAATAAGCCAATTAGAAGAACGCTCAGCCAGGATTGCTGTACTAGGTCTAGGTTATGTAGGCTTACCCCTGGCGGTGGTCTTTGCAGAGACCGGATTCTCGGTTACAGGAATTGACACTGCTGAAGATAAAGTCGATTCAATCATGCGAGGTGAGAGTCACATACAGGATGTTTCCAGCGAACAGGTAGCTCGGCTGGTATCATCCGGCAAACTCAATGCCACCACGGAATTCAGCGTCCTCCAGGATATCGAAGCTGTCAGCATCTGCGTACCAACACCTTTACGAAAAACCGGCGACCCAGACCTGTCATTCATCATGGATGCGACCGAAGACCTTGCCAGATACATTCATCCCGGTATGATTGTTGTTCTTGAGTCGACCACATATCCTGGCACAACTCGTGAAATTCTGCTGCCAAAGTTCGAAGAAGCCAGTGGATTAATCGCCGGCGAGGACTTTTACCTGGCTTTTTCTCCGGAGCGGGTAGACCCCGGTCGTAAGGACTGGACCACGCTCAATACTCCCAAGATAATCGGCGGGATTACCCCCTCATGTAGCGAAGTCGCTGCAACTTGGTATTCACAAGCTTTGCAAACTGTAATACAAGTCTCTTCCTCAGAAGTAGCTGAGATGGTAAAGCTGCTCGAGAACACATTCCGAATGATCAACATTGGATTGGTAAACGAGATGGCGATGATGTGCGATCGACTTGGGGTAGACGTTTGGGAAGTGATTGATGCTGCTGCGACTAAACCATTCGGCTTTATGAAATTCACTCCCGGTCCGGGTTTGGGAGGGCACTGCATTCCCATTGATCCGCTTTACCTATCCTGGAAACTGCGCACCCTAAATTACACAGCCCGTTTCATTGAACTGGCCTCAGAAATCAACACGAGCATGCCGATATACGTGGTCGCAAAAATCCAAGATGCCTTGAATGAGCATAGAAAACCACTCAAAGGAAGCCGTGTTCTGGTTTTAGGTGCTGCTTATAAGCCAGACATAGCCGACCTGCGCGAGTCTCCTGCCCTGGATGTGATCGGTTTGTTGGAAAATAAGGGCGCTAAGGTCTCCTATCACGATCCCTACATTGCACGGCTGCAGCACGATGATTGGGAAAAAACCAGTGTACCCGACCTCACCGAGACTTTGCGGGATGTCGACTGCGTTGTAATAATCACAAACCACAGCAACTACGATTACGCAGCCATATTGCGAGAATCCGAACTTATCGTAGACACACGCAACGCTATCGGCGACATTGGACAAGGTAATCCGAAGGTTCACAAATTGTAAAGGGAAATCCGGAGAGAAGAACTGATTTCTCCCCCCAGATCCAAACATAAGGAAACCTAATGGCGAATTATTTAGTAACAGGTGCGGCAGGATTTATTGGCGCCCGGGTAACTGAAATGCTGCTCGAAGATGGTCACTTCGTTGCAGGGATTGACGACCTCAATGACGCCTATGATGTCAGATTGAAACACTGGCGTCTCAAACATCTGACCGACCACCCAAATTTTAACTTTCATCACGTTGACATCAGCGACCACAACGCTCTCGAATGTGCAGATTTAACACACAGTGGTCGAATAAAGTCGTATGACGCCATCATCAACCTTGCCGCCCGAGCAGGTGTACGCCAAGCGCTGGAAGATCCCTGGCTCTATATCAATACAAATGTGACCGGCACCCTCAATCTGCTGGAGCTATCTCGTCTATATGAGATCCCAAAATTTATCCTGGCCTCTACGTCCAGCGTTTATGGATCAAATGCACCCCTGCCTACGCCTGAAGAGGCTGACAGCAGCAAGCCTCTCCAACCTTATGCTGCCAGTAAAATAGGCGCCGAAGCACTTACTTTTACCTACCACTATCTTTACGGGATTGACGTCACCGTTTTTCGCTACTTCACCGTATATGGACCTGCAAGTCGCCCAGATATGAGCATGTTTCGCTTTACACAGTGGATAAGCGAAGGGCGTAAAGTAAAATTGTTCGGAGACGGAGAACAGTCGCGTGGATTCACTTACATCGACGATATCGCCCGCGGCACAATCCTGGGTCTCAAACCACTGGGCCACGAAATCATAAACCTGGGCGGTCACGAGATTCTAAAAATAAACGAGTTGATTCACATATTAGAAGAACTCATTGGTAAAACCGCATTTATCGAACAACTACCCGCCCACCCTGCTGATATGCGCGCAAATTTGGCCAACATAGAAAAAGCTAAAAAATTACTCGACTGGGAACCGCGAGTAGGACTGCTCGAGGGTATTGCAAACCTTGTTGACTGGTACCATACCGAACACTCCTGGACCAGCCTGGTAGATACTGAATGATATTTCCGCCGAACTCGTTTTGCCTGACTACTAATGTATTGGATTAACAAGAAAAACATCCATATCTTTTCCTGTAAACGACCTTCATTATGCCGCGACGTTTAAACGACTGGTTGCGCAAGCCCTTCCATCACTTTTTTGAAAATGCACTGATACGCCGCTTAATTAAGAACTCGGGGTATCTCTTCAGCGCCAACAGCATCTCCGCCGCACTCAGCATGCTGCAGGGCATCCTGGTAGCACGGCTATTGGGCGTCGAGAACTTTGGCATTTTAGGTGCAATCATCTTGTTCGTGAGCGTCGTCAATAAACTTGCATCATTTCGAATGTCCGAGCTGGTTGTTAAATACGTCGGATACTACACCGAAGCTCGCGATCACCAGCGTGCGGCAGCGGTTTTTAAGCTTGCAGTTATCGTCGAGATGCTTACTTCGATTTTTGCATTTGGTTTAATTCTGTTGCTGGCACCCTTCGGCGCAAAATACCTCGCCAAGGACCCAAGTACAACCAGTCTATTTATGATCTACGGGCTGGTTATTCCCGCTAATTTCATTACAGAGAGTTCAGTAGGTCTTCTACAAATTTTCGACAGGTTTCGCCGGATAGCGATCGTAAACATTGGGCAGAGCGTTATCACATTAACGTTAATAACCATTACCTATATAGCGCAAGGCGGTCTGAAGGAAATCCTGTTTTCGTATTTAATCGGCAAGATAATCGGTGCCATGGGTATAACCCTGGCAGCGGTATTTCTTGCAACCCGCCAATGGGGTTATCAATGGTGGAAAGTCCCAATGAGATTACTGAGGGATAAATTTCGCGAACTCGCTCATTTCGCTGTAAACACAAACATCAGCGCAACCATTAGCCTGGTGACTAAAGACAGCGAGATTCTATGGGTCTCATTTTTCCGCACTCCCCTTGAAGCAGGGTATTACAAGCTGGCTCTGTCTCTTGCGAATATCGTTCAATTGCCAGTCACCCCATTAACGCAGTCCACATATCCGGAAATCTCTCGCCAGGCGGATAAGAAAAATTGGGGGAATATACGCTACATAATGCGCCAGGGTTCCATTTTGGCGGGGAGCTACACTTTCGCGGCTTCAATTGGTCTGATATTCCTTGGTCCGCTTATCATACGCTATATTTACACTCCCGAATACCTGCCGGCATACCCGGCGTTACTCATCCTGCTATTGGGTCTCTTGGTTTCCAATACATTCTACTGGCGGCGGGCAGCGCTGCTCTCCTTGGGGCATCCCGATTTTCCCGCCAAGGTCAACCTGGTGCTGGCAGGGATCAAAGTGCTTTTTGTCATCCTCCTGGTACCTCGATTCGGATATCTGGCGAGCGCGGTATTATTGTCCGGGTATTACATAGCCAACTCAATTATTTACGTATATAAGATACGTTCCTTGATGAATAAAAAGAGTACCCAGACATGAAAATTGCCGTAGTCGCTCCCACCCAGATTCCAGCTCGGCGCGCAAACACGATCCAGGTGATGAAAATGTCTCAGGCGATGGTCAACCTCGGTCACAACGTGCACCTTGCCGTACCGGTCGATAATATTAGCAGCAACCAAGTCCGCGATGCTCGTCCGACCGACACACCCAATTTAATGCACTCTTGGGACACACTCTCTCACCATTATGGTCTTCAGAAAGAATTCCCAATTACATGGTTTCCCACCAGATCAACCCTGCGCCGTTACGACTTCAGTTTAAAGGCGATCCATTGGGCGCAACGATGGGGGGCGGATTTGATCTACACACGCCTACCCCAGGTCGCCGCTCTTGCCAGCACTTTTAAAATTCCTGTGGTCTTTGAAATTCACGACTTCCCCCACGGGTCTTCCGGCTCCCGGCTGTTTCGCCGCTTCCTCAAAGGGGCAGGGGCTCGTAGACTGGTCGTGATAACCCTGTCCCTGGCGCAAGACCTTGCACAGGAATTCAACTCACCGCTTACCCTTCCATTCACTATCATCGCCCCAGACGGTGTAGACCTAGACCGCTATGCCGGCTTGCCTGGTCCAACCGACGCCCGCGAGCTGCTATCTCAAAGTAAATTGAGGGATTCAACTCTCTCACCCGAAGGTTTTACGGCGGGTTACACTGGGCATCTATATCGCGGCCGCGGCGTGAGCATGCTCCTAAAAATGGCGGCTTGCACTCCCGACATTACCTACCTGCTGGTTGGAGGCGAATCGGCAGAAATCAAGCGATTGGAAAGCGATGTTAAATCCATGGGAATAAACAATATTATCCTGGTTGGTTTTGTGCCTAACGCGGAACTGCCTCTCTACCAAGCCGCCTGCGACGTTCTGATGATGCCTTACCAGCACAAAGTGGCTGCTTCTTCAGGCGGCGATATTTCCCGTTATCTGAGTCCCATGAAACTCTTCGAATATATGGCATGCGGTCGAGCTATCCTTTCCAGCAACTTACAAGTTTTAAAAGAGGTGCTGAACCCGCAAAACGCCGTTCTCCTACCACCTGATGATGTGGATGCTTGGACCGGCGAAATCCAAAATCTGCGCTCAAACCACGATCGGTTGGAGCAATTAGCAATCCAGGCAAGAAAGGACGCCGCCCAATACACCTGGAAGGCTCGCGCCGAGCGAATTTTGGATGGGCTATAGAAGAGAAAGTCCATTACGAAAAACGATCAAATGGAAATTCCAGTATGACAATTGACAACCAAGAGAGGCATCAATCCCCACTAGCGAGGTGGCAATTCTGGCTCATTACCATCCTGTTTTGCCTGCTCCTTTCCTTGGCACTGACCTGGATTTCATCCGGGTTCACAGGAGTTACTGGCTGGGTATCATTTCTTGGAGCCGTCTTGATAGCTGCCGGAATAATTGTGTGCTGCTGGTGGATGCTCAGAGGAGAGAATCTCCCACGCTTATTGGGCGTTCTTATAATCACCGCAGCCCTTTTGCGCCTGGCTGTGGGAGCGTTCTGGTTCGTCGCGTTGCCCGTGATGGGACACGGTTCTTCCCACGAGAGAGCTGGATACGTGATGGCGGACGCGAGTAAGCGCGACCAGGCCGCCCATCAACTGGCAGGTTCCAACAATCCGCTTTGGAGCGCATTTCGAGATAATCGAAAATATGACCAATATGGTGGCATGTTATTTCTGAGCGCTTGGTTTTACCGCTACTTGGGTACAGATCAGCACCATCCCGTACTGATTATCGTCTTAACAGCCGCGGTGTCCTCCCTGGTGGTTCTCTTTACCTGGGCGTTCACTCGGCGTGCATGGGGTCAAACTGAAGCATGGATTGCCGCCTTGATTATGACTCTCTATCCAGAAGCTGTGCTGCTTGGCAGTTCCCAAATGCGCGAAGCGTTCACAATGACACTGACGATGGTCGCTTTTTACGGTTTGATACTCTACTTTCAGGAACGCTCAAGGTCTGGTCTGACATGGATGCTGGCGGCTTTACTGCTCTGTCTGCCCCTCTCTCCACCTTACACGGCATTGTTACTGCTTATGCTAGCGCTGGCAGCCATTCCTCTAAACAAAGCCTCCCTGAAAGATCACCTCCTTCCAAAGCAGTTATTTTGGCTTATCATCGGTGTTACAGTCATCATCACTGCTGGAATGTGGTTGGCGTTGAAGCAGTTTGCACCAGATGGCATGGCGAATCCGATCGCGGTATTGGAGTATTGGATTCGCAAATCTGCCAGATTTCAAGCCCACCTTACTCGCCTTGATTCTGGCTGGATGCAGCAAGTGTTCAGGAGCACTCCAGAATGGACACATCTCCCATTACTGCTCACATACGGGGTGCTTCAGCCGTTTCTGCCCGCAGCCATAATTGCAGGCAGCCATGCCAAGATCTGGCATTGGATCGCAATCTGGCGAGCTATTGGTTGGACCTTGATCCTGCCGTTCTTAATTTACGCGCTGCTGCGTGCTCCCCGCAAAAAAGACGATCATGGTTTTACATTTATTATCAGCCTGATCGTGTGGGGCGGCATCCTGATCGCCGCTTTCCGGGGTGGGGGCGATATGTGGGATAACCCAAGGTACCGAGCTGCTCTTGCAGGTTTGGGCGCAGCTCTGGCAGCATGGGCCATTGTGGAACACCGTCGTACTCATGATCCGTGGCTGCGCCGTGCCTTTATCAGCGTTTTATTGATCCTTGCCTGGTTCATACCTTGGTATTTGGGACGTTACACAGGGTTCTACTGGCCAGTCGAAGACCTGTTTAAAACGCTTGGATTAGGCTTTGTCACTGCTGCTATGTACCTTGTTTGGGATTGGGTCAGGACGAACTCCCCCATCAATGAGCAGGAAGGGTGAAGCCTTAAATTATAAACTAATCAATAATTCAGAAAGTTCAAGTCATTTATTACTACCAAACAATTAAAGCTATTTCTAACAAAACATGACCCCCAATAAACAGGCTGATATCCAAGAATTGGAACATGATGGCAATTTTTGGTTTATGTTGCACATATTTCTTCGTTCAATAGCCTCTCTCCCATGGTTGGCTGAAGTAGTGTCGCTTCTGGGGGGCATCGTATTCATCTTACAGTTATGGAAATACGCTCGTTTACTCCCCTCCGTTTTAGATGAAGGCACATATTTATATAAGGGCTTGCTTTACGTTTCCGGTCAATATACGATGTACCAGTTCTACGGTCCCTGGAGCAATAAAATGCCCTTATCCTTCCTGATTCCAGGTTCGATCCAATATTTACTGGAGCCCGGATTGCTTACAGGTCGAGGATTTGCAATCGCACTGGCAGTATTGATGCTGCTGGGTTCATGGGTTCTGGGAAAGCGTCTGGGTGGAAGATGGTGGGCTGCAGCCGTTGTCTGGATTTTCGCGATAAATATTTCAGCGATCAAGATGTTCAGCCTTGGCGTGTCTCAGGGCTTGATCGCCTGTATGTTAGTCTGGACCCTTGTTCTTGTGATAGGAGACAATCGTCCAACTTGGCAGATAGCCTTAGGGTCGATATTAGCAGGATTAATGGCGATAACCAGGCTCAACCTTATGCCAGTACTGCCTGTGTTAATACTATATGTCTTTTGGGCACATGGAAGAAGAAAGGGATTAATTGCTGCCTCACTGGGTATATTGACCATCATTATTGGCTATCTGATTTTTTGGCCCGGCATCCTTCAAGTATGGGCGCTTTTACTGCCCCGGTCAGTTACTCCGTTCCTGAATAAATGGCGAACCCAAACATATTTCTCGAGCGTTTGGAATCCTGTCATAACAAAGGAAAATCAGATATTAAGTTTATCGCAGTCAATTCGCAATCACTTTACAGCCTTGATCGCTTTGCTGATCGCAGTGCTGCTGTGGCCAACCAAGGGCGGGTTCAAGAAGAAATCTGATTTGCATACTGCTGTTTTTCTATGTGCCTTATTCATCATATTACTACTTATTCACACATGGTCATCGGTTGGTAGCTATTACTGTGTTTTCTGTCTTTCAAGCTACTTGACATTTTTTTCATCAATTGGAATTCTGCTCATCCCGTTAACCTACACCGCCTGGCGAAAACAAATCCCTCTTTGGCTTCAATTGGTCATTATATTATTGATTATTTTCATTTCCACTCTTGTGGGCTTCGGGGTTTATGAACAAATAGGCAAGCAAATCCTTGAGATACAAATCCCAAGATCAATCCTTGAGTTCCCAGATAAAGTTTCAGGGAATGTGCCCATCCGAAATTATCTGAAGAAAACATACGATTACGACTTTAAAACTTCACGCCGGGTTGTTTCTACAATTTTGGGATTTGGGATAAGCCTTCTAATCTTATTCCTTGCACTGGTAATCAGGATAATTTTCCCACATCTTCGCAAGTTATTTTCAAAAGATAATAAAAGCACCTTACCAGTCTACGGATACTGGGCACTCGTATTATTTTTGCTAATAGGATCAATTCTGTCCCCTGTGGTGGATATCATGGATGAAAGAGATGCCTTTTTCTGCAATCGGGATGTCATCGCTTCGTATGAAGCAGCCGGTGAACATCTCGCCAGCGTTATTCCTCCTGGGTCACAAGTCTACTGGAAAGGGGGCAACTCTGTTGTACCTTTGCTTTATGTTCCAGAGATCAAGATTTATCCACCACAGTTGAATGGTGACTACTCCTACAAATATGATGGCGACCCGGATCAACTCTTAAAATACGGCTGGTGGAGTGTGCCGCTGGCTGATCAATGGATAAACGAAGCGGATTTCGTATTAGTGCAGCAACGCTACTATGATGAATGGTATCAAAAACGTTTAAAATCTGGCGCCTTCGAAGAGCTGGAAAGCACAAATCCTACTGTTTATTGCGAAGACAACACACATATTCGTGTTTTTAAACGATTGCCTTAACCCTCCACAAGTACGCTTTGTACACTCTGGTCAAGAATTAGTGGTAATACTGTGAGCTTAACATCGATTTCCATAGAATATGAGTCGAATAATTAGCTTTGCTCGAGATTGAGATAGAAAGTGTGAAAAAAAGCTAAGGGATCTGACAAGGTATAGGTTGATATGGAATGGCGAAGTAGATTATTGTTTTGGCTACAAGGTTTAATCATTTTCCTGTCCTCTGTTTTTTTTACAGGATATCAAGTTTATTCAGATAACCATGCAGTGCAACTTCCGTTTGTCCAATGGATAAACAACCCATCACTTTTTCCTAACGACCCTTTCGTCTCTACCTTCGTACATTATATAGGTCCGGTTTGGCAGGTGGTCGCGATTATTTCAAATTATGTGCCCCTAGAGTCATTACTATTAATTCTTTTCCTAGTCACGCGGGCGCTAATCTTAGTCGCAGCAGCACGATTAGCCATGACTTTATATCCCGGCTCAAGGCTAGCAGCAGTAGGAGCGATGGCCTTTTTTGCACTTTCGCCATCTCCTTTAATTGGTCATGGTACTCTAGTTATTAATTACTTCGAACACACCAGCTTATCTATTGCATTTTTATTATTGGCTACCGCTGCATTTTATTCGAAGCGTCCTTTTTATTGGGCTCTTTGGCTTGCTATTGGTTTAAATCTCAACATTATGTATGGAACCTATGCCTGTGTTTACTTCACGGCAGTATTTCTTTTAGATACCTGTTACAGGTCTAATTGGAAAGATTGGGTTCTGCCAGGAATTTTATTTGTCATCCTTGCATCCCCCACGATCGCACCAACAATGTCAGCATTTCAAATTAATGCTGTAAACAAAGAACTTTGGCTGCGGGTCAGTGAGGTACGCATGCCCTTTCATCTCTATCCCCTTACCTGGGAGCATTATCGTTTTTATCTCTTCTTTGCATTTATTTCATGCTACGCCATATTACTATATCGTAGTAAAAAAGAAATGGACAGGTTGTTTAATCACGGTATGATCTGGCTGGCTGTCAGTATATGCTGGCTGATTTACGCCTTTGTAGCTGCTTATGTTGTGAAATCTCCAGCGATGCTTATAATGCATCCGGCGCGCGGTACGGACTTGTTTTTTGCCTTTGCCGTCATCGCTATGATAGCTGTTCTTGCATATTTAATAAACGACAAAACCAATCATAAACGGCTCTATGTAATCTTTTTCTTTATCAGTTTCATGTGGCTTAATTTTTTTTACTTCTCTCTTATAACGATTTATATTTGGGCAATCATAGCTGTTGGAGTATTCTGGAACCCTACCTGGAAATTTATTCTAAAGCACGGAGATGCAGCTCGTCTTTCGAATATTGTCGTGCTTGTTATCCTGTTTTTTGCTGTGTTTAGAATCTCAAGTCTAGTGAAGGCAGGTGCCGTCGAGGATATCATCAGACTTCCTGATTCTCAAATGATGGAAATCGCGGATTGGGCAAGAGAAAATACCTCTTCAGAAGATATGTTTTTAGTAGATCCACATTGGGAAGAATACCGAGCGCTTTCCCAGAGACCTGTCTTTGTCACATGGAAAGATGGTACTGCTATGCTTTGGGAACGAAGTTTTGTTAGTGAATGGGTGACGCGTATAGAATCTTTTGGCTTCAATTTTATGAATACTAATCAATTGGGTACAACAAAAGGTTCTAGTGAATTGAGTCTTATGTACGAAGACATGGATGATGAAGATGTTACAATTCTCTTAAACAATTATCCAATCAGTTTCTGGGTCGTTCCGATTGACCACCCATCATCTCTACCATCAGTTTTTCAGACTCATGACTTTAAGGTACTAGACCTCATTCCAAAATAATTTAAACTCCCCGGGATGATATATATGACCTCGAACGCCACCTTAGTTGACAAAGTCAAGTTACCTGAAATCAGACAATGGAGGTTTTCATTGTGGCTGCAGGGCTTGATCATTTTCCTCTCCTCTTTACTCATTACAGGTTATCAGGTTTACTCAGCCAATCATGCAATGCAGATCCCGTATGTCCAATGGATGAACGACCCATCACTATTTCCTAATGATCCTTTCGTATCCACCTTCGTTCATTATATAGGTCCTATTTGGCAAGTAGTCGCGATTGTCTCAAATTATGTGCCCCTAGAGTCATTATTATTAATTCTTTTCTTAGTAACGCGGGCCCTAATCTTAATCGCAGCAGCACGGCTCGCTATAACTTTAAATCCCGGCTCAAGGCTAGCGCCAGTTGGGGCGATGGCTTTTTTTGCTCTGTATCCAACTCCAATAATTGGTCATGGAACTCTGGTCAATAACTACTTCGAACACACCAGTATGTCCATTGCCTTTTTATTTTTGGCCACCGCTGCGTTTTATTCGATGCGTCCTTATTGTTGGGCTCTTTGGCTTGCAATTGGTTTTAATCTCAACGTTTTGTATGGAGTTTATGCCTGTGTCTACTTAGCAGCGCTGTTCTTATTGGATACTAACTACAGATCAAATTGGAAAATCTGGGTTTTACCAGGATTTTTGTTTTTTGTCCTTGCTTCCCCCACAATCGTACAAACAGCGTCAGCATTTCGTCTCGACACTGTAAATACAGAACTCTGGTTGCGGGTTAGTGAGATACGCCATCCATTTCATATATTCCCGCTTACTTGGAAACCATTCAAATACAATCTTTTATTCGCGTTTATCTCATGCTTTGTAATCGTGATATATCTTGGGAAAAAAGAGCTGAGCAAGTTATATAAACACGGCATAATATGGCTGGCGGTTAGCTTGTGCTGGCTGATTATCGCTTTTGTAGCTGCATATATAGCTGAGTCACCAGCAATGCTGGTTTTGCAACCAGCACGTGGTATGGACTTATGGTTTGCCTTCGCAGTAATTTCGATGATAGCGGTTTTTTCGCGCCTCATTGAAAAAAATATGTCCAATAAACGGCTTTTGATTATCCTGTATTTTTTCAGTATCTTATGGTTCTGGTTCTTTGAATTCACTTTCTTAATGGAATGGATATTTCTAATCCTCACAATCGGAGTAATCTGGAAGCCACTGTGGAGATTTGTTCTGAGAGAAGGCAATCCAACTCGGCTATCCAATATTGTGGTACTTATTGTTATGTTATTGGGGTTGATTACTTTTTCGATTCAGGTGTATTCAGATAGAGTTATTGCCATCATTCGATATCCAAAGTCGCAAATTCAAGAAGTTGCAAAATGGGCATTAGAGAATACTTCCGAAGATGATGTATTCTTAATAGATCCAAATTGGAGTGAATTCCGAGCACTTTCCCAGAGACCTGTCTTTGTCACCTGGAAAGATGGTACTGCTATTTTTTGGGAACGGAGTTTTGTTAATGAGTGGGTGACGCGTATTGAATCCTTCGGTTTCAATTTTGAGAAAACAGACGAATCTGGTACAGCTGACGGCTTTAGACCATTGACCCGTTTGTATGAGAACTTGGACGATGAGAATATCATTGCTCTTTCAAACAATTATCCCATCAGGTTCTGGGTTATTTCAGTTGATCATACCTCATCGTTTCCGGTTGTTTTTCAAACTGCAGGCTATAAAGTACTGGATCTGAAACCCTAAACAGATACCATCCCGGGACGGCAAGCGTGACTGCAAATGCTACGTTGGTTGTTAAGGAAGAAAAGCCTTCCACTTTAGGACGTTGGAAATTCCCATTGTGGTTACAGGGCTTGATCTTATTTGTTTCATCTTTACTCATGACGGGTTATCGAATTTACTATGGCAATCAAGCTATAACAATACCTCTCGTACAATCAATCAACAATCCAGCACTTTTTCCTAATGATCCTTTCGTCTCCACCCTCGTTCATTATGCGGCTCCGATTTGGCGGTTGGTTGCGGTACTCGCCAATTACATACCCATAGAGATTTTACTCACATTTTTATTTATAGCAGCACGAG
>JAUWPO010000083.1 GCA_030611505.1 Chloroflexota bacterium
TGCTACCTGAAGGAATTGAGGAAGTCCGTGTAGTGGAAATTGAAGGTCTCGACCTGCAGGCTGACGGAGGGACGCACGTAGATAGTACATCTGAAGTGGGTCAAATTCGAATTGTAAATTACAAAAGCAAGGGCAAGATAAACAAAAGGATTTATGTCGAAATTGGCGACAGCGAATAGAGAGGGGGTTATGATATGGATCTAACCGTGGATGTCCTTATTTGCGGCGCGGGTATTGCTGGTGTGAGTACCGCATACCATCTGGCGCAAAAACATGGTGTTCGGGATATCCTGCTGGTCGACCAAAACTCACCCCTCAGTTTGACCAGCGACCACTCGACTGAATGCTATCGTAACTGGTGGCCGGGACCAGGTGGGTCGATGGTCGCGCTGATGAACCGCAGCCTCGACATCATCGAACGATTGGCAATTGAAAGCAACAACGTATTTAACTTGAACCGTCGAGGTTATTTGTATTCAACCGCTGATCCATCGAAAGTTGCCGATTTAATAAACGAGTCTCACACCATATCTCAAATCGGGGCGGGACCTCTTCGAATTCACAAGGGAGGATCAATTGACCATTTTTATCAACCCGCTCAACCACACGCCTACTGGGACCAGCCAACAGGCGCCGATCTGATTACAGAAACCGATCTGATCCATAAGCATTTCCCCTATCTAACAGAAGACGTTGTTGCTGTGCTTCATGTCCGCCGGGCAGGATGGTTGAGCGCCCAGCAGTTAGGGATGTACTTGCTCGAAAGCGCGAAATCACACGGCGTAAAATTCCTCCAGAACCGTGTAACGGACATCGATACCAAACATGGATGCATAGCATCCGTCCGGCTAGAGGACGGGACACGGATTCGGACTAAAGCTTTTATCAATGCCGCTGGACCTAATATCAGAGAAGTAGCTCAAATGGTTGGCATCGACCTACCGGTTTACTCCGAATTGCATTTAAAGGTTGCTTTCAAAGATCATCTCAACGTCTTAGATCGAGATGCCCCAATGCTTATCTGGAATGACGCACAATACCTCCCCTGGAATAGTGATGAGCGTGAATTACTAATCGAGGACGTTGATTTCCAATGGATGCTGGGTGAAATGCCCCCCGGTGTACACACCCGCCCAGAAGGAGGTGCTGATAGTCAAATCATCCTAATGCTCTGGGAATACTGCTCTGAGTCCGTGGAACCAGCATTCCCAATCCCGATTGATTCACAATATCCTGAAATCGTCCTACGAGGCTTGGTAAAAATGCTGCCTGGACTGCAGTCCTATATCGGAAAAGCTCCTAAACCGGTGATCGACGGCGGCTACTACACAAAAACACGCGAGAACCGCCCCTTGATCGGGAAGCTACCTATTGAAGGTGTTTATGTGCTCGGCGCATTATCAGGTTTCGGGATCATGGCATCTCCTGCAGCGGGGGAACTGTTAGCCGCTCAAGTAACTGGTAGCCCGCTTCCCCCTTATGCCCCCAGCTTTTCTATTGACAGATATGATGATCCACAATACCAGCGCCTCATAGAGAGTTGGGATGCAGGAGGACAATTGTAAAAGTGGGAAAACTGATCACACGCTTAACATAACATATCTTGAAAAGCGTACAAAGCCAGCACATAAGACCACCAGCCAAACCCGCAGATCCCTCCCTTGCACACAGGAGCGACTAGTGAGCCGCGGCGAAAATCCTCCCGGGCGTATACATTAGATAGGTGTACTTCGATCACCGCAATCCCAATTGCAGCCACAGCGTCACGTAAAGCAATTGAAGTATGCGTGTAACCTCCGGGATTAAAAACCACTCCTTTCGCCCATTTACGCGCTTCGTGTAATGCGTTTATTAATTCGCCCTCCACGTTCGACTGATAGGTCTTAACCTCAAAACCCAACTCATTACCTAGGTGAGTTATTCGATCATTGATCTCAGTTAAACTCAAACCGCCATAGATACCAGGTTCTCTTTCCCCTAACAAGTTCAGATTTGGACCATGCAAAACTAAGATTGGAATCACTAATCACCTCCTTCTAACAACATTCCTATATCTTCGATCTCAATTCCCCACTTAACTTCACCAATGCGCACAGGCATTATCATTTGTATTTTACCGCTGGCGCGCTTTTTGTCTAACATCATCACATCCCGGAGTCGTTCACGATCAATTCCTCCAGGGATTTCAGTTGGCAGCCCCAATCCCTGCAGGGTCTCGCGAATAATGGCTTCCATACCACGCTCGGCAATCCCTAACCGCACCGCCAGCCTGGCAGAAGCTACCATCCCAATTGATACCGCCTCACCGTGCCTGATCTTATAATTCAACACCGCTTCTATGGCATGTCCGAGTGTATGCCCTAAATTCAAAACGGCTCGCTCACCTTTCTCATAAGGATCATTTTGGATTACTTGTACCTTCACCGCTATAGCTCTTCGAATGATCTCATCCCAGTTATCCGTAAGAGCTTCCCATCCCAGGTTACAAACCTCAAACAAACCAGGATCACCGATAATCCCATGTTTTACCACTTCTGCCATCCCGTTGCGCAGCTCTTCTTCTGGCAAAGTACCCAAGGTTGCGGGGTCGATAAAAACAAGACCTGGAGGGTGGAATGCGCCGATCAGATTCTTACCTTGTGGCAGGTCCGCACCGGTCTTGCCGCCCAGGCTGGCATCGCACATAGCCAATAACGATGTAGGCACAACCACCCACGGGACGCCGCGCTTATAGGTCGCGGCGGAAAATCCCGCTAAATCCCCCATAACTCCACCGCCGAGAGCGACAACCGTGCTTCTGCGTTCGAGACCGGCATCCAAGAAAACATTCCACAACGTTTCGACCGTTCCGATTGTTTTATACTCTTCTCCCGCTGGACATACTGCAGCTTTGACCGCATAACCAGAGTTTTCTAATGTGTTTATTGCCTGATCTAAGTAATATTCGGCTACATTATTATCACTGACTATTACAACCGGTCCATGTAACCCTCGTAAAGTCAAAGCATCTCCCAGGTTATTTATGCCACCCATCCCGACACGCACATCATATCCCTCACCCATTCCAGTCACATGAAACATGCCCAACATTACCAGTGCTCTCCAGATCAACGATTCAAACGGCAATTCCGTCGTATTTAATTTCAACTGGAAAGACGCGTAATGCTCAACACGATCTTCAAGTAATGCTTTCAACCTCATCGGTACATTTTCAGAGATAAGTGGACGTTCATTTTCGTCGACCGAAAGACGGTCGAGCAGTTTTTTTTCAGACGCAGTCAGACACAAAACAATCCCTCTCGACTCAACAAGAGACCTGTTATGCGCATCTAATAAAGCACCGCCACCCAGAGCAACCACATCCGCCCCCTTATTAACCACATCCTCAAGCAAAGCTCTCTCGCGTTCCCGAAAACTGGCTTCTCCCTCCTGATTAAAGATATCCACGATTGCCATCCCAGACTGTATCGTTATGGTTTCATCCAGATCAACAAAGGATAACCGCAATTCCTGCGCCAATCGTCGACCCAGAGAACTTTTTCCAGAACCTGGCGGACCATAAATAAAAATTTTAGACCGCAGAGCTGCTGACATGCCGGTCAATTACTCCTGAGTTCCCCAATAAATATGTTCTTTACCATCAATGTCCATATGTCCTAAGCGCGGCCGGCGCAGGTTGTCGAATCTGGAGATCATCTCATCTATCGAGTCGCCGCCCAGCTTTTCTAATAAAGAATCCGACAGCACGTAGGCAACCACTGCTTCGAGGATAGGAACTGCGCGCGGCACAGGACAAAAATCTGAACGTTCGTATTGGGTAAGTACTTCTTCACCAGTTTGCAAATCCACAGTTTCTTGGGGAGTCAATGTAGTGGCAATCGGCTTCATCGCTGCTCTGAGGATTAAAGGTTGACCATTCGTAATACCTCCTTCCAAACCCCCAGCCCGGTTGCTCGTACGTACGAGTTCATCCCCATTCAAGCGGATTGAGTCATGGGCATTCGTCCCTGAAAGATGCGCATTCTCAAACGCAGGTCCTATCTCCACACCTTTGACCGCCGGTACACTGAGCAAAACAGCGCCCATGCGAGCATCCAGGCGTCTATCCCAATGTACATAGGAACCCAGTCCAGCCGGTAAACCCAGGGCAACTACTTCGATGATTCCACCCAATGTATCGCCTTCTTTCATGATTTGTTCAATACGGTTCATCATCCTTTCAGATGCACGTTCGTCTGGACAGCGCACCGGGCTCTTCTCTGCCATCTCAAGCCGCTCTTCGAGCGGAATATCATCTAGTTGAGCTTCGATCCCCCCTATTGAAATAACCCAGCCACCTACAACTACATCAAATTGGGACAATAATTGTTTGCAGACCGCCCCCACAGCCACCCGCGCAGCCGTCTCTCGTGCCGAAGCGCGCTCCAGGGTCGGTCTTATATCACTGTAACCATACTTGATAACACCTGTTAGGTCCGCATGTCCCGGGCGTGGGGTGGTGAATGCTGCTATGGGCTTATCTTGCCACTTTTCATGATCGCGGTTCTCGATCAGCAGAGCGAGGGGTGCACCTGTCGTCTTACCTTCCATCACCCCACCAAGAATTTTAACAGCGTCTTTCTCAATTTTCATGCGCGCACCACTTCCATAGCCTTTCTGTCGCCGTGTTAGTTCTTTATTAATTACGTCTACGGTAAGCGGCAATCCTGCCGGAAGCCCTTCCAGAATTGCTGTCAGCGCGGGACCATGCGACTCACCAGCGGTGAGATATCGAAGCCTCATTTTTGGATCCATCCTTTCAGCCGTTCCATTGCTTTTCTCAATCGATCACTCGACACTGTCAGAGATATGCGAACATAACCCTCACCATTCAACCCAAAAACAGTGCCAGGGGTCATACTTACACCGGTCTCCTCAAGAGCTGACCGGACAAAATCAGCACAATTCCATTCCTCAGGGATCGGACTCCAAACGTAAATAGTGGCGCGTGGTCTATCAGCCGCCAACCCCATCTCATGCAAATAGTTGAGGACCACATCGCGTCTTTGGCGGTAGATCTCATTGCGCGCTCGAATCCAGCCCTGATCACCGGTCAAAGCTTCAATTGATGCGACAATGACCGGCAGGAAATGACCGCTGTCCACATTCGCCTTCAATCTGTACAATTCACGTACGACTTCAGGATTTCCCACTAGCGCCCCGCTGCGCCAACCCGCCATATTATGTGATTTCGAAAGTGAATTGAATTCAACAGCAATCTCTTTCGCACCCCTTATCTCTAGAATGCTGGGTGCATTTTCAACATCGAAAGTCACTTGCGTATACGCCGCATCGTGACAGAGTAGCAGATTATTTCGGTGGGCAAAAGCGACCGCCTCTTCGAAAAATGCTCTGGATGCAACAGCAGTGGTCGGATTGTTCGGATAATTCAGCCACAGCACCTTCGCACGTCGTAATATCTCCGGGGATAGCGTTTCAAAAACAGGCAGATAATTAGATTCTGCAGTCAGTGGCAGCGTAACTAAGTCTCCACCAGCAAAAATTGTACCCCTATCGTATGTTATATAGCATGGATCAGGTACCAGAACTACATCTCCAGGTTGGACGTATGCCTGAACCAAGTGAAAAATACCCTCTTTTGAGCCCAATAATGGCAATATCTCAGTTTCAGGATTCAGGTCAACTTGATAAACACGTTCGTACATTTCCCCCCAGGCTTCGCGTAACGCCAGGGGACCTTTATGCGATTGGTAACCATGACTTTCCGGCAGTCTGGCACTCTCATTCAATGCGTCAATTATGAACTCAGCGGGCGGTAAATCTGGAGAGCCTACATCCAACCGGATGACATCCCGACCTTCTGTTTTTATCTGTGCTATTTTTGTTTCAAGTCCAGCAAAGAACAGCGGTTTGATTTTCGCCATTCTTGCAGATATCCTCATCATCTTACTTCCCTCGTTTGACTTGTTAAATATAATCTATTACAGCATTGCGCATTGCATCACGGTTTGCCGGAATACCAGTCCAACGTTCAAATGCAAGCGCAGCCTGTTCAATCAGCATACCCAATCCGGTCACTGCGATTAAACCAGCAGCACGAGCACCTTTCACCAACTTCGTCTCTGAAGGATTGTAGACCAAATCATAAACGATTGCATTTTTTGGTAAATTCAGGTTTTCAGGCCATGGACTATGATCAATATTTGGCCACAAACCAATAGGCGTCGTATTAACTATTAACGATATGGGTAGTTCTAAACTATTTATTTCGGATTTGTTCAATGTTATGGCTGATATCTGGGCTTCTGAATCTCCACCAAGATGTCTATGCGCAAGCTCTTGGGCTTGCTTCAGCCGTCTCGCAGAAATTGTCACCCGCCACCCTTTCATCGCCAGCGCATACACCACCGCACATGCAGAACCACCTGCCCCGATGACCAGGGCATGTTGTTCATTATTAGATGAATCTGGTTTCCATTGATAGCCATTTTCTTTCATAACATTTTCTAAATCCGAGCTAAACCCCGGGGCATCTGTGTTATCACCAAACAACCTGCCATCATTAAGGTAAATGGTGTTTACAGCGCCGATATCCTTAGCGGGTAAAGTCAGATTATCTAAAAACGGAATCACCGTCTTTTTATGCGGGATCGTTACGTTCAAACCCGCTATTTCTTTTTTACGCAAACGTTTAAGTAATTTCACTATGCGCTCTTTACCATCCGGCATGGGTGGTACCTCGTACAGCCTATAATTACCTTTTATTCCTAAAACGTTTAAGTTGGCCTTGTGCAAGTAGGGAGACACGCTGTGCTCTAGGGGGAAGCCTATTATTCCCAAAGAATAAAAATCAGGCTTCATTATTTGAATCCCTATACTCAATCCGCAGATTTGCCCCTAACCCTTCCATGATCGTGTAGAACTCCGGAAACGACTCTGATATAATATCGGGGTCAACGACGCTTACCGGTCTCTGTGCGTTCAAACCCGCCACAGTTAACGCCATCGCCAGTCTGTGATCGCCATGTGGCTCAACCCTTCCCCCCCTTAAGTTCTCCCCTCCGTCGATTATGAAACCATCCGGTTTCTCTGATACAGTAGCGCCAATTATTTTAAGTTCACGGCACAAAGATGAAATTCGATCACTTTCCTTATACCTCAATTCGCGTGCCTCAGAAACTACTGTCCTGCCCTTTGCGTAAGATGCAGCCACAGCAAAAATCGGGAATTCATCGATCATACGAACAACGAGCGATCCATTGACTTCAATTCCCCGTAAATTTGATGACTGAATGTAAATATCACCTATTAGCTCATCGTTTAGCTCAACCATATTGTCTATGCGCAAATCGGCGCCCATTCTATCGAGTGCATCCAGCAAACCTGTGCGGGTGGGATTGAGTCCCACCCCACGAATTGTTACTTTAGAGCCAGGGCAGATTAACCCTGCTACAACCAGAAAGGCAGCCGCCGAAAAATCCCCTGGTATTTTCATTTTGAGAGGATTAAGAGATACTGGTGGCTTCGTATTTACCTGTGTAATGTAACAATCTCGATCATCCTGTAAAAGCTCCGTCTTTGAGATTACTGTGATTCCCATACTGCGCAGCATCCGCTCGGTATGGTCGCGTGATTGTCCAGGTTCACGTAATGTGGTCTTCCCGTTGGCTGCCAGTGCAGCTATAAGTATGCATGATTTAACCTGTGCGCTGGCTACTTTTAGCATGTAATCAATGGCTTGCAGCGGCATGGCTGATTGCTTGAGATGAAGTGGAGCACATCCATTAGTCGCCTCAATCGCAACACCCATTTGGTTCAAAGGTTTTATGATTCTATCCATAGGTCGGCGTTTCAATCCCGCCGTACCGTCCAAAATAGCTGGGATTCCCATTGCTGCCAGGGCTCCAGCGAGTAAGCGCAATGTAGTTGCAGAATTTCCGCAATTGATTAGCAAAGATTCACTCAATTTTGAAGCTTCACGACCTGAATTTCCAAACCCTATACCATCTATGCGCAATAATTCACCCACAATTTCCCATTTAACGCCGATTCTCGTCAATGCATTCAGCATTGCACTCGTTACGCCAGAGACCAAGAAATTATCAATCTCACTTTCCCCCTCTGCCAATGCGGCAAACAATGCCGCCCGGTGGGAGATGGATTTATCGCCTGGCAGTGATAATCGACCTTGAGTGCCTACCTCACCTTGCAGGGAACTACCCGGCATAACAATCAATGTCTCTCTCTGTTCGGTCAAATTGCCCTCTGAATAAATCAACCAATTCCCAATGTTTTTTGATTCGTCTATTGAATCAATGCTCTTAGCTCTCGCTGACCTCACACCGGGTTTTCATTTACATTCTCCTGCATCTTGAATTTCAGAATGATTCATCAACTGGTTATAATTCGATGTTCCTTGAGCTAGAAGACGCTCTAAAGCACCATAATCCTCATCAACCAGGCACTTTTGGATCAGATCAAGGTGATTTCCAAAATTCTGCAGATTATTGATAATATTTGATCGGTTCGTAACTAAGATGTCCATCATCATTTGGGTAGAGCTGCCTGCCAGGCGTGATGTACTTCGAAACCCTGGTCCTATTAGTGCTGCAGCCTCATTCTGGGTCATACACGCTAACGAATTGGCAATTATATAAGGCAGGTGGCTGGTAGCTGCAGTCCAGCGATCATGTGTTTTATGTTCTGTCCAGAGAGGTACTCCGCCAACTGTTTTCACAATTTGTGCAGCTATCCCGCGTGCCCGTATAGAGGTCCGTCCCAAAGGTGTCAACACGAACGGTGCTCCCATATACAATTCTCGTTGAGCATATTGCAGGGATGATTTTTCTTTTCCACACATCGGATGCCCACCAATTGGATCGAATCGTTTTGGCAGCGTTTTCATGGCTTCCATAATCTGGGTCTTTGTTGATCCCAAGTCCATAACGACTGGAGAGCCAGAATGCAGCCGCGGGAGTTCATGAATAAGCGAAATTATCGCCCGCACAGGAGCAGCCAAAATAAGAACGTCCGCTTTGGATAATTGCTCGCCTGGTTCTTCAAATACCTGATGAACGATATTCAGCTCACGCGCTTTACTTACGGTGCTCGAATCCGGGTCAATTGCGATCATATGTCTGCAGTGACCTCTCAGCGCCAATGCCAGTGAGCCCCCCATCAAGCCCAATCCTAGTATAGCGACAGTCGTTGAAGCGAGCATATCTTTTTCTGTTTCTACCATTTCAAAATATAACAAATCATCCTTCCATTCTCACTTGCAGCGCCTCTTCATCTTTTGTGTCCGATCCCGGAACAGGTGCTATAGATCGCCCTACAGCCTGGGCAATAGACCGAATTTGCTTCACCAAATCAACAAACCTCTCAGGTCTCAGCGATTGGCTCCCATCACTGAGCGCTTCACCAGGTCTGGGATGCACCTCAACAATTAATCCATCCGCACCCGCAGCAATTCCAGCCCGCGCGACGGCGGTTACATACTCCCAATGACCTGTTCCATGACTCGGGTCGAGGATCACGGGTAAGTGGGTAAGTGATTTTAACACTGGAATTGCATTTATATCGGTTGTATTCCGGGTAGCGGTCTCGAACGTTCTGATACCTCTTTCGCAGACAATCACGCGTTGATTTCCGTGAGAAAGAATGTATTCAGCAGCCATGAGCAGTTCCTCAACGGTTGCCATCATACCCCTTTTTAGCAGGACCGGATGATTGCTCTCACCAACGGCATGCAACAAACTGAAATTCTGCATGTTTCGTGCCCCAACTTGCAGCACGTCCACGTATTGTTTCAAGATGGGAATTTGTCTTACACTCATCACTTCCGTTACTATCGGCAGTCCTGTTTTTTCGCGAGCTTCCGCTAAAAGCTCCAATCCCGCCTCCCCTAAACCTTGAAATGAATAAGGCGATGTACGCGGCTTAAATACCCCACCTCG
>JAUWPO010000106.1 GCA_030611505.1 Chloroflexota bacterium
GTCAGCAGCGATTGGGCAGCCAGAGCAGCACCAACAATCCCGGCATTATTTAAAAACTTTGCAGGCAGTACTTCTGCTTCCACTGTCAAATACGGTAGAAACTGCTCGTGTTTTTTGCTGACCCCACCCCCGAGAATAAACAAATCAGGCCACAACAATTTCTCTAACATAAGTAGGTATTTATTAAAACGCTTTGCCCACACCTTCCAGGACAATTTATCTCGTTTGCGCACTGCATCAGTGGCACGTAGTTCAGCATCTTTTCCATCGATTTCTATGTGCCCCAGTTCTGCATTAGGCAACAACTTGCCATCAGTAAAAAGCGCAGTTCCCAACCCAGTGCCAATGGTCACAATAATTACAACTCCACTTCTACCCTTTCCGGCACCAAATTCCATCTCGGACAGTCCTGCAGCATCCGCATCGTTGATCACGCACACAGGACAGCCCGTGGTCTTGGAAAACAACTCCGCAGCATTAAACCCGACCCATTTCTTATGAATATTAGCTGCTGTTAATGCCACTCCACCCCGGATCGCCGCCGGAAAACCGCATCCAACCGGTCCCTGCCAGTTGAAATGATCGGCTACCTCCTTCACTATATTTGCCACCGGGCGCGGTTTGGCAGGTTGAGGTGTGGGAATGCGATGTCTGGGTGCCAGGAGAATACCTGTCTCTATGAATACTGGAGCACCTTTGATACCCGATCCTCCTATATCAATACCTAATATCTCCATAACAAAAATCCTCCAATTGATCAAAATAAAACCAAATTTGATTATATCCGTGTTCCAGTCACACCAGCCACATAATTCCAATATCAGGCTAACCCTGCCACTTTCCCATAAACCATTCAACATGCGGCATCCCGCTGTTGAACGCAGCGTTTTTTAGCTTGCCCACATCGTACAGCACCCTCCTGAACTCAACTGCGACCCGGTTTCCATCCCAACCCAGCACCGCATATTCCGCCCAGGGAACATTGCGCTCCGAAGATTGGGTGCGCTCAAATGCTAATCCAACGCTTCCAGGATTTATCATGAGTGAACTCCGGTAGCGGCGGAGCATTTGCACATGCGTATGACCACCCGCCATGACTAATGCCTGACGACCCGATAAAATCACATCCAGGTCTTCATCAGGAGTAGAAGAAGTGAAGAAATCGGTATTGGAGCGCGGGGAACCATGATAGCAGAGCAGTTTGTTGCTTTTACCAAAAGGAATTTCTGCGTTTTGTTGAAAAGCTCCTAAATAGGAAAAGTCCTCGCCATGCAACTGTGTTGCACACCACAAATTAATATCCGTAACGATGCGGTAAAATTCATCTTTTCCCTGATAAAACTCTGGCTCTAAGAGCCACTCGTCCATGTTTCCCATGATCATTTTGCAGTCCAGGCTGCGGAAACGTTCAACCACCTCCCGGGGCTGGGGACCCGACGCGGCTATATCGCCCAGACATATAATCTGAACGCCATCCAGCGAATCCAAATCATCCAGGATTGCCTCCAACGCCGCAAGATTGGCATGCCCGTCAGAAATCAAAGCAATGAGCATATGATCCATTTTCCTTTACTCTCACTCAACATCTAATCAGAGTCCACAAAAACGCTGCCAGCGCAGTATTTCTCATTATAATCCTCATAAACAGACTGATAGACCATAATATTAGTTGACCTCTTACCATAATTATGGCATAATCCCGTCCAACATCCAAACAATGTAAAGGCAGTGATGGAAACGAGTAAGCCGGAATTGATCTGGCAGCGAACCCGGGTGTGGTGAGAGCCGGGACAGAGCAATCGGCTGAAAATCCTTCCGGAGCCGAAAGCTGAAAGTTTAGTCTAGTAGTCCAGTAGTCTTGTAGTAAACAACACCACTCGACTAAATGACTATAAGATTGAGCAAATAAGCAAACCGGTTTCGTCCCCCGTTATTATGGACGCGTGTATCGTCTGCAAGTCAATTGTCTTCGTATCATCAGTCAAAAAAAACTAGCCCGACTTAAGCAATGTACTTTATTGTCGACTAGCGACTAACGACCAAAAGACTGTACCCGGTTGAGTTGCCCGCCGCGCGGCGGGAAGAAGGGTGGTACCGCGGGAGTGCTGCTGAGATATTTGCTCTCGTCCCTCAGTGGACGGGAGTTTGTTTATTAAGGCAATTAGTCAACCAGGGACCAGGTAAACAAGCAATATCAAATTTCTGATTACCTGAATACCTGGTTGCCTAAGTGATTAATTTATCATTTGACTAAGCGATCAATTGGCTATTAACCGAAGGAGAAATCATGCCATTCAAAGATGTACCTAATAAAGTGGACTTCCCCGCCCAGGAAAGGGAGCTGCTGAAATTCTGGAAAGATACAGGCGCGTTTCAGAAGCTGAAAGAGATTCACAAGGATGACCCCCACTGGTCGTTCATCGATGGTCCCATAACTGCCAACAATCCAATGGGTGTGCACCACGGCTGGGGTCGCACGTATAAGGACTTGTTCCTGCGCTTTTGGACCATGAACGGTCGCAAGCTGCGCTACCAGAATGGCTTCGACTGTCAGGGTCTGTGGGTTGAAGTCGAAGTCGAGCGTGAAAAGGGTTTTAAATCCAAGAAAGACATCGAAGAATATGGCTTAGAAAAGTTCGTGCGCGAGTGTAAAGCGCGTGTGCTTCGATATGCAGCTGTTCAAACCGAACAATCGATCCGCCTCGGCTACTGGATGGATTGGAATGATACCGATCAACTACGCTCGTTGGCTGAACTTCTACTAGAAGACCCGTCGCAGGTCATTACCATTGATGGTCCTGAAGGACCAGTGACCGACACCGTCGAACAGATTGTAGGGCGGCTTGGTCTTCCAGAACTGGGCGGCAGTTACTACACGTTCGCCAATGAAAACAACTATATGATCTGGACGTTCTTGAAGAAATGCTGGCAGAACGGCTGGCTGTACAGGGGCGCCGATGTGATGCCGTGGTGCCCGCGCTGTGCAACCGGGATCAGCCAGCACGAGATAGTAACGGATGGCTATCAAGAACTCACTCACCCCAGCGTAACGCTGCGCTTGCCTTTACGTGATCGTGAGAATGAATCTTTGCTGGTCTGGACGACCACCCCATGGACACTTACCAGCAATGTGGCAGCAGCAGTTGGACCCGACCTGACATACGCCAAGGTCAAACAGGGCGACGAAGTGTTTTATTTATCGAAGGGCACCCTATACATACTGCAAGGCGATTACAAGGTGCTGGCAGAGCTTAAGGGAACTGAAATGGAAGGTTGGACTTACAATGGACCCTTTGATGACCTTCCAGCAGCCAATACCACAGGAGGGTTGACCCATCTTGAGAAACTCACGGAAGGTATAGCACACACAGCCGTTCAAGCCCACCAGGTCATCTTGTGGGACGAAGTCGGTGAGGCCGAAGGCACCGGCATCGTTCACATTGCTCCCGGCTGCGGCGCCGAAGATTTCGAGCTGGGTCGCGAACACAAATTCCCCATGATCGCGCCATTAGATGATGAAGGCTACTTTGTGAAAGGTTTTGATTGGTTAACTGGTCAAAACGTATCCCAGGTCTCAAACTCTATTTTTAAAGATTTAGAAGATAAAGGACTGCTCTATCAAGTTGAACCTTACACTCACCGCTACCCCACCTGCTGGCGCTGCGGAACCGAGCTGGTATTCCGGCTTGTAGACGAATGGTTTATAAGCATGGGCGAGGTCTATGATAAACCTCGGGAAGAGCTTACTCAAGAGCAGAAGGAGCGCAGTCTGCGCTACCAGATAATGGACGTGGTCGAAAAAATCCGCTGGATACCCGAATTCGGTTATGCACGTGAAATGGATTGGCTGTACAACATGCACGACTGGTTGATCAGCAAGAAGCGTTATTGGGGGCTTGCGCTGCCGATTTGGACTTGTGAGGATTGCGGGCATTATGATATCGTCGGAGATGAAATCGAATTGGAGCAGCGCGCCGTCTCTGGTTGGGATGTGTTCGAGGGTCATACTCCACACCGACCATTCATCGATGCAGTCAAGATCAGGTGTCCACAATGCGACGGCTTAATGAACCGCATTCCAGACGTGGGCAATCCCTGGCTTGACGCCGGTATCGTTTCCTTCTCCACACTGCGCTACCGTACCGACCCCGATTATTGGCGCGCCTGGTACCCTGCGGATTGGATCAGCGAATCTTTCCCGGGACAATTCCGCAACTGGTTTTACAGCCTGCTTGCGATGGCAACCGTGATTGACAGCAGCCCGCCATTCCTTGAGAACTTCAGCTACGCTACGTTATTAGCAGAAGACGGACGCGCAATGCACAAGAGCTGGGGCAATTCCATCGAATTCAACGAAGCCGCAGACAAGATGGGCGTCGACGTCATGCGCTGGCTTTACTGTGCCCATAAACCGGCAAACGATCTGCTGTTCGGGTTCAACCGGGGAGACGAGACCCGCCGCCAGTTCTTGATCCCATTATGGAATGTTTACAGCTTCTTAGCCACGTATGCCAATCTCGACGGCTGGTCCCCCGATACAGGGCAATTTGGCGACCTATCACACCCGGAAGGACCATCGCCAAAGAGCGACAATCTGCTCGACCAATGGATCTTGGCACGTGTTAACCAGATCGTACCGACCGTCAGCAATGCTTTGGAGAACTCCGATCCAAATAGTGCCACCATTGAGCTAGAAGCCTTCCTCGACGATCTTTCAAATTGGTACGTTCGCCGTAGCCGGCGCCGTTTCTGGAAGAGCGAACACGACCAGGATAAAAACACGGCTTACGCAACCCTATACCATGTTATTGTTAAATTCACCCGGATTCTGGCCCCGTTCTTACCTTTTATCACCGAAGCGATATACCAAAACCTGGTGCGCTCTGTATACTTAGAGGCTCGCAAAAGCGTCCACCATACCGCCTGGCCTCAAGCCGACCAAACCCGGATCGACCAGCATCTGCTCCACCAGATGAGCCTGGCGCGCCAGATTGCCAGCCTGGGCTTAAGTGCTCGCAACAGCGCCGGATTAAAAGTCCGCCAACCTCTCGCCAAGGTCCTGGTTTATACCGGGGAAAAACGCTCCATGGATGATGAAATGGTGGACATTGTAAAGGACGAGCTCAACGTAAAGGACTTCGAATTCGTCAAAGAAGCCACCGATTTAGTGACCTATCGTATCATGCCGGATAACAAACTGCTTGGTCCCAGGTTCGGAGCCCAGTTTCCGAAAGTACGGGCTGCGTTAGAGGCTCTGGACCCAATCAAGGTTGCGGATAGTGTCTCATCCGGTATTAAGGTGTCTCTCGAGGTCGATGGTCAGACAGTGGATTTGGAGCCCCAAGAAATCTTGGTGACCACCCAACCTGTTGAAGGTCTGGCAGTAGCATCAGATAAATTTATCACTGTCGCTGTAGACGCCACCATCACACCGGAATTGCATTCTGAAGGATTGGCTCGCGAGATCGTGCGTCGTGTGCAGTCCATGCGTAAAAATGCCGGCTTCAACATTGAAGACCGCATCACAACCTATTACAAGACTGAAGGAGACCTAGTGCAGGTGTTCCAAACCTGGGGTGAATACATTAAATCCGAGACCTTGTCCACAGATTTGATCCCAGAAGCCCCACCTTCCGGATCCTATGTTGAAGCACATAATGTTGATGGGGAGGAAATTACAATTGGCGTTCTGAAAAATAAATAAGCTCCGAATCCGCTATTGACGATAATATGCGTCGAATCAAAAAAACACGCAACCGAGATACATGATCAGACACGGATCACACGAACGCAGAAAGTTACAAAGGATAATTTCATTTGACCCAACCAAGTAAGACCTTTAACCGCCGCATTTATAACTCACCCAAGGAGTTCACAAGTGCAATGGCAGATATTATCAATCACGCAGGTGATCTAAAAACTGCCGCCCGTTCACACCGGATTGACCATGCTTTCACCGAAAAAATCATGCTGGCTGTAACGCAAGTCAACGGCTGCCGGTACTGCAGTTACGGTCACACAAAAGCAGCCCTAAAAGAAGGCATCCCCGAAGATGAAATCGCCCGTATTGCTGCCGGCGAACTCGGTCAATTTCCGGAAGAGTAAGCTGTCGCTTTACTCTTCGGTCAGCACTATGCCGAAACGGGTGGTAACCCGGACCCTCAGGCATGGCAGCGCTTTTTGGATTACTACGGTGAAGACAAAGCCCGTGATATTCTGGCATACATCCGCATGATTATGATGGGAAATTTATTGGGCAATACTTTTGATGCCTTTCTCAATAGGATCACTGGTCGCCCAGCTCCCAACAGCAGCCTTTTCTCGGAGCTATCAATCCTAACCATGACAGTGCTGGGGATGTTGCCTGTCAGCGTGATTATGACCCTCCGAATGTTGAAACCAACACTGTAACAATCGAACCCGGAAAACAAGATTTACAAAGAGTCTACCGCTGAACTATCCAAACTGTCACATCTACGCTGTGGGCGGTGTTATATTATTAAACCCACGACAACGCAAAAGAAGCATTGTGAAGCTGCGTAGAGCCTTTCCATGGCAATGACCCTACCGAAATCCAACAAGGTGACCTTACAAGCCAGTAGAGAGGCAACTGACTTCGAAGTACTCTTCCAAGAGCATTGGAACCGGGTATGTGGGATTTTGTTCCGCCTGGTGGTTGATTGGGACGAGGCACAGGACCTGGCGTTAGACACTTTTGAGCAGCTCTACCGCCGCCCCCCTAAGGACGATACAAACCTAAGCGGCTGGTTGTACCGGGTGGCGACCAATCGAGGACTTAACGCCCTGCGAGCACGAGAACGACGCGCTCAATATGAGCAAAAGGCTGGTTCTCTCACGCTTGAAGAAGACCAACCGGAAGATCCAGCCGACGTCCTCGAACGAAAGCAGGAACAAGCCCGGGTGAGGACCACATTGAGCTTAATGAAACCTCGCTCAGCTCAATTGCTGATCCTACGCCACGCGGGTCTGTCGTACGCCGAGATCGCCTCTGCGCTAGAGGTGTCTCCAAATTCGGTCGGAACGCTGCTGATTCGCGCAGAACACGAATTTGAAGAGCAGTATTCATAGGAAATGCGACCCAGCAAGATCAACGCAGGCTCAGGAGAAGAGTCCGCTGCACCTAAAAAGAGGAGGTAAATAAAATGCATCTCAGCGCAGGAGAGATTCGAGCTTATTTAGACCAGGAACTAAATCCAGTCCAACATGAAAATGTAGAAGATCACTTAGAAACATGCGCCGCCTGCCTGGAAATGGTAGAAACCTTGCGTGTCCGATCCCAGCAGGTAGGAGAAGATCTCTCCGTACTGGACTATAACTCTGCAGAACCGCATTTATCTGCAGAAAAAGCGCGCGCCCGCCTTACGGTGCGCATATCCGATTCAGAACAAAAGGAAGGTAATATGTGGGACAATTTTAAATCACTCTTACCCCGACCAGCCTGGATTACACTGGCATTTATCGCCCTTCTGGTTGTTTCATTGGCTTTCGCCCCGGCGCGCGCCATCGCCAACACTTTTCTAGGTCTGTTTCGAGTTGAACAGGTGCGGGTAGTAGAGTTCAACGCTCAAGATATGCCAGAGCAGCTTGGATCCTCGTCTCAATTTGAATACATCATGTCGAATGATGTCCACATCCAAGAGCGCGGCGAACCACAAGAAGTATCCAGCCCAGAAGAAGCCAGTGCCCTGGTGGGTATTCCGATCCGCCTGCCGACACAAATCGAAGGTCAAGAAACTCTTGAAGTACTGCCAGGAGGCGATGTCACGTTCAACGTCGACTTAGAACAGATCCGTACGGTTCTTCGTGATATCGGTCGCGCGGATATCGAGCTCCCCGACTCACTTGACGGGGCAACAGTATTCGTGGATATCCAAGCGGGAGTACAAGCAAAATACGGCGAGTGTGAATTCGACCTTGAAGAGGACCTAGAAAGTCACCAGACACCTCGCGGATCGGACTGCACCACATTTTTGCAGATTCCCAGTCCGACCGTCTCAGCCCCGCCAGGATTGGACATAGTCCAAATTGGGGAAGCTTTCCTGCAAGTTACAGGAATGAGTCCCGAAGAAGCCGCCGACTTTGCCCGCAGTGTGGACTGGACGACCACCCTCATCATTCCCATCCCACGCTACGGCTCTGAGCACGAGGA
>JAUWPO010000080.1 GCA_030611505.1 Chloroflexota bacterium
TTGCACCAGCCAGTATAGGGGCAATTAATAGCACAGGTCCTGTCAATGTGCGGGCTAATCCGATATAAGTTGGTCTCTCGGAGATCGAACTAAACTCCATCACAATATTGATATCTCCTATGAAGTTGCCTGAGTTGGCGAGGCTCATAAACGCAAATGCAGGAAATACCCAACCCACAGAGGGTGCAAATATTAACAAGGTCAATCCGATTGCCCAACATAGACCGGAGTAAATTAGTACTCGCTTGTATCCAAGGCGGTCACCCGCAAATCCCCACAGTGCGTATCCAAAAGCACCACCGCCGACAAGAATGGCTGTAAAGATCGCAGCGGAAGCATCTGGGAGATTAAACCGTTGTATGCTGTACACTGCTACAAATCCATAAGCCATGCTCCCCAAGTATGCCATTCCTCGACACGTAATGAAGTTGCGAAAATTTTTGTTTTCCCGCATGGCAGTTTTAATGCGTCCCCAGGAAGATCTTTTTCTTGAAGGAGGCGAGATAGTGCTTGACAAATCAGGTTCGCGGTTCAAAGTAATAAAAGCATATGAGATCGCAAAGCTGAGAAAGGCGATCAGAAAACACACAGCATAATTCAGCGAATAAACAACCCTGGCAAGAATAATACCGGCGATAGCGGCTCCTATCAATCCCAAAAGACTGCCCATCATAGTCGCGAAACCCCAGAAACGTCCTCGATGTGACACGGGTATAAGCCTGGCTATTAATTCCTGCCAGGGCAGTGCAACCAGCCCACTTGTCACTGAGATCCAAATCATGATTA
Source organism: Chloroflexota bacterium (assembly GCA_030611505.1). Lineage (GTDB taxonomy): Bacteria > Chloroflexota > Anaerolineae > Anaerolineales > UBA4823 > JAUWPO01. The sequence goes on from JAUWPO010000080.1 coordinate 787, forward strand.
GCAGAAAAATCAATATAGCCGTATTTTGAGGTAAGGAAGGAAGCCACAGCGCTGCAAATGCTAACGCAAGATATGGAAGCCTTTCAATAGCTCCCAATAACAATACAGCAGGAAGTTGGCGAGGACTTCGCTCCACCTTGGGGGCCAGAAACAACTGCGGGAGGAACCAACCTGCATCTTTGATGGCCGGGATTAAACCGATAACGATTGAGGAACTTGTTAACGTGCTGGCGAATACGGGCAGTATTGTATATACCGATACGAAACTATTACCAAATAACCATGTGCTCACATCAGCGGTATTTGCGAGAAAATTCCGGCGAAAAGATGCTCTTATCTGCGGGTGGATAATGGGATTTGGTTTCAGGGTAAAAAATTGGTTCAGCCAGGCACGAATTAGAGACTTCAAAGATGTTTCACCTCAAGAAGTTAGATTCTGTCTTGGGATAGGTTTCCGATACATGTAATGGGGCGATACTTATCTCGTTACAATCCAGGGGTAAGCTGTGCGTTTGCGAGTCGTTTTTACCTCAGTGTTTGGGTTAAGATGCGTGTTAATCCGAAGATTGCCGTGCTTCCCAGCGGTTGGAAATTTAGATCCCCACGCATGAAGCTGAGGACTGCACTCTGCAGAGGAGCGATCCGCTGCATTAATGCGCTGCCCAAAACGCGGAAAACGGTATACCAACCCGGCAATAATCCGAGCACAAGGGAAACCTCCCAACTGTGGGATTATACCTGTATTGTAGGAGGTGATGCCATCAGGTTCTATTTATTCTCATTTGGCAAATTGGGGAATCCCGTGATAGGATTTATATTAATACCGGGATCAGTGCCTCCCGTCATAGAAGACTGGGTAAACTTATAAGGAGGGATCTGGATGAGAAGAATTGCAGTCGCGTTATCAAAAGGCGGAGTGGGGAAAACGACCACCGCCGTCAATCTGGCTGCCGGGTTGGCGCGCAGCGGGAAAACTGTCCTGCTGGTCGATGTGGACACCCAGGGGCAGGTGGCGCGTGCATTGGGTTGTGAACCACCAGCCGGGCTTGCGGAATTTATTCAGGGAGAAATGAGTATTGAGGATGCGCGTTTCCTGGCTCGGGAAAACCTCTGGTTGCTGTCTGGCGGGCGTTCAATGGCGGGTCTCAAACGCCTCATTACCCGTAAGGATTTTGGTGGTGAGCAAACCTTGGCTGAAGCCTTAGATGGTATAGAGAGCCACTATGATTACATCCTTATGGACACGGCGCCGGGTTGGGATGCGTTGACCGTAAATGTCCTCTTTTACGCTCAAGCAGTTTTAGCACCCGTTTCCCTGGAGGTCATGGCTCTCCAAGGTCTGATAGACTTCAGTCGCAGTATGACTAGCATCCAGAGATATCGAGATGACCTTACATTAAAGTACGTGCTGCCGACTTTCTTTGACCGTCGAGTAAAGAAGTCCGAGGAGATCTTAAACCAACTACAGAACCATTACGGGGATCAGTTGTGCCAACCTATCCGGTACAACGTGCGGCTTTCCGAAGCGCCAGGATACGGACAGACGATATTTGAGTATTCTCCTCGTTCGGCTGGCGCGCAAGACTATCAGAAACTTACTGAAAGGATGTTAGAGGATGAGTAACCGAAAACAAACCCCTGATGTGCTGGCAGAAATGCTGCGTGCACTGCCAGATGACGATGCGATTGTTGAGGATGTTATTAAAGAACCCTCGAAGCCTGCTAGGAAATCCTCTCGCAGTGTGAGACAAACAAAGCCGCCGCGTTGGGAATATATCACGGTGACTTTTCAAGATTATAAAGGCTGGCGACCCAGATTTGAAAATGGGTTGGAGTACAAGGATTGGATGAACCTCCCGCTGATGTATGAATATATAAATGACTTGGGGGCTGAAGGTTGGGAGTTGGTGTCCACCAGCGCTGGTGAGCGGATGTTCGGAAGTGCAGACAAATACCATGCCTACTTCAAACGAAAAGGGCAGTAACGCTTTGAGGATTAATTCTGCTGTTAGATGTTTGAAGATATGCCGCAGGCGATCGTATTTGTAATTATATTTTTAGCGGTTTTTATCCAGAGCATGTCTGGTTTCGGGCTTGCTTTGGTCTCGATGGCTTTATTGCCTGGAATAATTGGGATTCAGATTGCTGCTCCGCTTGTGGCGCTTGTGGGTATACCACTTGAATTCCTGCTTCTTCTAAAGTACCGTAGTGCATTGAACTTCTATGCCGTCTGGCCGTTAATAATCGCATCCCTATTTGGTATACCGCTTGGGATTTACGGTCTAAAGAGAGTAGATGAGGAAATCGTGCTGACGATTTTGGGAATAGTGATCACAGGTTATGCACTTTATTCTCTTTTCGAAGTCAAACTTCCCCAGATGAAACATCCTACCTGGGCTTATGGATCGGGTTTTTTCGCTGGTTTATTAGGAGGCGCGTACAACACTGCCGGTCCACCGGTCATTATCTATGGTAATTGCCGTGGCTGGCTGCCGGCAGAGTTCAAAGGCAATCTGCAGAGTTTTTTTCTGGTTGGAACCCTATTTGTAGCAGCAGCTCACGCATTGAGTGGTAATTTAACTGAGGTTGTTTGGGTGGATTTTCTTTGGGCTGTACCGGCAATAGGTTTAGGTTTTGTAGCAGGCACCTGGTTGGATCGATATTTAAATCCAGAGTTATTCCGTAAAGTGGTGTTGGTGCTGCTGATTTTGATGGGTTTGCGGTTGATATTTTAGGGTTGCGGCGCTAAGTGTGGCGCCTTCCAGGATGGGGATTTATGCACGTGTACCACTTTCCACTCCTCATCTATCTTCACTAGAACACGACTTTCATTGTGGGCGGCGACTTTCACACCATCCCGGCTTCCGGTGCTGGTCAGCAGGGTATAGCTGGCGATGGCGGTGTCGCTGTAGCGCTGGATGTGCAGGTTGGCTAAATCAAAGCGTACACTGGAAGGTGTATCGATTTGATCTGTGTCCTCTTCGGCGCCGAAGACCGTCCCCCTGCGATCATTTTCGGTCATCATAAAATCGTGGAACGGCAGACCGTCCAGGCGGTGTGGTGTGACCCACCATTCATAAAGGGTTAGGTCTTCGCTGGTTGTGGCGTGGTAGGTCTCAATGTCGTTGTCGTATATGGATTGCAGGTGCCGGAGCAGAAATTCGTGGACTTCATGATCGTTACTCATGTATTCCTCGCTTGGTAAGAAATAACTACAATTTTCATGACGACTTAGAAATAATGTTCACGGATTGTACTGATCACGGACACAATATTGATCCTTTGTATTCGCTTTTATCCGTATCCAATTACGCTTCTCTATCCGTTAGTTTACCCTGATTTTGAATCTGCGCTTTAAAAAAAGTACCCGGCACTTTCAATGTGCCGGGCACCTGAAACTGTGATCCTGCAATTATGGTTGTCCGAAAGCTTCCTTTGTACCTGGCAGTATACAGTAGATCAGGATGATACCGTTGACAAGGATCGAAGGCAGCATAGCCTGGAAAGACGATCTGCCTAAAACCGATACAAAGGCAAGGATGAGGTTAAAGATGGCTATGACGACCAAGAATAACCATCCTTGAGGGTCGAGGTTCCACAGCATGCGTACCAACCAGATGTAGATGACAGCCATGAGTCCCCACAAGAGCGCCCCGAGCAGGTCGAAGGTGAAGAATGAGAAAACTCCAGCTGGGCCACTGATGGGGAAGAGATGGAGCATCTGAAGCGTGTGGATGATGGCGATAAACGCCGCAATTCCAGCCAGGATGGCAAGGATGGTAATCCCAAATGGACGTGATTTAGACATAGTATGACTCCTTTCGAATAATGGTGTGATTAATTGTGTGAATTATAAGTTATTTGTGAATACGTGTATAGAACCTCCTGGCATAAAGTCTGTGTATTCTCTGTAATATGAAACACCGTTGCTTTTCTTTCGATACACATGAAATCCAGAATACAACTATGCGGATATTGCTCAAAGTTTCTCTAAATACACTTTTACTGTTCTGATTGGGGGTGTGTTTGTGTAATTTTGTGTTCTAATATCGGTATTCATCGTGTCAGACGACTTCCGGAAGTGTCTGAGGTCATGGACAAGGATACTGATAATCAAGGAGACAGCTAATGCAAGATCAAGAATTTATCAATTGGCTGCTTGAAGCCAGCACACCTTCCATTCGCTACCTGACTCTGCGGCGTTTACTTCGTCGTCCCATGACGGATGACGATGTCCAGGAGGCTTGGGAGGCGATGAAGATCCACGCTCCGATACCTGTAATCTTGGAGGAGCAAACAGCTTCTGGGTCGTGGGCAGGAGAACACAGCTTCTACACACCAAAGTACACCAGTACCCATTGGAGTATGATTTTGATGGCTGAATTGTCGGCTGATGGCAGTGACCCGCACCTGAAAAGAGGGGCTGCTTACATGCTGTCGCAAATGAAAAATGGGGTCCTAAAATGGATTGACGAAGGTGATCACGGCTTGTCCTGCTTTTGGGGTAATATGCTTCGCTATGTCCTTCATTGTGGATTTGAAGATGACCAGCGCGTTGCCTCTATCCTCGAAATGATCATTCAGGATGCCGTAAAGGGTGGTTGGCGATGTCCTTACAATTATGAGCTGCCGTGCGCATGGGGAGTAGGGCGCGCTTTGTGGGGATTGGCAGCATTGCCGGTCCAACTAAAGAATGCTGAAGTAGAAATGGCTGTTCAAAGTGGTGTAGCCTTTTTACTGAAAAAAAAATTTCTAGTGGATGCCAACTATCCCAACCCGGGCAAAATTCATCCACTGTGGTTCCGGATGAATTTCCCCCTTTTCTACCAGACGGATATTCTGTTTGTGCTGCGTGTCCTTGCAGAGCTTGGATTGATCGACCATCCGGGAGCTCAACCGGCTGTAGATTGGGTGCGCAACAGGCGGATGTTGAACGGTCACTGGCGCGGAGCCAGCCCTTTCCGGGGGCGTACTTGGAAGGTGTTGGGAAGCAGGGATGAAACAAATCGCTGGGTTTCCCTGCATGCTGCGATGGTATTAGATCATATTGAATGATCGTAACTTAAAATCAGCGCATGCGCGGAATGCCCAAACAATCGCCACAATGCCCCCGATTGCCATGAAGATACCCAGCAAGATCACCAGGATTTGACCTGCTACCAGAGCATTAAACAGGGGCAGCAGACCAATGGTGATGCTCAAAGCGCCTTTTTACATACAGCCAAACGCGAGTACTACGAAGCCAATGACGACATTTATGGGATCGGTTCAAAGCGCGCCTGGAAGAAGCGCAGATACTCGGGTTCGTAAACCATCTTAAGGCCGCGAGTCTGTTGGCGAATATCAAATACTTTCTTAACCGCCTCAGCCACGACGTCCATATGGGCTTGGGTATACACCCTGCGCGGGATGGCTAGGCGTGTCAGTTCGAGTGCAGGGTAGCGATGTTTTCCTGTTTTGGGGTCTCTACCAGCGCTGACTATGCCTCGTTCCATACCCCGAACCCCAGATTCTTGATATAGTTGGGCAGCCAGTGTTTGTGCAGGAAATTGATCCTGGGAAAGGTGGGTATAGAACGCCTTGGCGTCCAGGAAAATCGCATGACCACCCACGGGCTGCACTATCGGGATATCCCAATCAATCAGGAGCCTGCCCAGATAGAGAACCTGACCGACGCGTGAACGCACATGATCATCCTGTACGCCTTCTGCAATGCCTATGGCGAGCGCTTCCATATCGCGTCCAGCCATCCCCCCGTAGGTGTGAAGACCTTCGTAAACTACGACCATATTACGGAGTTTATCGAAGAGATCGTGATTGTTAACTGCCAGCCATCCACCGATATTGACCAGGTTGTCTTTCTTAGCACTCATCCAGGCGCCGTCCGTATAACTGCAAAATTCCCTCAAGATTTCTGCAACAGACTTGTCCTTATACCCGTCCTCGCGCTGCTGGATGAAGAATGCGTTCTCGACCATGCGGGTAGCATCCAGGTAAATGGGAATACAATAACGGTCGCATAATTCCCGCAGTGCTCGGACGTTCTCCATACTTACCGGCTGCCCGCCAGCCATATTTACAGTGCCAGCCAGGCTGATGAAGGCAATATTTTCAACTCCTTCTCGCTTGATCAAATCTTCCAACTTATTTAAGTCCACATTCCCTTTAAATGGATGCAAATTACTTGGATCGTGGGCTTCACTGATAATAACATCAACGAATATGCCGCCTGCTAATTCCTGGTGCAGACGGGTGGTGGTGAAATACATGTTAGCGGGGACATATTGTCCTTGCTTGATAACCACCTGGCTGATCAGGTGCTCTGCGCCTCGTCCCTGGTGGGTGGGTACGACGTATTGATAGCCGTAATAATCTCTGACAGCATCCTCCAAATGATAGAAATTCCTGCTGCCTGCGTAAGATTCGTCACCCAGCATGATGCCCGCCCATTGGCGGTCGCTCATTGCGCTGGTACCGCTGTCGGTGAGCAGGTCAATGTAGACATCATGCGACCGAAGCAGGAAGGTGTTGTAACCAGCCTCTTCTGCAGCCAATAATCTATCTTCATGGCTGACCATACGTAATGGTTCAACCATCTTGATCTTCCAGGGTTCGGCCCAGGAACGGCGACCAAACTGCTGCCCCATGGTTTTATAGCTGGAACTCGTCATATATCTCTCCTTTTACTTTTTGTGTTTTGATTTGGGATACGTTTGGATAATATAACTGGATTAAAGGTTACTTCCCAACGAGAATATTTTTCGAGTTTTCTAGTGCTTTTTTTTGCAGCTTATTAGTTTTTTAATTTCGTTTATTGTACTCCAGGTTCATGGTTTATTTTCTCACGCATAGAGTAAAGCAGCACCCCCGCCGCAACTCCCAGGTTCAGCGAACTGGCTCTTGCGACCATTGGCAGGCTGATAACTTGTTCACATAATTGAGTATATTCATGAGACAGACCTTGGCGCTCACTACCCATCAGCAAAATGCAAGGTAACTCGTATCTGCCCACAGAAAGGTAGTCTGTATCTCCGGAGGCTGAAGTGCCGTACACGTGGTAATTATGTTCCTGTACCCAACTTCTAAAGTCTGTGAGTGACGATTTAACGACCGGATACCAAAATATTGTGCCCATGCTGGCTCGTACCGCGCTGGGATGATATGGATCAATACCTGCATCTATCAGCAGCAGCCCGCTGGCTCCAACAGCGTCAATGGTGCGCAGGATGGTGCCAAGGTTGCCGGGGTCTTGAGGCGATACCAGGGCAACCCCCCAAGGGAAGTTGTGAGGTGCCAGATCTACCAATTTGCTCTCTAATTGGAGGACAACGATCAGTATGCCTTGCGGGTTTTCCTTTGCGGTTATTGAGGCGAATACATCAGTCGAAGTTGGATAACATGGAACACCGGAACTGGTCTGGTTTTTTATTAAATTAAAAGCATATTCACTTTTAAGCAAGTCGGGTGCATAGTAAATCGCTTCAATCTGTGCTCCCGCTTCGACAGCTTCCCCCACATGATGGATGCCCTCGACCAGATACGTGCCAGTCTTCTGGCGCGTCTTGCGGTGTTGAAGAGCGCGGATAGATTTAATTTTTGGATTGCTGCGGCTGGTTATTTGTGCCACCCTGGTCGGTTGCTGTTCAGGCACGACGGCGCGGCACCCAGGCTAGTATGGTTGTCCCCTGACCGGGATTGGATGTGATTTCTACATCGCCTCCCACTTTGCGAGCACGCACGTGCATGTTGGAAAGACCGTGTCCCAGCGTTACACTCATCTTGCGCAGGTCAAAACCACTTCCATCGTCACCCACTTCCAGCAGCACGCGCTCCCTGGCGGTCCATAAGTGCACTTCTGCATGCTTTGCGCGGGAATGTTTGGCGACATTAGCTAGGGATTCCTGGCAAATATGGAAGAGAGCAGTAGCATTGGCTGCCGGAAAGTCCACCATACCGTTGTTGGGTCCGACCAGCGAAGCCGTAGTTCCAGAGTTGGCGCGAAATTCTTCCACTAAACGCTGCAAGCCTTCCTTAAGGTCCTCCCCGTGAAATTGGCGTGGTCTCAGGTCCAAGATGTAAGCTCGAATGTCGCGAATCGATTTGTTGAGGTCCTCGATTAATTCTTCAATCTTGATTCGAGCGTGCTCTGGATCATCGTTGAGAGACATGCGCACATAATCCAGAGCTAGACCAACCCCGTATATGGACTGGATGATGCCGTCGTGCAGGTCCATCCCAATGCGCTCGCGCTCCTCGAGCACGGCAAGACGACGGGATTGCCTGTTCAACCCGGCATTTTCGATCGTTATTCCCGCCCATGTCCCGATATTAGCGAGCATGTGCAACCTGCGCTCGTCGAACTGCTGCTTGCGGCGGGTTGCTGCCGCCATCACTCCTATAACATTCCTCCCGGATATGAGGGGAATAAAGGCGATGCATTGAAAGCCTGCCTTCAGCACCGAGGTACGCAGATAGCGCATATCCTCAGCCAGATTCGTGCTCACAATTATTTCTCCAGTTTCTGCAGCTCTTCCAAGGAAACCTTGACCGACTTGGAACCGGTCACGGAATGAGAGGGTGTCGGAGAAATCGCCCCTGTGCATAACTAGTTGCAGCAATTGCTCCCCATCTTCACGCAGATAGATTTCACCTGACTCGACGTCGAGGTAATCCATCACCAGTCTTATGGTCTTGTCAAGGATTTCGTCTACATCGAAAGAGCCTGTCAAAGCCGCGGCCACATCGTTGAGCAGCCTCAGGTCCTCATTACGCTGGGTCAATTCCCCTTCGCGCCGCAGTAATTCCTCATACATACGGGCGTTGTTAACGGCTACTGCGGCATAGGCTGCCAGGGTTTCAATAACGCTCACGTCTTGTTCGGTAAACTCGGGATGATCGATTTTGTCAGCCAGATATAGCTGACCCAGCATTTTATCCCCCAACATGATTGGTACGCCCAAGAAAGCGTGCATTTCTGGGTGGTTTGGTGGAAATCCGCCGCTGCGAGGGTCTTCAGAGACTTCCGGAATGCGGACCGTTTCGCGTTCAGTACGAAAAAGACCGAGCAAACCCTTGCCTACCGGTGGGTGAGGGATTTGGTCGATTTCCTCTTGAGTCATCCCAACCGGGATGAATTGACCCAGGTTGCCATCCTGGTCTAGAACCCCAAGTGCCGCATAGCGGGCTCCCACCTGCAGGCGGGCTATTTTAACAATGCGTTCCAGGACGGTCTCTGATGAAAGGTCGCTGACCAATTCGAGACTGGCATGATGTAAAGCCGCCACCCGGTCTTCAAGTTGTTCGCGTGTTAACACCACCATTCATTAAACCTCATCGCCACCCAATTCTACCCCATTTTGTACGAGTTTGATAGTTTTTGCCAGTTTTGCCGAGATATAAATGCGGCGGTGAAGTAAGGGAG
>JAUWPO010000026.1 GCA_030611505.1 Chloroflexota bacterium
GATAAGGAAGGTCGGGTGGGGTGGATCCCAGAAATCTATTTATTCGTCGTGACGCTGACTCCTACCAACACGCCCACTCCAACCGCGACGGGCACACCTGCTGCAACCATGATGGGGACTCTATCTCCCACCCCATAATTACCCTCTTTTCCCTTGGCCCTTACCCCTTGTTTTTTTATATACATTTCTAACACCCTGCTTGCGTCCCTTTAATGCCGCAAATGTTATAATAACCTTGGAGTTTACATTAACAAATCTGGGTTCTCAGGTGCATTTTTTGTAGTTTTTTTTACTGCAGAGAGTGCCGAGAGCACTGGGATTTAAAAAGATCTCCATGCACTTTACGGTCTCTGTGGTAAATATAAGCCTCAGATGTAAATGAACAGCGGAATTGCATATGCAATACATCAATATTGGCGAGATAATTGCACCTGTGATTAATTGGGTGTTTATTAGATGAGGATATGACTATGATGCGATTTGATCGTTTTACAGAGCGAGCACAGGAAGCCGCTCAAAGGGCTGCTGAGATCATTCAGCGCTACGGGCACAACCAGATCGATACGGAACACATTTTGTTGGCGCTGATTGAACAGCCTCAAGGGGTTGTCCCCCAAATTCTGGAAATATTAAAGGTGGATGCTAACGAAATCACCGAACGGTTGGACTATATCCTGCGAACCACACCGAAGGCGAATATTTTTGGCGGCGGCGCAGGACAGATATTTATCACGCCGCGCGTCAAGCGGATCATTGATTTGGCTAATGAGGAAGCTAACCGCCTTAAGGATGAGTATATCTCCACGGAGCATATCTTTCTAGCGATATTGAGCGAGCGCAGTACCCCGGCCGCGAAGTTGCTGGAAGGAGCCGGTGTGAATCGCGATCGTGTTCACGAATCGATCAAGCAACTTCGAGGCGGACAGCGGGTCACCGATCCACAGGCTGAGACGCGCTACCGTACCCTTGAGCGTTATTCGCGCGATCTCACCAAACTAGCTCGCGAAGGCAAACTGGATCCGGTGATCGGTCGAGATACGGAAATCTTGCGTGTTATCCAGATCCTTTCCCGCCGCACAAAGAACAACCCGGTCCTGATCGGTGAAGCTGGCGTTGGTAAGACCGCGATTGTCGAGGGGTTGGCTCAGAATATCGCCAATAACGATATCCCCGAGATCCTGACAGGCAAGCGGGTTTTATCCCTTGACCTGGGAGCAATGATCGCTGGTTCCCGATTCCGGGGTGAATTTGAGGAGCGCCTGAAGGCGTCTCTGGAAGAAATCCAGCGCGCTGAGGGGGAGATCATCCTGTTCGTGGATGAGCTGCACACTGTTGTGGGTGCCGGCGCTGCCCAGGGGGCAATGGACGCCTCCAATATGCTAAAGCCAGCTCTGGCACGCGGTGAACTGCAGTGCGTTGGAGCGACTACCCTGGACGAATATCACAAGCATATTGAAAAAGACGCCGCACTGGAGCGCCGTTTCGCTCCGGTCTACGTTGAAGAGCCTAACGTGGAAGATACGATAGAAATGCTGTACGGCTTGCGCGATCGCTATGAAGCCCACCACAAAGTGCGTTTCTCGGACGAGGCATTGGTGGATGCGGCCAGGCTGTCTGCCCGCTACGTGACTGATCGCTATTTGCCAGATAAGGCTATCGACCTGATGGATGAAGCGGCTGCAAAACTGCGGGTGGCATTGTACTCGCTCCCGCCGGAACTCAGGGAGCTGAAAACTGAGATCGACCGCATGGAAGCCGAGGAAGAGCTGGCTGGAAACGAACGAGATTACGAGCGCGCTGCCGACAAGAAATCGGAGCGCCTGCGCCTGGAGGGTCGATTCCACGAAATGCGCGATCAATGGGAAGTGGAGCACCAGCTCGATGAAGTGGTAGACGCCGACGACATCGCTGAGGTGGTAGCCATGTGGACGGGCATCCCGGTCAGCCAGATGATGGAAACTGAGTCAGAGAAGCTGCTTCACATGGAGGAGCGTCTGCATGAGCGCATCATTGGGCAGGACGAGGCGATCCATGCTATTTCAGACGCCATCCGGCGGGCACGCTCCGGTTTGAAAGACCCCAAGCGTCCAATTGGATCGTTCATCTTCATCGGTCCGTCGGGTGTTGGCAAGACGGAGTTGGCCAAAGCCCTGGCGTGGTTCGTGTTTGATGACGAAGATGCCCTTGTGCGGATTGATATGAGCGAGTACCGCGAGCAGCACACTGTTTCGCGCTTGTTCGGAGCGCCTCCAGGGTACGTCGGTTATGAGGAAGGCGGGCAATTGACAGAGGCCGTACGCCGCCGCCCATACCGGGTGATCTTATTCGACGAGATCGAAAAAGCTCATCCCGAAGTGTGGAACGCTTTGCTCCAGATTTTGGATGATGGACGCCTGACGGACGGTCAGGGCAGGATGGTTGATTTCCGCAACACACTGCTGATCATGACCAGCAACCTGGGCACCGAATTCATACGGCATTCCGGCAGCCTGGGTTTCATGCAGCATAGCGGTGATGGGGAAGCGCGCAAGGAGCAGGAAAAGATCGAGAAGGCGCTCAAGACCACTTTCCGACCCGAGTTCCTCAACCGCATCGACGAGATCCTAACTTTCTCGCCGCTGTCGCTGGAGGATATGGGCTTGATCGTCGATCTGCAAATGGAAGAGGTGGAGGAACGTTTGAACGAACGTGGTTTGGACGTGGAGCTCACCAGTGAAGCGCATGATTGGCTTGCAAACGCGGGCTTTGATCCAGATTTCGGGGCTCGTCCCCTTCAACGGGCACTTCAGAAGCACGTTGAGAGCCCGCTGTCCGTCAGCCTCCTAGGAGGTGAGTTCTCAGCGGGTGATACAATTATCGTTGACGTTGATCAAGAGGAGGACAAGTTGATCTTCCGTTCGGTTGGTGAAGCAATACCGGCGCAAGAACTGGAAAAAGTGAGCACTGATAGCGAGTAACATTTTATCTCCCGCGAGTTTCAAAAAAACGCGGGAGTTTTTTTATCATGGATGTTGAAACTCGCTCACGGTTGTTACGCAATGTCCGCTCACGCTTTCTTCAGCACACAATGTGATCGTTGCTTTATAGTCGGATTTTACTGCCGTTATTCCGGGGAAATTGCTGCCAACAAAGCCTGATGCACCCGCCAACAGGTTGTCAGCACCAGGCGGGCATTCGGAAGCCAAACTCGTAAAGGGAGCGTTTGGGCTGATTGGACCGCTGGACATTACATTGTTAGCCAGGTTTTGAATCCGGATGCTAGCTGATTCCAGGGGCATGCTGCCCAGGTTAACGACTTCAAACATTGCTGTTGTCGCGCCGTTGCAAGTACTCACCCGCGAGAATGATACCGAATAGGCTACTTCCGGACGCTCAGGCGGGGGCGGTGGGTCTATTACCGGTAGCAGGCTGACATCTCCCTGCACGTTGGTGGTCTGACCCCAAACCCAGCAGTAAGCACCAGACTTGCCAGGATTCTCGATATACCACCATGTCTGGGCGTCATTGCGTCCACGCACTTCGGACTGTCTGTCAGCAAGTAGATACCCCACAATATCGTATAGTGTGCTGGGACCTAAGCGGCAATTGGTATCCACAATAGCGCTTATTGTAAGAGCACCTGTCTGCGCTGGAGGTGTTTCGGTAGTCGCGATTTGAACTTCAGTCTGAATGACTGTGGGGACAAGTGTGTTGGTTGGTGCTGCCTGCGCGGTTGAAGTTTGGGCGAGTGCCGTGCTTGTCTGGAATGCCTGGTCCGCTTCCCGCCGCCTGTATGGAATAAAATCAACACTAAATACAATAGCCAAAAAAAGAAAAATCAAGCCCAGCACAACGATGATTATCCAAAGCTTCTGAGTGTTCTTCATTAGTTTTTCCCGGATATCTCCCGCAGAGCTTGTTGAAATAATAGATCTAAGGTATCGGCATCACAAATTCAATATCTTCTCTTCTTTCTTGTAATTCAGAACGTGAGCAGTGCCTCCGATGATGGTGATAACCTAATATGGTGTGTATTCGACCGTCATAGTTTGACAAACTCCCTTCATGTCACTCTCAGAGCAGAGCTTGATGGTTGCGCGAAACGTTGTGCCAACCGCCACTGCCCCAGAGAGCTCTCCACCACCCACATAACCGCTCGCCCCGGGTGGCAGAATGTCTGCACCGGGTGGGCATTCGCTGTTAGATGTCATAAATGGTGCGTTATGTGTTGCCGGACCGAAAATTGGTGCACCTCCAGATACGAATTCCAGTGTAAAGCTCATAGACTCCAGTTTTGTGTCTCCATTGTTTATCTGGAAGATGTGGTCAGCTTTTCCGCCGCAAGAGTTGATCCCTGTATAAGAGGCAGTGAATGCTACTTCTTGAGGCGCAGGAGGCGGGGAAGGTGTGATGATAGGTAACCCGCTAATATCCCCCTGGATCTGGGTCGTTTCACCCCACACCCAACAATACTCACCAGATTTTTCCGGATTTTCAATGTACCACCATATCTGCAAATTGTCGCGTCCGCGCACTTCGGACACCTGGTTTTTCAAAAGATAGCCTAAGACTTTATAATCCGCGCTCGGACCTGCGCGGCAGTTTGTATTGACGCTGGCGTTGATGGTTGGACCACTCGGTGTCAGCGGGGGTGGAGGTTCTGTTTGTTCAGCCTGTGTCTCGATCTCAGGTTGGGTTTGGGTGGGCTGCTCGGGTGTGGGAGGCTGGGTCGCTTCGGATTGGTATGTGGCTGTCTGCAGGGCATCGGATGTGCTCGCCAGCGAGGTTTGCGTTCTCGCGAGTGTGTCTGTTTCTTGGAAACTCGAAAAACCGGCACATGCCACGGAAACTAGAAAAACAAAAAGTATTATTAAGCCTGCTACTTTCCAGAGTGGGCTTGTGCTGTTCATTTTTTTCTCCTCAGTATTATTGATTATGCAATTGAGAAATTATTCAATGCGTTTGTCGCCCTGTTCCCAATCTAATTGGATACAAATAGTATACAAGATGATCACTTTTTGTCAACGAATTGACCGCCGCTGATCTGCCGGTTGACCAAACTGCGTTTCTTGTTGAATGTCATTTCAATCTCTATTCGTTGAAAGCAGCGCTTTTCACCGGTCAGGACTTTACGGGAAAAATAAGTGACCCGACCTTTATCACCATAATTGATGCTCAGGTCGTTGTGCAAGTCGATCCGGGCGCGGATGATTTCACCACAGCGGTCGCAGCGTACAGTGACCCAGTATCCGAAATCCTCGCGCTGTTTGTCGGGGGATGAAACCAGGTTGGAAAACTTCTTGAAAAAACCCATAATTGTGACTCCTTGACGAAATTTGCGCTTTCCGTATTAATTCTAACCTATAGTTCTTTCCAGGGGAAAAATTCATAACTTCTTCAAATCTTCTTCACGCCTCCTTCAACTGGATGCGATATATTACTCACAATGCTGCAAGAGATGGTGAGTTCTTCATCAATTGCAATACAAGAAAAAACATACGAATTGGGTGACGTCGAATTTTTGTGCGATTTCCCCAATCTATCAAAGGAGATTTCGAATGTATAAAAGGATTTTATCAATTAGCTTATTGGTTTTAGCCGCCGTTGTGTTATTGCTGGGATTAGCAGCATGTGATGAAACAGCTGCAGCGAATGAGTTTAGTCAGAGTTTGAACAGTAATGAAGAGCAGCCTTTGCCCCCGAAGATGACGACAACGGGTGAGGAAATGCTGTCTGGCGATGTTATACCATCGGGCGAGATAGAGCCATCGGGCGGGATAGAGCCATCGAGTGAGACAGTAACATCGGGCGAGGAAATGTCACCGGATGAGGGTTACGGTAAAGGCGGAAGGGGTCAAGGCCGCGCTCAGAATAACGCTGGCGAGCCTGAAGCCTACCAGCTAAACGAAGAACAAACACCAGATGAGATGGGAACGGGTCTTACGAGCGAGATGGGGCAGGCAGACCTCACCTATGGTCAAGGCAGTTCCCAAGGTGGATCCCGCGGTCAGGGAAAGGGTCAGGGCGCAAGCGGCGGTAGAGGTAGCGGCGGTGGACAGGGCTCCCGTGAGCCGCTCTCCGATACTGAAATCGAAGGGCTGGTAAGGGCGATCGAGGAGGAGTTCGGTGCCCAGGCTCTATACCAGAGCGTGCTGGATAAATTTGGCAACGTTTCACCCTTCAACGATATTGTCCTATCTGAAGCCAGGCATGCCTCAGCCTTGATCAACCAGGCCCAGAAGTACGGCATACCAGTGCCCGAATTCCCGAGTTCAGAAGGTTTGCCGGCTTTTGAGACTGTAACCGAAGCGTGCCAGGCTGGTGTGGATGCCGAGATTGCCGACGCTGAGCTGTACGATGAGCTGATGTCATTCACTTCCAACAGCGCCCTCATACGGGTGTACACGAATCTACAAAAGGCGTCCCTGGACAGTCACTTACCAGCTTTTGAAGACTGCAGCTGAGCTTGCACTCTTCAATACCAACCATTCTCCTATGAGGAGCCAAACCGGCTCCTCTTTTTTGTACGCCCGGCATGGGCGATAGCTAGGAGGTGAAAGACCTCTGCGGACGTTGACCCGACGAACCGCTAGCCGAAGGCAACTGCACGAGCGCGAGCGAGTGTGGAGAGGAAGCCGGAGAGCAAAACCTGGACTGGATGGACAAAAACTGCGTAAAGAGGCGTGGAGTGCGGGATGAGCTGGCAAGAGACAGTGAAGTCCAAAAAGGGTCAAAGCAGCTCTGCGTAAACGCAGCCAGGATCAGGGGAAAGCAATCGCACCTTATCCGGGGAGATCTGCAAAGGGGGAGCAGAAGTCAGCCGAGGCCGAAGTAGTCGATGGAGTAACGACCATCCAGGGCAGTCAGTGAAAGCTGACCACAGGGCGAAGGGCCGAACGGTTGAGAAGTTGAGCGGAAAGGAGAAGGATAACGGCGAGGACAGTCGAAACCCGACAAGGACGGGCCGGGCGTGGAAGTAGCACTGAGGGTGTGAGGTAAGCGTCAGGGATGAGAGGCCGTTATCGGATCGAATGGAGAGAGAAATGGCTCAACACGAAGAAGGGCTGTGTGAAGAGTTTCTTGAAACAGTACCAACTTCGTCATACTTGACCGAACCGCCGGATGCGGACCCGCATGTCCGGTGGTGTGGGAGGAGGGCGGTTATCCCGTCCCCCTATCCCAATTTACTCCGCGTATTGACGCTAATCCCATATGGTTATTTTTTCCAGTGCATAGTCAAGGTGATTGCTCGTCGTTCACAGTCGCAGGTTCAGGACAAGCCTCGCAAAGAGGACCATTTTTATGTCATTGCGAAGCGTTAAGCATGCGTTCTTTGCATGCCCAGTGTTCTTTACTGCCAGCAGTGTTCTTTACTGCCAGCAGTGTTCTTTACTGCCCAACGTTCTCTGGATGCCTTAAGCATCGGCTCTTTCGATGTCAGCAACCTCAGATTTCATTGGATGGAATGTCCCCCTTGTTGGTATAATAAAGGTTTGCTGATTGTTGTTAAAAAAGACGAATTAATAAAACAAATGTGCTATAATAATAGATCGGCTGGATTATTCAAACCACGGAAAACACACAAGTATCCAAGTTCGATTATTGAAGGTAATTCCCATTTAGTAAACTATGTCTAAAAATGTAATCCGCGTCGTTGGGGCGCGAGAACACAATCTAAAGAATATCACCGTCGATATCCCGCGCGATAAGTTAGTCGTGATCACCGGTCTTTCCGGGTCGGGCAAGTCCTCCCTGGCGTTTGACACGATCTTCGCTGAAGGGCAAAGGCGCTACGTCGAGTCGCTGTCAGCCTATGCCCGCCAGTTCCTTGGGCAGATGAATAAGCCAGATGTAGACTACATCGAAGGACTCTCACCGGCTGTTTCGATCGACCAGAAGGGGGCTTCACATAATCCGCGCTCAACGGTAGGCACGGTTACCGAGATATACGATTACCTGCGCCTGCTTTTCGCGCGCGCTGGCATTCCGCACTGTCCGGAATGCGGCCGCGAAGTGACCCGCCAATCGGCACAGGAGATCGTGGATAAGATTGAAGCCATGCCAGGTGAGGCCCGCCTGCTCATCCTGTCTCCACTGGTGCGCGCTCGAAAAGGGACTCACCAGACTGTGCTTGAGGAAATCCGTAAAACTGGCTTTGTGCGTGCCCGGGTGGATGGTCGGGTGTACGAGTTGGATGAAGACATCCAGATGGACCGCTATAAAATCCACACTGTTGAAGCCGTGGTGGATCGCCTGGTCATCCGCCATCCAGAGGACGAAGACCAGGTCCAGGCGGCACGTTCGCGCTTGACGGATTCGATCGAAACTGCCTTGAAATTTGGTGATGGTTATATGACGGTGCATTGGTTGAATCCAACCTCTGAGGACGCCGACCCATTTGCAGGGACAGGGGATAATGGAAAGGTGGATAGGAAGCAGGAGGGCAAGGACATTTTGTTTTCTGAGCATCTTGCCTGCCCAGAACACGGCTCCGTTTTGACGGAGATTGAGCCGCGCACTTTTTCTTTCAATACCCCTCATGGAGCCTGCCCGGAATGCCAGGGATTAGGCGGCAAACTGGAAATTGCTGCCGATTTGCTGATCCCTGACTCGAATCTGTCTCTTAACCAAGGTGCGATCACAGTTTCTGAGTGGAGCGGTCCGCGTGAAGAAGGCGGGTATTACTGGCAGGCGTTGGAAGCTGTAGCCCAGGAGTACGATATTGACCTCGGTGCACCGGTTCATGATCTACCCGCAGCAAAACTCGACCTGGTGCTGAACGGTACGAAGGGCAAACGTGTAACAATACTTTACCGTAATAGAGACGGTCGCCAGGCAACATTTCAGACTGCCTTTGAGGGCGTAATTGGCAACTTGCAGCGCCGCTTCCGGGAGACCAGTTCCGAGTACATTCGCGAGAAGCTGTCGGAGTATATGAACGAGCAGGTTTGTCCGACCTGCAAGGGGGCGCGCTTGCGCAAGGAAGCCCTGCATGTGACTGTGGGGGATGCCAATATAATTGAAGTCACCCGCTGGCATGTCCTGCAAACTTTGGAATGGGTGCGTCGTTTGTGTGGACCAGATACCCCTCTTAACTCGCGCCAGCAAATCATCGCAGAGCGGGTCTTGAAGGAAGTCCAGGACCGCCTGGGATTCCTGGTGGATGTCGGGTTGGATTATTTGACCCTCGATCGCTCGGCGGCTTCTCTCTCCGGAGGGGAGGCGCAGCGCATCCGCCTGGCGACTCAAATCGGCTCACGGCTGATGGGTGTGCTTTACGTGCTGGATGAACCTTCAATTGGACTGCACCCGAGGGATAACGACCGCCTGCTGCGAACTCTGGAGGATCTGCGCGATCTGGGGAACACGGTGATGGTTGTCGAACACGACGCTGATACGATCCGCACCTCGGATTGGGTGATAGATCTGGGGCCGCGGGCAGGTGAGCAAGGCGGCTGGATCGTCGCCGAAGGCACAGTAGAACGGATCCTGGAGACCGAAGAATCCCTGACCGGGGCTTATCTTTCTGGGAAGCTCAAAGTCCCTATCCCTGAGGAGCGTCGCACAGGAAACGGAAAAACGATTAGAGTGATCGGCGCGCGCCAGAATAATTTGAAGAATATTGATGTGACCATCCCGCTGGGTAAGCTGGTCTGCATTACCGGCGTCTCGGGGTCGGGTAAATCCACCTTGATGGTTGAAATTCTCTACAAAGCGTTGGCTCGCCAATTGAACCGGGCGCGCACTCAACCCGGTGATTATGATGATATTGAAGGAGTAGAACACCTCGATAAGGTGATCAGTATCGATCAAACGCCAATCGGGCGTACGCCGCGCTCCAACCCGGGGACCTATACGGGATTATTTGACCACGTGCGCAGTTTGTTCGCCGAACTGCCCGAGAGCAAGATACGCGGCTACAAACCCGGTCGTTTTTCGTTCAACGTACACGGTGGACGCTGCGAAGCCTGTCAGGGTCATGGACAATTACGCATCGAGATGCAGTTCATGCCGGATGTGTATGTGCCCTGCGACGTGTGCCACGGAGCGCGCTTTAACCGTGAAACGCTGCAGGTGCGTTTCAAGGGACTCAATATAGCAGAAGTGCTGGAGTTGACCGTCGATGGGGCTTTGGAGCTGTTTGCAGCCTTCCCAAAGATGGTCAGCCACTTGCAGACCCTCCAGGATGTGGGTCTGGGATACATCCGCATTGGACAACCGGCTCCAACCCTCTCAGGTGGGGAGGCTCAGCGCGTCAAGCTGTCGCGTGAGCTATCAAAGCGCTCGACCGGCAGAACACTGTATGTGTTGGACGAACCTTCGGTCGGGCTGCACGCTGCCGATGTACACAAGCTGATCGAAGTGCTGCAGCGCCTGGTGGATTCCGGTAACACTGTCCTGATCATCGAACACAACCTGGATATCATCAAGGTTGCCGACTACATCGTTGATTTAGGACCCGAGGGCGGCGACCGGGGCGGGTACATTGTGGCTGAAGGCACTCCGGAGGAAGTCTGCGCCTTGGATGATTCCTATACTGGGCAGCATTTGCGACCGTTTGTCTGTGTGATGGCAGGGAGTTAGGTCACGGATGAACACGGAAAGCACGGATATATGACACTGGATGGATGGAAATTTTTTCCACGCTGCCCCTGAAACAAAGATTCCCGCCTGGCTTTCAAAAACACAGAACAGTTTATCTGCCCAGGGAAATGTTGCCCCGTTTTGTGAGCAAATTCCCCAAAGGCTTGGCTTGCAGTTCCATTACGCGGCTGTTGGCGAAGTAAGCGAAGTCGAAATCAGTTGGGTCGCCGGCTGATTTTCCCGGCAACGGCATCAAGCGGGCTGTGAGGGGCTTGTCCAGACGGTGTGCCAGGGCTGCCAGGTCGAGCAGGATGGCATACAACTGCTCTGGAGATGTGTCTCCAGGCAGGGGAACAGTATCCAGACCGGTGCCGCATACAGTCGAATAAAGCAGCAGGTCCTTTACACGCAATGTGCCTTCGGCTGCGCGGGCTGCTAATGTGGCGTCTTCCAGGACGGGCATAAACAGACCGTTGAAGCCTGCCCGCTGGAATGAAGCCCGGTCCAGCGTGTCTGTCAGAAAGGCAGCGGCTGCCAGGGAGCCGTGCAGACCGATTGCAGGTACTCCCATTCGTTCGATTGCGTTCCCAAACGAAAGCTCATCCGAAGGAAACGGTGCCAAAGTGAAATCGATCCCGCCGAAAGAAATGTCAAACAAACGCGACAATTTCCAGGCACAGAAGGACAGCGCTTTGGCATGTTCTTCAATCAGCCCGATCAGGCGTAGACGGGCCTCTTTCAGGGTGTGGGCAGTGCTGAGCACCTCCACTGCCAGGTCGGCGGCTTCAGTCCCCAGCGCAAAAGAAGGACCTTCTTTGCTGTGATAAGCAGCCGGGAAAAAAGGCGCTCCCGGCGGGACGTTCGCCAGTGCGGCGAAGCGCAGGTTGGTGAACCCATCCGGAGTGATCGAGGCAGCTTGGTGGATGATTTCCGCACACTGGCGCACGGCGGGTAGTGATATATCTCCATTCTGAGTGCTCATAAGACCGGTCAGGAAAACGTTTTTTGTTGCCTTCAGCACGGCAGGAATCAAGTCGTAGTTTTCGATCCTTTCAGGAAGAGCAGGTCCCAGCGATAAATATTGAAAGCCGAACGCATTGGCGGTAATCTCTAAATCCTGCGCCAATTTGATTAAGTTGTCAGCATCAACCAGCGGCAGCAGGTGTGGGAAGGGGATCGTCGCCAGGCGGGAAGTTTGAATTTCATATCCCAGAGCTTCAAAAGCTGTATGGGCGGCGGCATTAAATTCTCCCGCTTTTTGTAAAGCATTATTATTAATAGGCCAATCGGGATCTAGGAAATAGGTTATTGTGCGAATTTTCATATTCTGACGAGTTTCCTGTAAGTTTTATTTTCCCGGCTGTGCTCTCTGGCGGACGACTTCGAACATCAAAATCCCCGCTGCTACGGCTGCGTTGAGCGACTCCATATCACCCGGCATTGGGATGTGCAGCCTCGTCAATGCCAGTTTGTACGCTCTGGCGCTTGCTCCACCCGCTTCCCCGCCGATAATCAAAGCCAGCGGAGAGCGCAGATCAACGTCGAGGTAGGATTTTCCGGCGCTTACATCTGGCAGATATATATTGAGACGCTCAATCGAGCCCTCAATTTCGTCCCAGGAAAGCTGACGCATGGGCAGGCGTAAATGGGATCCCATCGCTGAGCGCACTACTTTTGGAGCGTAAGCATCCACCGTGCCGGGCGGCAGGAGCACAGCATTCACGCCGGCTGCGGCCGCGCTGCGCAGCATCCCACCCAGGTTGCCGGGGTCCCGGATAGAGTCGGGGATGAAGACGAAATCAAGATCATCTGGCAGGGGCAGTTGGTGGATGGGCAGGACGACCAGGATCCCCTGCGGCGTCTGGGTATCGCTGGCGTGGCGCATGACACTTGGCGACACCTTTTCCATTGGAGCGCCGCGACCAGCGAAGCCGTTAAAGACTTTTTTCCCCCGCTCACCAAGTTCATCGCTATATAGCACCAGGCGGGCTTCTGCCCCCCCGCTCAATGCTTCCTCAGCCAACCGTACACCTTCAAGGACGAAGGCACTCTCCTGGCGCCGGGTACGGCTGCTGGCTTGCAGAGAGCGAACCCATTTGATTTTGGTGTTTTGAAGTGAGGTGATCATTGTTGAACAAGCGTATAAGTAAGGTATAAGGGATTAGGAAGAGAATCATACCTATCCATTAACCGTCACTTCCTGACCCTTTTAGCTGACAATATATTCAAATCATTAATTTGCCCGTACAGTTCTTTCCCATTCATGCCGGTCAACCTGACTGGTGTGATCGTGTTCCACATGTTATGTGGAGTCTGGGCTTTCACGCGCAAGTAATTGCCGGTCAGACCGCTCAGTTCCCATCCGTAGGGACCCAGAGTGGAAGCGCTCTCCCATAAAACAGGCAGCACTTGTTCAAGGAAATTCTCACGATAGGCGGCGCTTGTTTCAGCCAACACAGCTCGCACCCTGGCGCTGCGCTGCTTACGAAGGGGGTGTGGCACCTGTTCCGGCATACGGTCTGCCGCAGTTCCATCGCGGGCTGAGTAAGTGAACACATGACCGCCGGCAAAATCCATCTCCCGGATGAACGCCAGGCTTTCCATAAATTCGGTTTCGCTCTCGCCTGGAAAACCGGTTATCACGTCGGTTGTGATGGCAATACCCGCAGCTGCAGCCCGGGCGGCCGCGACCAGTTTGGCATACTCTCGAGGAGTTGACTTACGAGCCATGCGGCGCAGTACGGTCGCACTGCCCGACTGCAGCGGCAGGTGCAGGTGTCGGCACAGACGCGGGTTTTCCCATAAGGCGAAGAAATCTTCATCCAGATCCCAGGGTTCGAGCGATGACAGCCTTAAGCGAGGCACACCGGTCTCATCCAGGATGGAGCGCACCAGATGCACCAGGTTCAGACGGGGTGAAAGGTCATATCCCCAGGAACCCAGGTGAACACCGGTGAGGACGACCTCTTTTGCGGAATTGGGTCCACCGACAGGATCGCAAGCGGCGCGGATGTCGGCTAAAATTTCGGGAATCCCCCGGCTGCGTCCTGGACCGCGTGCGATGGTTGTGATGCAGAAACTGCAGCGATTGTCGCAGCCATCTTGGACTTTGATAAAGCCGCGTGTGCGCAGCCGCGCCCCGGGAATGGGTTCTCGCTCGAGGGGGTCCCTGTTAAGGGTCTGATCGGGAATGTTCAAGAGATCGGGGACAAGCCTGTCTTTTTGATCATTGGATACAACACAGCTCACTCCCGCCATATTGACTGCTTCTTGAGGATTCAATGTCGCCCAGCAGCCGGTGACCACCAGCTCTCCCACGCCGGCTCGCTTGGCTTGACGAATTTTCCCTCGCGAGTCAGATGCGGCCGCGGTAGTGACTGTGCAAGTGTTGATCACCGCCAGGTCGGATTTTTCGGGCATAGAGACCAGGACATGACCTGCCGAGCGGAACTGGTGAGCGAACTGCTCGATTTCAGCCTGGTTGAGGCGGCAGCCGACAATGTCAAGGTAGATATTCATCCGGTTATATCGTACAGTAAATGATGAAAAGAGAGACCTGTTTTTTATCTGTTTTCAAAACCGCCACGAACTCCCATTCAGGGTTTGAAAACGACGAAGTTGTCGAAGCGAATATCGGTCCCGGGCACATCGTAGGTTCCTGCGATCAAGCCGACATCACCAGCAGCCAATTTCGAATCGCGTACTTCGGCTAACCGGTGTCCGTTCACGTACAGTTTGAGGGTTTCGCCGATGCACTCGGCTCGAATGTGGTTCAGAGCCGAACCTTTTTGGATATCTTCGCTGGGCAATAGCGCTTCGGCGCCTAATAGTTCGTAATTCTGATCCTCGACTTTGCCGATGCCGTAATAGCCATCACTGCTGATAATGAAGGTGTAAAAACTATCCGTCCCGGTCGCACGGCATATAACCCCAAACCGGTTGTCGCGTTCACCGCCAACTTTGAACGCCTCCACTTCGATGATCGTGTCGCTCAAATGTTGACCCGGTCTTGACCAGATGTCCGTGTTTGCCTCTTTGACATATATCCGGTACGCGCCGTCGTCGTATTCGGTATCACCGGTGGTTGAGGACACCCGGTTCCAGCCGCTCCCGGGATCCGTAAAATCGTCCTGAAACATGATGTCGCCGGATTGCTTTTCACTTTCACCTGGCAATAAAGTTTGGCAGGCAAGGGATGCCAGAGCGAGAGCGGATAAGGCCAGAAACCAATGAGCGATGCGCAAATTCAACCAGACCTCCCTTTTTTAAGCACCGTATTTCCCCAGGCGCTTGGCGTGGGCAAGAGCCAGAGGCATGATATCCACATGGTGGATCAACCCCAATGTTCCTGCAGCGCAGCTGGTTTCACCAAATTTGGTGGCTGGTCCATAACGGGCCCATTCAGCAGCTATGAGTATTGGAACTCTATGCCAGCTGTGGCGTTTGAGAAGAGAAGGGGTGGAATGGTCGCCGGTGATGATGAGAACATCCGGATTGAGGTTCAACAGCATGGGCAGCGCCTGGTCGACCGCTTCGATCACGCCAACCTTGGCATCAAAGTTCCCATCCTCTCCGTAACTGTCCGTCTTCTTGATGTGCACGAAGAAGAAATCGTATTCATCCCAGTGCTCTCTGACCACTTCGAATTCTTCTGCTGGCGTTTCGGCATCATGCTCGATCACATCCATGCCGACCAGCCGGGCGACGCCTTTATACATCGGATAGACAGCCACGGCGGCTGAACGCAGCTTATAAATCTCCGGGAAGCGCGGTAGTCCCGGATCCTTGGCGATACCTCGCAGAGTGCAACTGTTAGCAGGCGGGTGATCGGCTAGCATCTGGTTGGCTTGGAACCACCATTGGCGCAGTATCTCGGCTGTCTTCTCTGTCTCAGGGGAGGCGGACACAATGGGCAACGGCGGGACACCCGTGAGCTGGGGATCGGTGTCCGGTATATCGGCGCTCAAACCTTCACCGCGCAGCACAACTGCAAAACGGTATTCCTTGACTGGTTCGACGAATATTTCCACACCGGGGATTTTTATCCCCCGCAGCATTTTGACTCGTTTGATACATTCTTCGGTGGAGATCCTGCCTGCCCGCCGGTCGCTTATGTTCCCCTGCGCATCGAGGGTGCAGAAATTGCAGCGAATAGCCACATCCTGAGGCTGGAGCTTGAAACCGATGCCCAGCGCCTCTAATACACCCCTTCCGATCTCGTATTCGAGCGGGTCGTAACCGAAGAGCGCCAGGTGCCCGGGACCGCTGCCGGGGCTGAAGGCAGGTGCTACGACTTCGCTCAACCCTAATGATCCTCTGGAAGTTAACGCGTCCATATTTGGTGTGTGGGCGGCTTCCAATTCGGTTTTTCCACCTGGCGCCAGGGGAACGCCACCCAGACCATCCAAGAGCAATAAGATAATTTTTGATCCGGTATCCACAGCCATTTCGTTGATAAGATCGAATTTGTTTTTCATAACCCTGCCTTTCTCTTTGATAAAATCGATTTATTATACTTGCGTTTTGGTGATTTGTATTAAGAACTACCTTTGCACTTCTGCTTTAAAAGAAGAGCTCTGGTTTTTACCATAGAGATCGATGAGATCACTGAGACAGAAAAGATCTCTTTGGCAAAAAAATTAAACCTCGGCTAGCTTTGCCGTTAGCTGCTCAATGGAGTCCCAAATATCGAGAGAATCCCCCCTTGCCTGGGCTGCTTTTATCACATCAGGAGACAGGTCTAATGCTGCCTTGTTGATTTCTTTCCCCGCGATATCATCATACCAATGTGATTTACCAACATAAGGATACCTGCAAGCCAGCGCATAGAGTTCAACAGCCCACTCTACATCGTCGAGACCCGCTGCAAGGAGAGCAGCAGCGGGAATAATCTGAATGGCATTAAAAAAATGTTTGCTGTCAGATGCGGGTTCCAGAGTCTGAAGTAAGTGTCCCTGGGCTTCTCTTGTTAGACCGAGATAAGTCTCGACGTAGGACAAAACGATCAGCGGGATAGCGCACATGTTTTGCTCGATCTCCTTTAGCACCGAGTAGCTTTCCTGTAAATGCTTTTCCGCTTCTGCATACGATTTTTCGACCAGCGCTAAATTCCCTAGCATAAGAAGTGATACTCCCACGTCTTGAGGGTTTTCATTATCACGGGATAATTTTAACGCTTCTTGTGCATGTGTACGGGATTGCGAATAGCGGCTCAAATGCATCAGAGCCTCAGCGATAACAATATAAGGTTTTGCTTTATAAGGACCATCATATCCAAGATCGTTATAGTCTCGCAGGCTTTGACGAGCATATTGAAGACCCTCATCAAATTTACCGTCCATAATCATTGCATTAGCCAAGACGTATAGTCGGACAGCAATTTCAAACTTGGCCCCAAGTTTTTCTAAAATCGCCAGGCTCTCGAGATGCAGTCTCTGGGCTTCTTCTAATCTACCCAGATGTTTAACTAGGACGGCCATCATGTTCAACGAATCGGCGGCTCCACGTTGATCCCCGATTTCCTCCTGAATTTTGAGGCTGTTATTGAGCAGCATTTCAGCTTCATCGAAAGCACCTGTAACCCATGCTACCCATCCCAAATCGCTGAGCGACCTGGCCTCACTCCATTTGTCACCCAGATCCTGGGACAATTCCAGGCTTTTTAAAAAATAACCTTTAGCTTTTTGGCGGTCATTCCATGAGAAATGTCTCCCGAGACTGTACCAGGTTAGAACCTGCGCCTCTTTGTGACGATCATCGGTTAACTCCACACAATTTAGAATATCTTGGCTCTTGTGCAGCAGTTCTTTTGAGATCTCAACATCTTGTGTGAATCTACTTTGCCATGCCAAGACTCTAGCCCAAACAGGTAAACAATAAATTCTCTCATCTTGATCTCTGGATGATATTTCACTGAACTTTTCTGAGGCCATACGGCACATCGCTTCGCCGTCTTCAAACCGGCCGTGCACATCATAAAATGCGCACAAACTGTAAAGAGCCCGCTCGATCAGGTCTATCCTGCCCGTGATAACGGCCCACTTCCAGGCTGCCTGGATGTTTTCTATCTCGCATTCAATCTCGACTAGTGCCTGCTGCTGGTGGCTGCCCTGCAGGTCGATTTTCCTGTCATAAAGGAGATCACAGTAGAAAACGCTGTGCTCAGAATGGCTACGCTGGCATTCCTTAGCGTTTTCCTGCAGTTGTTTGTTGGCGTATTTTCTCAGGAGGTCGTGGATATGGAAGCGCCCATCGCTCCCTCGCTGCAACCAGGACTTGCTTACGAGCGATGAGAGGGTTTTTAAAGTGACGTTCCCTACCTGGGAAGCGCCAAGGTGTGTAAATCCATCATGAAAGACAGTTAACGTCTGAATCGCCACCCTCTCGCCTTCTTTGAGCAGATTCCATGAAGTATCGAATACAGCGCGCAAGCTGCGCTGGCGTTCCGGTAAGGTGTACATGTCCGTTTCTAGAAAGTCTATGCTGCGCTTGATTTCGGTAAGTATGGCATCCGGTTCTAGCGCTTCAAGCCAGGATGCAGCTAACTCTATCCCCAACGGCATCCCGTCGACTGTACGGCAGATACCCACTATTGAGGGCAGATTATTGTTGGTGATCTGGAATCCGGGTCGCACCCGTTGGGCTGTCTGCTGGAATAGCTGGATACTTTCGTATGTATTGAAATCCTCAACGGGTTCTTGCCAGGTTTCACCGGTCCCGACTTCTGGTACGGACATACCGCTTACGGGGAATATCTGTTCTTCAAGAGCGTTGATACGCTCACGGGATGTGACGAGGATCTTAGTCTCCAGGGAAGCTGACAGGATGTCATGTATCAGACAGGTGCTCTCTTCATTTATCAGGTGTTCGAAGTTGTCCAGCACCAGCAGGAACTTTTTTTGGCGTAAGTAGTCGAAAAGTTGCTGCCTGGCGCTTTCTTTGCCCTCATAGAAGGAAAATCTTAGTGCCTCGGCGATGGCAGTGACGATAGATGATGAATCAACCACAGGAGTCAGCGAAACAAAGTAGACTCCGTCTTGAAATAATGAGCGCTCTTTTTTGTATAGATTGGAGGCGGTCTCAATAGACAGGCGTGTTTTTCCAATTCCTCCGAGACCGGTCAAAATGAGCAGGCGGCATTTCGGATCCGTGATCAGGCGCTGGATTTCAGCAAGTTCGCGATCTCGCCCAATAAATGGGGTAGTTTGAGAAGGCAGGTTGTGGCGGGGAATATCGCTCTCCAACAATCCCAACTCTTTGGCCTGGCTGACGGCGCCGTCTCTGCTGTTGACGCCCAATTTGGTGTAGATTTGCCTGGCGTACCACTTCACAGTGCTCAAGGCTAGGGAAAGCTGGTCTGCTATGGCGCGGTTTGATTTGCCGGTGGCGAACAGCGATAGAATCTCATTCTCGCGCTGGGTCAGCGGTTGGGTGAGGTAAACATCGCTCTTTCTACTGGAGTTGTTCATTTTTATCTCATTAGTAAATATACTGACGTTTAATTTGGTCTAAATCCAATCCCGTACTTTTTCCATCCTTAAATCCCTCCCAGAGGGAGGGTGACTTATCGTTTAAACACCTGTATAGTATTGATATTAACATGGTGTTCCAGTTTCATGGATTGAGGGTCAAGCCGCAATAAAGGCAATAAAGACCTAATATATCCCAGTATAACACCATTCGGAAAATTTATTTTTAGAATATATTAATTTGGAGGTAACAATGAATATTATACGCAACACACTAATTGTATCACTGCTGGTCGTGCTGGTTCTGCCCACCTCATTCGCTTTTGCGGCTGGAATTGAGGATGTCAAGGGAGTGAATTATGCCCATTGTGCGAGTAACGAATTCGTTCAGGCGAACAGTGTAGGCTTTAGCGGCGATGATTTGTATGACTCCGCTGCCAGCTTGTCGGGCTCGGAAGTTGCAATCAGTGTCCAATGCGCAGTGGCGAGCGCGGACATCATCTTTTTCTCCGCCAACCCTGAGCTTTCAGCCGCCCAGCGCTACGCTGTCGCTGCAACTGTGAGCGCGGACATCAACTCTTTCTCCACCAACCCTGAGCTTTCAGTCGCCCAGCGCTACGCTGTCGCTGCACCTGTGAGCGCAGATATCCCATCTTTCTCCGCCAATCCTGAGCTTTCAGTTGCCCAGCGCTACGCTGCTGAAGGTCTAAGCGGGAGTTTCAGTGGCGATGATGATTACGACCTGGCTGCAGGAGCTTTATTGTAGATATTGCCGAGAGTAAATTTTATAAGCTTTTCTCACGAAGAGAAACCCGGATTTTTCCGGGTTTCTCTTTTCGTGCTTCTTTTTCCTGGGCATTAAAAGTACTGCTGATGCCGAAAAACACGCCACAAAAACGAAAAGTCCCTAATAGTTCTTCTCGCATCTAGGGGTTATGTAACTTTGCGCCTCACCGCCACATAGAAATCCTGCAACACTTGGACGTATAGGCACCCACACCTGGAATCCCAAAGTTTATTGATAAGTGCTTTCGCTCAAACATAATGGACATTTCAGGTGTCAACCCAAAGTAGAAATGTCCCGGACATTTCAGGTTGCCGTGAAGTCGCTCTCAAGCTATAATTGCATCGTTTCAATACCCTTGAGGAGAAAATAACATGGATTTTGCCTTAAACGACGAACATCGCATGGTGCAGCAAATGGTGCGAGATTTTGCCCAAAAGGAGGTCGCGCCCACCATCAAAGAGTACGACCGCGCCCACGAAATGGCTCCATTTGTCCTGCCGCGCATGGGTGAGCTCGGCATCCTGGGGATAAACATACCAGTGCGCTACGGCGGTCAGGGTATGGATTATATTTCGTTGGGTCTGGCGTGTGAAGAACTGGAAGCGGTCGATTCCACGCTGCGGGTCGTGATGTCGGTCCATATGGGGCTGAACAGCATGGGCTTGCTGCAGTGGGGGACGGAAGAACAAAAGCAGCGCTTCCTGGTGCCCCAGGCGCGCGGTGATAAGGTCGCATGTTATGGTCTTACCGAACCTGGAGCCGGATCTGATGTTGCCGGCATGAATAGCACCGCCCGGCGAGATGGAGATGAGTACGTTATCAATGGGGAGAAAATGTGGATTTCGCTGGCCACAAAAGCCCATCACTGCATGTGGATTGCCCGTACAAACCCCGATGTAGATCCGCATGAAGGGCTTTCTGCTTTCCAGGTAGAGCTTGACCGTCCGGGCGTTACACGGGGCGATATTAAAGGAAAGATGGGCGTCCGTGCCGGATCAACAGGCTGGATCGCTATGCAGGACGTGCGTATTCCGGTCGATAACCGCATCGGAGAAGAAGGGGAGGGCTTCCGCATCGCGATGTCGTGCCTGGATAACGGTCGCTACACCGTCGCGGCTGGCGCGACCGGTTTGATCCGTGCATCTCTTGAAGCCAGCGTTAGGTACGCCAACGAACGCCATGCGTTCGGTCGTGCGATCGGTAAACTCCAGCTAATTCAGGCTAAAATCGCCGATATGGTAGAATCTTATGACGCAGCGCGACTCTTGTACCTGCGCGCCGGATGGATGAAGAACCAGGGACTTCGCAATACTCGCGAGACCTCGATAGCAAAGTGGTTCGCTACCGATGGCTCATTCGAAGCTGCTTCCGAGGCCGTTCAGGTTCACGGAGCGTATGGCTACAGCGACGAATATGACGTTGAACGCTACCTGCGCAACTCAAAGGGTGCGGTGATATACGAAGGGACGAACGAAATCCACCGATTAATTCA
>JAUWPO010000057.1 GCA_030611505.1 Chloroflexota bacterium
CAAAACATCTTCCGGTTTTGCTGCTTCTTCACCCTTTGCAGAAGAGCCGAACTGCCAGCGAGAGCCAAAACCACCGAATATCTCCTTCTGGCGCATGACGAAGATCACAATGCCCAGGTAGCTGAACAGGAGAACACCGATGAAAGGCAGGATTTGACCAAATGGATTGGGCAGCATAGAGAGTGGAAAGGCTGCCAACGCAGCAACAAGCAATCCCACCATGAGACCGACCAGACCAGCAATAAGGGACTGAAGAGACGTTTTCCCCAGCACATGAACCAGGTAGCTAGCCGGTCGAGTGGTCACGTATGGGGTTACTATAAATCCCACCACTGCCCCTATTACCCCCAATACCGCCGAAGCCAATATCTGAGATACCCCAAATATTTCCCCAAGTTCGATACCCCAGTAAACCCCTAGTATTGCCAGAACAATCATGCCAACGATGCGAAAAATAAGTTCTGTACGGTTCATTATAAACTCTCCATATATAATAAAAAAAAGCGCAATTACCTTGCGCTCACACGAATTCGCCCACGCATCAGGGGCTATTCAATTTTGGCCGCTATTTCCCGATTGGCAATGGAAAAAATATAATTATGATAAGTGCGGCTCAGCCCTTGCTGCGCAAAGGACTCGAGTGAGCAGGCGATAATAAATAATGAGAATGATGGTCTTTGCCTGTCTGTTATTAATTCAAATAATTGCTGTTCCTATTATATATCATAATAGTAATTAAATTGTGTGAAGAATATGAATATTCCACCAGTCAAGTTTCTGGATGGAAATGAGTTTCGGTTGCTATGTAGACTATAATAGTCTATGTTCCCGAAATTGGAAGACGGGTGTAGAAGGGAACTTTATTGTATTAGCCATAAACATGGAAAGCTTGTAGGGGAAAACTTTCAAGGAGGATTACATGACTGCACAAACTGGCGCATTCAGTGAAGTCAGCCCCAAAGAATACAACAGGCGCATTTGGGCTTGGACGATGTACGACTGGGCTAATTCTGCGTTTGCTACAACAATATTGGCCGCAGTTCTTCCAATTTATTTTAGCCAGGTAGCCGGAGCGACTCTTCCCAGCGCAACGGTGGCCACTGCTTATTGGAGCACCGGTTTAAGCATATCGCTGATTATCATCGCAGTTCTGTCGCCCATTCTGGGAACGATTTCCGATGTAATGCGCGGCAAGAAGCGTTTCCTGGCGATATTTGTAGGGATAGGAATCATCGGCACTGCCCTGCTGGTGTTTGTCCAGACGGGAGATTGGGTTTTAGCCGCCATTTTTGGCATCCTTGGTCGCATCGGATTCAGTGGTGCGAATGTCTTTTATGATGCATTGCTGCCTCATGTTGCCAGGGAGCAGGACCGGGATAGGGTTTCAACACGCGGTTATGCAATGGGTTATCTGGGGGGTGGTTTGCTCCTGGCGCTTAATGTCGTCATGATCCTGTTCTTACCGGGCACATGGGGTCCGCGCTTGTCCTTCCTAAGTGTCGCTATATGGTGGGGCGTCTTTTCTATACCTATATTTCTCCGCGTCCCAGAGCCGCCTGCCGCTACAGTAAAACTCAAGCGTGGAGAGAACGTGATTTCTGTAAGTTTCCAGCGGTTGTGGGATACCCTCTTGGATATTAGCAGATTCAGGGAATTATTTAAATTCCTGGTGGCATTTTTGATCTACAACGATGGAATAGGCACCATCATTGGCTTGGCGGCAATTTATGGTACAGAACTCGGTTTTGGGATGGTCGAGCTTATCCTGGCGTTGCTGTTGGTTCAATTTGTGGGCATTCCGTTCAGCTTAATATTTGGTCGCTTATCCGGCGGCACAGATAAAAGACGACCGGTTTATCTTGCCTTTGTGATCTATAACCTGATCGCACTACCGCTGGCTGGTATTACTAGCGCAAGGATCTTCCCTGCGGACGAGATTGGTGCCCAGCCGGAACCTTACCTCAGCACAGAAGTTGCGGTTGGAGAGGGGCTGTATACAGCGGATTCAGATGCTATTCTATATTCTGATGCCTGGCATACGATCACCGTCCCGGCTGCCGAAACCGGCGTAAAGACGGATATTACACTTAGATCAGCAGCCGATCCGGGAGAGGGATATGATCTTTTATTTAACGGTCAGCGGGTTGAAGTTGTTTATACAACGGGTCCTGATCACGGGATTTGGGCGGTGTTCCTGGATGGCAAACCGTTATTAGATCCTGCGGATGGAATGGCACAGACGATCGATGCTTATAACCCAACCGTGCGATACGATGTGAGCCAAACCTTCGAGTCTGAAGAGCCGGGAGAGCACATTATTAGCTTTATCAACACTAATAGTCATAATCCTGACAGCCATGGTAATGTGATGACGCTGGCGGGGATCGAGGTTTTGCCCGCCCAACGTCAAAGCAACTTGGTAAAAATTATGGGGTTTATGTTGATTGTGGAAGCCATCGGTCTTATGTTCGCGTTCTTATTCGGCAGGTTGCTGTTCTCGGGTCTGGCGGGAATCTTGAACACCAAAAGAAGTATACTGTTGGCTCTAACTTTCTACGCAGTCATTGCTGTATGGGCTTTCTTTCTTAATTCTGTGATCGAATTCTGGTTTCTTGCCTGGATGGTGGCTGTTGTGCAGGGAGGCAGCCAGGCTCTAAGCCGCAGTTTGTTCGCTGCAATGTCGCCGGCTTCAAAAAGTGGCGAGTTCTTCGGTCTTTATGGGGTCATGGAAAAGTTCTCAGCCGTCATTGGACCGCTAATCTTTGCCTCTGTTGGGATTTTGTTTGGAAGCAGCCGACCTGCGGTGCTGAGCTTGATTGTGCTCTTTGTTCTGGGTGGTTACTTGCTTGCTAGAGTTAACGTGGATGAAGGTAAAAGAATTGCCCAGTTGGAGGATAAAGCAGTATTCCAGGGTAAAATTCAAGCTTGATAATTTGGAGGTGAGTCACGATTTCTGGTTTCGCTCGGGACCGTGATCGCTGTACAGCCTTTGTCTATAAGCAGCCATCGAGCGGTAAAACCATATACCGAGCGTGAACAGGATCACTACAAGCCACCAAAAAACTGCGATCGGTCCAAATGTGCTCAGCCATCGACCACTATTCGCCATGTAATAGAGGCCATCAGGGACCACGATGTACCTCCCATTGACCTCCTTCAGGTGCTGCATGTGGCGGTGATAGTTGGATGTATCGATGAACAAGTACTCTGAATATTTTCCGTCGTATTCCCAGAAGATCATAAAACGCAAGTTTGGTTTCGATTCCATGTTCCTGGGAACGTGGCGTGTGCCCTGCAGTTTGGCTAGCAAAGTCTCGTCCCCGCTTCTTAATGCATTTTCCAAGTCCGTGATCAGGGAACTCGGCACAGCATAACGAGCCTGATATCCATCATTAAAATAGGCTTGGTTATAACGGGTGAGATCCTCGATGAAGGCAATAAGTAGAAAAATCCCTGTGATAATGAACGGCAGCAGCAACAAACCTAATACATACTGCCAGTCGATCGTCCTTCGCCGGTTCATTTGAGCCCTCCTATGTGGTTCATCATAGCATGCTTGATAAGGCGGGTCAACGATGGACATTCCCAAGTCAGCGGGACTTACATGATCAAAAACAATTTATACATATGCAGCGCTTACAGGCTGAGGTCGTCATTTTGATTTGTGCCTTCGTGGTACGATAAGATATATTCGGAAACCGGTTTGGTATAAAGGAACTGTCTTGGCTGGTATAAATGGGGACGAAAGGGCAATTTATATAAAGGACATGTTCGCTCGCATCGCGCATCGATATGACGTGATGAACCGCGTGATGACCGCCGGGCAGGATGTTCACTGGCGCAGGGAGGTTATTCGCAGGGCAGAACTGCCTCCAGGTGGTTTTCTGCTTGACCTGGGAGCGGGAACGGGCGATCTAGCGCGCGAAGCGCTTCGCCAGTGCAGTTCGTGTCGTTCGGCAGCAGTCGATTTCACCATCCAGATGATGCGCGTCGGACAATCCCGCCCGGATCGACCACATTCCGAATCCTCCCGTTTGGATTGGATCGCAGCAGATGCCGGATGCCTGCCGTTTCACGATCAAGTATTTGATGCTGTGGTCTCGGGCTTCCTGCTGCGCAATGTCGGCGATGTTTTGACTTGCATATACGAACAGTACCGTGTGTTAAAACCTGGCGGTATGATCGTGGTTCTGGATACGACCCCGCCGGGGTGGTCGATCTTTTCCCCTTTGGTGAAATTTCACCTGCGGTTTCTGATCCCAATACTCGGTAGTGCGTTGACAGGTCAGAGTGACGCCTACCGTTATTTGCCGGCTTCGACACAGGCGTTTCTGGAGCCCGAACAACTGGCATACCGGGTTATGTATGCGGGGTTTAATGACGTGGGCTTTCGCCGTATGATGTTCGAGACGGTCGCGATCCATTGGGGTCGCAAGCCTGTCCACTGAAAGCAACTTGTTGAGCAGTCGGAGGAAAAAATGGGAGAAATCAAGGATCGTCTGGTCGTAGGGATCAGCGGGGCTTCGGGGGTCATTCTGGGAATCCGCTTACTCGAGGTATTGCAGTCTATGGAGACTGAGACTCACCTGGTGGTCTCCCCGGCTGGGCGTCTCATAATTTCACAAGAAACTGATTGGGAGATCGAAGATGTTATGGCTTTGGCAGATGTAAGTTATGATCATGCGGACGTCGGCGCAGCCATTGCTTCGGGATCGTTCCCCATGGCTGGGATGGCAATCATACCGTGTTCGATTAAAACACTATCCGCGATTGCGAATTCCTACTCCTCCGATTTGATAGCGCGTGCCGCTGACGTTATGCTGAAGGAGGGGCGTCCGTTGGTCATGGTCCTGCGCGAGTCCCCTTTGCATCGTGGGCATCTCAGGTTGATGAGCATGGCAGCAGAAGCCGGGGCGCTCATCTTCCCGCCTGTACCCGCATTCTACACCCGTCCCGCAAGCGTTGATGAGATCATTGATAATATCGTTGGACGTGTGCTCCTGCGGCTGGGAATTGAGAATGAGTTATATATGAAGTGGAAGGGGGTTGGCAGGTGAATCGACGGATCGGCGATTCTGTGGATCAGCGAGACCTGGAAAAGGCGGCCCGCTGTGGGGAACCATCCTACATTTGGCGTGCTGGTCAGGAACGCCGGCTCCAAATGATACTGGACGCTGGGGTAGGGCTGGAAGGTGGTGTGGTTCTTGAAAACGGCTGCGGAGTCGGGATGTACGTGGAGCACCTGGCGCCCCATGTGGGTCGGGTGGTTGGATTGGAGTTCGATTTCGAGCGCGCCCAAGATGCAAATCGGGTTTCACAGACGCTTTCAAACGTGCAAATATTGTGCGCTGCTGGCGAGGGTCTGCCGTTCCCAGGCGGGGTCTTTGACCTGATTTTAAGCCACGAGGTGCTCGAGCACGTCCAGAACGACCGCGAGGCAGTCCAGGAGATGGTGCGAACACTCCGACCGGGTGGGCGTATCGTGATTTTTGCACCCAACCGAGGATACCCTTTTGAAACACACGGGATTTATTGGTGTGGGCGTTACCGCTTTGGCAATATTCCCCTGGTAAATTATCTGCCGGGCGGTTTACGCGCTCAATTAGCACCCCATGTGCGAGTTTATTCTCGCAGGACACTTGAAAAACTCTTTGTGGGTCTGCCGGTCAAATTTGTCAAGCGCACGGTGATCTTTGGCGCCTACGACAACATTGTCGCCCGTCGGGCGGGCATTGGAAAAGCACTGCGGGAGGTATTGTTGCTGCTGGAAAAAACACCCCTGCGGGTTTTGGGACTTTCACATTTTTGGGTGGTGGAAAAGTTATAAGTTCGAGATTATTTCGGAAGTTCTATAGGCTGGCGAAAATCGTATATCCCATCTTGCACCGCCCATTGGCGCCCGCAAGCAGAGCAGGTGATGAAGTCCGGTGATTCGCCTAAGGGCGAATGTCCACAAATCGTGCAGCGAAAGAGCTCATTGGGAGCAGGTCTGGGTGTATCACCCACTGCTGTGGAGCGTACAAAAACGCTTGGGGTTAACTGCCACAAATCTCCGCTCAACTGGGCAATAGAGTCCATTGCAACGAGCAGGCGTGTGGGCAGCCAGCGTTTCACCCAACCTAAGCGGAAATGGGAAACGGTCAACTGCCGGTCTACTCTAAAACCATTATTGCCCAGCCATACGCGCACAGCTTTGGGGTGAAAATCAAAATTTAGTTCAACAAATTCGACCGGCTCCCATGTGAATGGACTCCAAGATTGGCGCCCCGTGCCATAGCGCAGGATAGCTTTCAAGTTTAGCTTATTTGCATATTCGAGGATAAATGTCCCACCGCTGCTCATCACCCCTCGAATTTGATGCAGGGCGCGTGGCGCTTCAGCCATGTGGTGCAGAGTGCGGATCATCGTTGCGCAGTCGAATGCCCCCTGTACAAAAGGAAGTTGGTACACATCAGCCGCGACGTAGACGTAACGGCTACTGTTGCCTAAGTGTTCCTGAGCCTGCTGCAGTTGGGTGGTGGAATAATCCAGCAGGACAATGCGCTCAAATCCGTGGTAGCGGGGTGTATTTCGCCCGGCTCCGGCTCCCAATTCAAGCAGTAATTGACCGGATTTTGGCAGCAGCCGGCGCAGGGCCAATTCCTCCGCCTGGTCTTCATACTCGCGTCCCCCTTTATCCCAGAAGGTGCTCTGGTAATCTGACCCTTCGTAATCAATAATAGGTGGGCGCTTGTTATTCACCTCACTCGACAGCAGCTTGCACTTTGATTTCATTCTCGGTTTTACTTCCGTCGTAACCCCGACCTAAGCCACGATATTGGAATCCTAGCGCAGCCATCTTTTCAGGGTCATAGATATTACGCCCGTCAAGAATCGTTGCTTGATTTAACAAATTGCGGATACGCTCCAGGTCGAGGTTCTTGAATTCGTTCCATTCGGTGATTACCATCAGGGCATCGCAGCCTTCCGCCATGCTGTAAACGTCGGGGTACATTTCAACATCCGGCAGTAATGGTCGTGCAGCATCCATGGCTACCGGATCGTAGCCGCGCACATAAGCACCGCTGGCTAGCAAGGCTTGAGCGATATCTATAGAAGGGGCGTCGCGCATATCGTCAGTGTTTGGCTTAAAGGACAATCCCAGGAGTCCAATTGTCTTGCCGTGCGTCTCACCCAACATTTCCTTGATGCGGTTTACAGCCATTGAGCGGCGGTCATTGTTTATCTCCATCACGGCATTGAGCAGTTGCGGGTGACGGCCTTTTTCAGCAGCCATGTATGCCAATGCTTTTACATCTTTCGGGAAGCATGATCCTCCGTAGCCAAGTCCGGCGTCCAGGAATAGCGCTCCGATGCGTTGGTCATAACCCATGCCCACTGCGACTTCTTTTACATCCGCACCTAGGGCCTCGCAAACATTTGCTATTTCGTTGATAAACGAAATTTTGGTCGCCAGGAAGGCATTGGAGGCGTACTTTATCATTTCTGCAGTGCGCAGGTCGGTGATCACGATGGGAGCACGCAGAGGCAAGTGCAGGTGAGCGACCTTTTCGGCTGCTTCAAGGTCCATGGAGCCCAGCACAGTGCGGTGGGGGTTCATGAAATCGCTGATAGCCGCGCCTTCGCGTAAGAACTCGGGGCAGGATACGACCGAAAATGGAATTGATTCCGTCTGGTGGTGCAAGACGATGTCCGCTACCCAGTCACCGGTGCCAACCGGGACAGTGGATTTGTTGACGATGATGAGTGGAGCACGCATTTCCCTGGCGATTGTTTCAGAAGCAGCCGCCACGTAGCGCAGATCAGCTTCGCCGTCGACGCCGGATGGTGTTCCAACAGCGATGAAAGCAAACTCAGTGCCGTCCAATCCCTCGGCGTACGAGGTGGTGAAAGTGAGGCGTCCAGCGTTCACATTCCTTTCGACAAGTTCTTTTAATCCGGGCTCGTAGATGGGCATTTCGCCGCGTTTCAAGCCCTCAATTTTTTCTTCTACTATATCCAGAGCGATCACACGGTTGCCTAAATCTGCAAAGCAAGCAGCAGAAACCAGACCAACGTACCCAACTCCTACAACACATATCTGCTTCATTAAGAGTATCTCCTGTATAACAACTTGAAAGGGCGACCAGTATCCGTTTCCATCAGTAATTAATTACAACCCCCACCCATTGGTGGTATTACCTTTGCACCTTGCCCGCCAATCTTACCATAGCTTGCTTAATAAAGCAGGCACAAACCGTCCTAAAAAGATGATAATCATATAGAATAGATAACCGTCATCTCAGAGCAATGACCTCTGTCACTTGCTAATTGGCTAAAAATAGTCTAAAATATTGATAATAAATCCTATCCATATAATCTATAAAGGGAGTCTTTCTATGCAAATCACTCGTCAAGCCGATTATGCGGTGCGGGCGGTGCTTTTTCTAGCTCGTTTAGGACCCGATCACAGGGCAGCAACAAGCATGATAGCCGAGGACCAAAGTATCCCCCCGTCGTTCTTAGCGAAGATAGTATCTCAATTATCAGTAGCAGGTCTGCTGAAAACTTCGCGCGGCGCACGTGGAGGGGTATCTCTGGCGCGACCAGCGGAAGAAATCTCTCTTCTCGAGGTGGTGGAGGCGATTGATGGACCCATTCTGCTCAACGAATGCGTTGCTAAAAACGGCAGTTGTGATTTTCGCGATTCCTGCCCGATGAGGCCCATTTGGGTTGAAACTCAAGCCGAGTTGGTTGGGCGCCTTCAGGCTGCTACGTTTGATGGTTTAATAGAGGAAACGCCACAAACCGTTGCGGCGTAATTTTTTCGATACCCCCTATCCATTATCCTCCAACCCCTGCCCACTGACTGCTCCCTCCTCTCAAGCTTACAATCAAGTAAGCCGCTTAATTATTGGCCGCTTAATTGTTAGCCGCATATAATTAACTCGCTTATAATTAAGCCGCTTATAATTAAATCAGAAGGGGTTACTTCTTAAATTGGGAGTTTTTTATGGTTGATTCGCGTGTAATACGTGCCCCGCGCGGGACACAACTGACCTGTAAATCCTGGCTTACTGAAGCGCCATACCGCATGATCCAGAACAATTTGGATCCAGAAGTGGCTGAACGTCCTGAGGATCTTGTTGTATACGGCGGGCGCGGCCAGGCTGCTCGCAGTTGGGAAGCCTTTGATGCTATCCTGGCATCCTTGCGGGAATTAGAAGGTGATGAAACGCTGCTGGTGCAATCTGGCAAGCCCGTAGTGGTATTCAAGACCCATCCGGATGCCCCGCGGGTCTTGATCGCTAATTCCAATCTGGTTCCCCATTGGGCAACTCAAGAACATTTTGACGAACTGGCAGCCAAAGGGTTGATCATGTACGGTCAGATGACAGCCGGTTCGTGGATTTAT
This sequence comes from Chloroflexota bacterium, assembly GCA_030611505.1. Lineage (GTDB taxonomy): Bacteria > Chloroflexota > Anaerolineae > Anaerolineales > UBA4823 > JAUWPO01. Next base: position 9,395 of record JAUWPO010000057.1, read on the forward strand.
ATTGGCACACAGGGCATATTACAGGGTACTTACGAGACCTTAGGTTCCTTGGCGCGGCAGCGCGGTTGGTTATCGCTGAAAGGCAAGTTTGTGTTGACCGCCGGACTGGGAGGCATGGGCGGCGCGCAGCCGCTGGCTGTCACGATGAATCGGGGGGTTGCGTTGGTCGTTGAGGTGGATCCTGAGCGCGCTCAGCGCAGACTCGAAGGCGGGTATGTGGATGTGGTGGTCGACACTCTCGAAGAAGCCATGACGATGGTTGCAGAAGCTAAGGAAAACGAAGAACCGAAATCGATCGGGCTGATCGGAAACGCAGCCGAAATTTATCCCGAACTGGTAGCACGTGGCGTGGTTCCTGATGTTGTCACTGACCAGACTCCGGCTCACGACGTGATGATGTATGTACCGACTGGTCTAACGGTACAAGTGGCCGAGGCACTCCGCCAGGACGACCCTGAGCAATACGAACGCCGTTCGATGGAATCGATAGCGCGCCATGTGGAGGCGATGTTGTCTTTCCAGACCGCCGGAGCGGAGGTCTTTGATTATGGGAACAACATTCGCCAGCGGGCGTATGACTACGGCGTCGAGGATGCTTTTAGCTTTCCAGGTTTTGTGCCGGCTTATATCCGCCCCTTGTTTTGTGTGGGCAAAGGACCCTTCCGCTGGGTGGCGCTCTCGGGTGACCCGCAGGATATCTACCGCACCGACGAAGTGGTGCTGGAGCTTTTCCCACAGGACGAGCATCTGGCGCGCTGGTTGAAATTGGCGCGTGAGCAGGTGCCCTTCCAAGGGCTGCCGTCCCGCATTTGCTGGCTCGGTTTTGGTGAGCGCCTGAAAGCTGGTCTGGCGTTTAATGAAATGGTCGCCAATGGAGTCGTGGGAGCGCCTATCGTGATCGGGCGCGATCACCTGGATGCCGGCTCGGTAGCTTCTCCCAATCGTGAAACGGAGGGCATGATGGATGGTACTGACGCGGTCAGCGATTGGGCTATTCTGAATGCCCTGATCAACGCGGTGGGTGGGGCGACTTGGGTGTCGTTTCATCACGGGGGCGGGGTCGGGATTGGCTACAGCCAGCACGCCGGGCAGGTTATCGTAGCTGACGGCACACCGGATGCCGCCCGTCGTCTGGAGCGTGTCTTGACCAGCGATCCGGGATTGGGAATTGTGCGTCACGCCGATGCCGGCTATCCCGAGGCCATCGCGGCCGCTAAGCGTTTTAATCTCAATATGCCGATGTTGGACGAAAAGGGATAAGGAATAGTAAAAAAGGGGGAACTTTTGGGTTCCAATGTGCGCGTGGTGCATTCAGCTTTATTTTGGCGGGCTTCTGCTGCTGACTTTGACCTTGGTTGGGCAGACCGCCAATTTTTTGCTCAAAGTCGAAATACATAGAGAAAGGGCACGTTGAAAAAGAAGCGTTCGCTGCGATTACAAATACCAGTTTTTATTGTCATCCGGACGGTGATGAACACAACAATCCGGATGGTATATCCTTTTTTACCATTGATTGGGCGCGGTATGGGTGTGGATTTGGTGACACTCTCACGTGCGCTGACCCTGCGTTCAGCGTCCGGTGTGTTCGGACCGCTGCTGGGGACCGTCGCGGACACCAGGGGGCGCCGGACTGGCATGCTCCTGGGGCTTTCGCTCTTCACAGTCGGGGTCGGCTTGATGGTCTTTTGGTCGAGTTACACATCTTTCGTATTCATGCTGGTCTTGTCGCTCCTGGGTGTATTAACCTTCCTGCCTTCCATGCAAGCCTATCTTGGGGACCGGGTGCCCTACCGGCAGCGCGCTTTGGCGCTGGCGTTGACTGAGACCAGTTGGTCGCTGAGCTTCATCATCGGTGTGCCAATTATTGCATTTCTGATTGCCCGCGGCGGGTGGACTGCTCCCTTCCCCTTCTTGCTGGGTGCAGGCGTGTTGGCTATGGCTGCATTGTTATGGATGCTCCCGAGAGATCGTAGTGAGGACGGAAGCCCGGCGATGCCTTGGCAGAACCTGCGGAAAGTGCTGACTCATAAGCCGGCACTGGCGGGTATCATCATGGCTTTAACTTTCAGTGCCAGTAATGAGCTGGTCAACCTGATCTTCGGGGTTTGGTTAGAAGATTCCTTCGGGGTCAAGATCGCCGCCCTGGCAGCGGCTTCAATGGTTATCGGAGTTTCTGAGCTCAGCGGTGAAGTGCTGGTAATAGGCATAACAGATCGTATGGGCAAACGGCGCGCCATAGGGATTGGGTTGCTGCTGAACAGTCTAGTAGCGCTGGGGCTGCCCTTTCTTGGTACCAGCATGGCTGGCGCGCTGGTTGGTCTGTTCTTCTTCTATCTGACTTTTGAATTCACCATCGTGAGCAGCCTGCCTTTGATGAACGAGATACTTCCCGTCGCACGTGCCACAATGATGGCTGTCTTTATGTCGGGCACTTCTGTGGGCCGCGCCTTTGGCGATATGCTAGCTGTACCCCTGTACGGTTACGGCGAGTCAACAGGCGTCTTATCGGGTATTATTGTTGTTGTGATCGGAGTTGTGATGTTCAACGCCATAGCGCTGCTCGCCCTTAAAGTGTTGAGTTCCTCAGTGCAAAATTTAGGGGCTAGGGATTAGGGGATATAGGGTCGCGGATCGACGCGCATTCCCTATCCCTGGTTTCTGATTTTCTGACCCATGATCAACAATCAAGTATAATCTACGTTGCTATGTTCACTCGTTTTCGCAAACATAATCTAATAATCGCAGTTTTTTTCCATATAGTAGTTCTTATATTGATCTGGTTCACTACGAGCCAGCTTGGTCTCAGCGTAGTTGTACCTGCCCAGGCAGCTCCGAACCGGCAGATCCCGATCTATACCCCGACGGCGGGACCAGATGGCAGGATTATTTGGATCGTAAAAGCCAACGATACTCTCTTGAGCATTTCTTTGATCAGCGGGGTTCCGGTTGATGAAATTAGAGGTTTGAACAACCTGACCAGCGACACGATATACGAGAATCAGAAACTGTTGCTGGGACTTGCCGGTCCTGAAGAGATCACGGTTACACCTGGACCGACACCCACCGCGACGCCGTTTTTACCCACCCCAACCCCCAAACCGGGTCACGGCAATTTGTGTATCCTACTTTTCGATGACCGCAATGGCGATTCGATCCGTCAGGAGGATGAGCCCTCCATCCCGGATGGCGCCATCAGTATCAGCAACCAATCCGGAACTGTTTCCGAGAACACACCCACCGGTATGGGGCTAGAGCCGCAGTGTTATGAAGACCTGCCGGAGGACGATTACACTGTCAGTGTAGCCGTGCCGGATGGTTACAATCCTACCACTGAGACCAGTTACGAACTGGTTCTGAAGGGTGGGGACGAGACGTACATTAACTTCGGCGCTCAGGCAAATGCTGAAACCCTGGCGGAAGCGCAGGTGATGCCGGCACCGGAGGGCGGCAGATCGCCAATTTTAGGCATTCTGGGGGGATTGTTCTTATTAGCCGGTTTAGCGGTCGCGTTTTTCGCTGCCCGCACGCTGCGGGGAGGTAAATAGTAATAAATTGTGTATTGGGGGAACGGACAATTAATTCTTACGCAACTCCCCACCAGTCTTTTCCTTCACGCAAGCCGAAAGTTGTTAGCCGCTGCCGGATAAGCATGCGTGCCCCGCGTGCTCCCACTGCGGACAGGAGCACTGGATTCTCCCAGCGCGACCAGCAGACTGGGAGTTCGTCGGGGGATAAAACCGGCAGCCCGCGCAGCGTACCCCCGATCTTTCGCTCGTCAACGTCGATATAACAGACCAATGGGGCGTTCTGACGCAGCAGGTGTTTGCTCAGTCGTCGCCCGGTCATGCCTGCGCCCCACATGATGACCGCATCATGTCCTGCCAGCGGGCCGCACGCCAGGTAGTGCGCCTTAGCCCTCAGGAAGTTCTCCAGCGAGTAGCGGCTGTCGCTGCGGGTCAGCCGCTCCGGGCTCTCGCGCCATTCCAGCAGCACTTGCGGCAGCTTGGCAAAGCGTGTTCCCCTCAGATACAGGCGCAGCCACAGGTCGTAGTCTTCCGCCCAGCCGTGATCCTGGTAGCCGCACGCCTGCAGCACTGCATCTCGCCGGAAGGTCACGCTGGGGTGAGGCAGGGGACTTTCGACGAAAATCTCTCGCCGGATGTCTTCGTCAGTCAACAGGGAGTTCAACCAGTCCAGGTAGATTTGGAAGCCTTCACGCACCTGCTCTTTTGGGAAACCAGCCACCCGGCAGCTTACCAGGTCGATCTCGGGATGGGCTTTGAGGTAAGCGACCTGGCGGGTCAAGCGCTCGGGATGGCAGCGGTCGTCGCTGTCCATGCGAGCCACATAGGGGGCGCGGCAGGCTTCTAGACCAGCATTTAGAGCCTCGACAATCCCCGTGTGTTCCTGGGATATGATGCGTATGCGTTCATCCCGGGATGACCAGTCGCGTAAGATCTGCGGCGTTGCGTCGGTCGAGCCGTCGTCTACGGCGACGATTTCAAAATTCGT
>JAUWPO010000023.1 GCA_030611505.1 Chloroflexota bacterium
AAAAGACGAGCAGGGTGGCTCAAAACCATCCCTAGCTCGCCTTCCTTTTGGGTAATGTTGATTATACTTATGTTATGTTAGTGGTCAAGGTGACATTTCTGTTGAACAATTAGGGTGACAGAATCGCTGAACAATGACAGCGGATTCATCCCTTAATAAGATTAAAATACTATTTAACCAACCTTTTACATAATATTAAGGTTGAAATTGGATGTACCAATTGCACTTTTTTCTTTTCGATTAATCCACACAGCATTAACTGGGCTAATACAATTCCCCAGCATAAAACCAAATCTATCGAATATATAAAGGAAAAACATGCCATCCCAACATAACAGCAACTACGCATCCCTTTTTATTGGCATCGATACAAAAGTCCCGTTATTAGATGGAAGTCAAAGTAGATATGTCAATCTTGACAATGCAGCTTCAACCCCTCCTCTTAAATCAGCTAAAGAAGCCGTAGAAAATTTCTTGCCATACTACAGCAGCGTGCATCGCGGTCATGGATACAAGAGCCAGCTTTCAACCCATGTATATGAAACAGCCCGTGAAGCATTATTGAAATTCGTAAATGCCGATCCAGATGAACACATATGCATATTTGGTAAAAATACGACCGATGCGGTCAATAAACTAGCCCATCGATTCCCATTTAGCGACCAGCGTAACATTGTTATCGTCAGCGGTATGGAGCATCATTCAAACGATCTGCCATGGCGCGGTATCGCAAAAACCATCCACGTTGCTCTTACACACGACGGGCGTCTGGATGAAGCAGATTTTGACAGCCAATTAAATCATAACGCCTCACGGATTGCTCTTGTAGCGCTCACAGGCGCCAGCAATGTGACCGGTTTCATAAATCCCGTCCACCGGTTAGCAGAAAAAACGCATGCTGTAGGAGCAAAAATATTTATTGACAGCGCCCAACTGGCTCCCCATCGCAAAGTGGACGTGCGCCCATTGGACGATCCCGGTCATTTCGATTTCGTAGCAGTTTCAGGACATAAAATGTACGCCCCATTTGGAACTGGTGCCTTAATTGGGAGACGTGACATCTTCGAACGTGGCATCCCCGACCAAAAAGGCGGCGGTACGGTGGAAATTGTCACTTTAAGAGACGTAGTATGGGCAGCCCCCCCCGACAGGGATGAAGCTGGCAGTCCTAATACCGTTGGTGCAGTCGCTACCGCTGCCGCAGTCCAACAATTGGATACAATAGGCTTGGACAATATAGCCAAGCATGAGGCGGAACTGACAAAATATGCTTTAGAGCGGCTCGTGCAGGTGCCTGGAGTAAAAATTTTTGGCAACGCCGATCCTAACGAAGCACAAAATCGTTTGGGCGTTATACCTTTTATGGTAGATGGCATTTCCCATTTTAAAGTGGCTGCAATTTTAGGGTATGAATTTGGTATTGGTGTACGCAGCGGGTGTTTCTGTGCACACCCCTACATCCTACACCTTTTACAAATCACTCACGAAGAATCCCAAAGAGTACGTGAAAAAATGTTATCAGGGGATAAAACCGACATGCCAGGACTTATCAGAGCATCCTTTGGTCTGTACAATACAAGAAATGATGTTGATGCTCTCGTTGAGAGTCTTTACCGTATTGTCAAGGGCGATTACCAAGGAATCTATATGCAGGATGAATCTACCGGGGAATTCAAACCCAGGGGTTGGGCTCCAGATTTTGATCATTATTTCTCAATATCTTAAATAATTCAAGTAAAAGTCCGTCTATCTGTACTCAATAGAACTATGTCGCAGGTCTTCCTGTGAACATTTCGAAATGAACCACAGAAATCATCCTCATATTAATGCTTAATTTTCATAAATAATGTATAATATGGGGGAAATATTGGTGAAACACAAACATGCTCCAGACCGATTTGTCATCACCATACAAAGTCGTAATTAGGCACAAGAATAGGGAGCAGCACTTTGACAAATTGATGCGCTTGTTGGTTACAGGATGTATTTTGATCATTTCCAGGTTTTAGTACGGTAAAGCATAAGTTGGTGCACAGTCTTACCTTAATGTTCAGAAGCGTACTTCCAAATTTCCGAATAACCTAAATCAAAAACGAATCAACCGGTAACCAGACAGCGTAAACATAATATCGCCGCGAAAAAATATTTTCTGTTTTTCGGTCGCGGTCACGGTTGAAAATGCGAAATTCGAATTGGGTTTCGCTATTGGATGAATTATTAATTCGGCGTATCAAAGAGATTGATCCAGGTAATATTCAAGATGGAGAAACTAATAGTCACAACAAATTTGGATCTTGGTTTTTGTTAAACAATCTTAAATAGAATAAACGTTACTGAAAATCGCCTGTGTCAATTTATGCAAAATGGAACTGGCTAGATAATAATTTTTTACATAGTGAAATAATATTCAGGTGGGTCAAAATAATCACCGCCTGATATATATTTTTATCGCCGAATAAATAGAACTGAAATCCGAAAGTATTCTAACAGCCGTGACCTGTCGAGGCAGGAATACGGCTGTATTCATATATATATCAGATGACATACCGAATCACAGCTCTCAAAACTCAAAAGCACAACCCCCAGCGTGTTAACATTTATCTGGATGGCGATTATGCGTTTGGGCTGGCACGTATTGTTGCAGCTTGGTTGAAAGTTGGTCAAGAAATAAGCGAAGATCACATTGCCCGCATGCATGATGAAGATGATCGCGAAACAGCTTACCAACGAGCGATTAAATATATTAACTACAGGCCACATTCGGAAAATGAGGTCCGCCAATTTATAAAGACTCGGGGTGTTTCCGATGGAAATATCGAGCGCGTTATTGAACGACTGAAACAAGTAGAATTTATAAACGATTCGCGGTTTGCCAAAGACTGGGTTGAGAACCGTTCCGATTTTCGACCGAGAAGCAAACACGCCCTTGCTTACGAACTTAAAAGACGAGGCATCCAGCAAGACATCATCGATTCAACACTCGAAAACATCGATGAAACCAAGCTTGCATACAAGGCTGCTCAGAAGCAGGCGCGCAAGACAAGAACGACCGAGTGGAAAATTTTTCGCAAGAAGATGTTTGGACACCTTGCCCGTCGTGGTTTTAATTACGCTACATGCACCCAAGTTGTCGAACAAATTTGGGCAGAACAGATTAATACAAACCAAGAAAATAGTGAAAGGATATATTAATGAACAGTGGCATTTTATTTTGGCTAATCCTTATATTGATACCTGTCTCGCTCTTTCTCGGCCTAGTTGTTGGTTATTTTTACAAGCAGAACCAGGTTGAGAAAGCACAGCAGATATTGAAAGATACGGCTGAGAGAACCCTAGAAGACGCAAAAGAGAAAGCAAAATCGATAGAGATCCAATCTCGAGACCAAGCTTTGGAAGTAATTCAGAAAGCCGAATCAGAGGTAGCCCGCAGACGTAATGATCTGAACAAGGAAGAAGACCGATTGCAGAAACGCCGGGAAGAACTTGATAATCGGGTTGAAAGGTTAGAAAGGCGCGAGCAGAATTTAAATAAGCGTCACAGTACAGTCGATAAACGGGCAAACGAAATTGACATTCTCCACGCAAAGGAATTGGAGGAACTGCAGAGAATATCCAATTTAAGCACCGCTGAGGCCCGCGAAATTCTATTGGCGGATGTTGAGAAAGGTGCACGGGTAGATATGGCCCGCATCATCCGTCAAGTCGAAATGGAAGCAAAAGAAGAAGGGGAAACTCGAGCACGCAAGATCATCTCTTCTGCGATCCAACGAGTGGCTACCGATCATGTACCTGAAATAACCACATCAACTGTTGAGATCCCCTCAGATGAGATGAAAGGTCGCATCATTGGACGAAATGGGCGTAATATCCACGCTTTCGAGCAGGCTGCCGGTGTGGATGTTATCGTCGATGACACACCAGAAGCGGTCACTATATCATCATTTGACTCGGTGCGAAGGGAAGTTGCTAAACGTGCTTTGACAAAACTTATTCAAGATGGTCGCATTCACCCAGCGTATATTGAGAAGGTCCTTAAGAAAGAGCAAAAAGAGGTTGAGCGTGCCATAGAAGAAGCAGGCGAACAAGCTGTATATGAAGCTGGTGTCCCCGCCCTGCACCACGAACTAATTAGAACACTCGGTCGCCTTAAGTACCGCACATCTTATGGGCAAAATCAACTCCATCATTCTGTGGAAACCGCTAAAATTGCATCGGCGATTGCTGCAGAACTGGGCGCGGATGTGGATAATGCCAGAACTGCTGGCTTACTCCACGACCTGGGTAAAGCGATTGATCACAGTGTTGAAGGAACCCATGCTCAATTGGGAGCAGAACTAGCCAAGCGATACGGACTCAATGCCAAGGTGGTTAACGCAATTGCATCACACCATCATGAAGTCGAACAGGAGTCTGTTGAGGCAGCAATTGTGGAAACAGCAGATGCCATATCAGGAGCCCGCCCTGGTGCTCGTCGCGAGAGCCTGGAACAATACCTCAAACGCATTCGTTCATTAGAAGAGATTGCCAATTCCCAAAAAGGTGTCATCCAGAGCTATGCACTGCAAGCTGGTCGGGAAGTCCGCATCTTTGTCCACCCTGAAGATATTGATGATCTTGAAGCCATACAAATAGCGCGCGGAATAGCAAAAAATATCGAAGAGACTATGCAGTATCCAGGTCAAATAAAGGTGACAGTAATCCGTGAAACGCGGGCGGTTGAATATGCCAAGTAGGAAATAGGCAACAGGCGATTGGGAACCAGAAAATATTAAATCTTTTGATTGATGCGCAATCTTCAAACCAAGAAAGGATTATCTATCCTTTCAATCCCGACAGTTGTTTCGGGTCCATGACCAGTGAGCAGGCGTGTCTCATCCGGCAAAGTCAAGATCTGATCCCGGATGCTGTTTATCAGCGTATTGTAGTCTCCTCCCGGAAGGTCTGTACGTCCAATACTTCCCCAGAAGACCACATCTCCACCAAAAACTACTGCCTCTTCTTGGCAGTAAAAAATTACGTGACCAGGAGTATGACCTGGAGTATGCCTCACTTCAAATTTATAGTTACCTAATTCAAGTTTCTGCCCATGTGCAAGGACTCTTTTCGGCTCTGATCCAACATCAACACTCATGCCGAAAAAGGGTGCGCCGCCTTGCATTCTCCAAAGCGGATGGTCCTCTGGATGTAATGCAATCTGAGGCGCAGGGTTTACTCCTTTGACAACGGCATCTGTGCCACCAATATGATCAAAATGAGCATGGGTAAGCCAGATTTGTCCTATTTGCCAACCTCGTTTTATTGCCTCATCTACGATTATGTGACCATCCCACGCCGGGTCTATTACAACAGCCGCTTTTGAATCAGTATCAGCGACCAGATAAGCGTTGGTTTGCACAGGTCCTAGGATAAAAGATACGATATCTAACATAGGTTAGGTTGCCTATTTTCCTCTCTAAGACATTTCACTCCGTTTTGCTTCCCGCCAGAGAGCTTCCATCTCGTTCAAAGATAGATCAGTAATTTCACGTCCTTGGGAACGCGCCCATTTCTCAATATAATGAAACCGATTCTTAAATCGAGCATTTGCCATACGCAAGGCACTTTCTGCGTCGATCTCGCACCAACGCGCAAAATTCACAACAGCAAACAACAAGTCACCAATCTCCGAAAAGCGCTCTTCACTTCCTGGGGCTGTTTGCACTTCCTCAATTTCTTCTTTCAACTTGTCCAATATGCCACCAATATCCGGCCAATCAAATCCTACTCGAACAGCTCTGTTTTGATATTCCTCAGCTTGAACTAGTGCGGGTAGAGCTGCTGCGATACCATCCAACAGGCTTTCAGCTTCTTTACCATTTTGAGCGCGTTCTTCCGCTTTTAATCGCTCCCAATTAATTAATACTCCTTGGGAATGAGTTAATCGCAGGTCATCGAAAACGTGTGGATGTCGAAAAACAATCTTTGTATGAATACTATGCAGAATATCTGCCATCGTAAATTCGCCTTCTTCTGCCGCTATTTGGGCGTGCAGCACAATCTGCAGCAGGAGGTCGCCAAGTTCTTCCCGCATGCTGCTTGGATCTTCGGCATCCAAAGTTTCCAGCACTTCATATGTTTCATTTAACAAGTAGGAACGCAGAGACTTGTGAGTTTGTTCACGATCCCACGGGCAGCCATCTGGTGCGCGCAAATGAGCTATTATTTCCTGAAAGGCTTCGAAAGAAGTTGTTGTACCTAATGGTGGTACATACAATGAAGTGAGCAAACCTATGTTTGAACTTCTATCAATCTCGAAAAGTTGTAGCTCTTCTACAAATTCACCACTGGTACCAGCAGCGTGAACCAACTTTACAGGGTGCTCATCCGGGTAAAGCGCCATCAAGGTTAATTTAACTTCCGCCGCAATCCTGCGAGAATAGATTTGTGCAATAATCGCGGGGGCACTCGTTGGAAAACTGGGAACATGAGCAATTACCATCTCCAAAGCGTCCATTAATGTAGTATGAGGCAATGGATCGATATTCAAAGCCGTACATACAGGCTCCAGGAAGCTAAGTCCCTGGTAAACTCGTACTGGTATATTCTGTTGGCGGGCTCGTCGAGTGATTTCAGGTCCAGTCGCCTCCGCAACGTATGGATGACCTGGCACTGCAAAGACCACCCCTTCTGATCGCCCTCCCAACATTAACACCTTATCTACAATCTGGCTGTAAACAACCTCAAAAGTTTCATTACTTTCATACAAGTCGTCGAAGGAGTGTACACGAAGGTGACTTGGAAAGCTCGAAACTGCCGGGTGCTGGCGAGTGCGCAGGTAGACTTCTTGACTCTCTTCAAGTAAACGCCAAGCCTGACGCGTCATCAGTTCGGGATCGCCAGGTCCAAGACCAAGCAAAGCAATTCCAAAATTATTGGTCATCATATGCCCAGAAACTGTTGGTTGAAAATAAAAATAAACAATGCATAAAAACGCGGACGCGAATCCGATTCTGCTGGACACGCTTTACGTAATTATGCATTGAGAAAAACGTCAATAATTAACGCTTCGTATAAGTTGGTGCTTTACGAGCCCGTTTTAAACCAGGTTTTTTGCGTTCTTTGATCCGTGCATCGCGAGTTAGGAATCCACCTTGGCGCATTGTTGGTTGCCAGTCCGGGTTTATCTTAACCAAAGCCCGTGCAATCCCTAATCGGACAGATCCTGTTTGACCGCTTATCCCCCCCCCCTTTGCAACTACAGAGATATCAAAGTTCTTTAAGCTTTCTCCGGTCGCTTCAATTGGAGTGAGAATCGTTTCCATATCTCCAAAACGCGGGAAATATTCTTCGGCTGGTTTTCCATTCACAATAAACTGACCCGAACCACTCATGATCCTTACACGTGCGGTGCATTCCTTGCGTCGGCCAATTCCTTCATAATACTGAACTGCCATAAATTCTACTCCTTACCTATTGCCAAGGGTTTTGGTTGCTGGGCACCATGTGAATGATTTGGCCCGGCATAAATCTTCAGCTTCTTAATCACTTTATGACCATATTTATTCTTTGGAAGCATCCCCCAAACCGCACTTCGGATCACTCGTTCAGGGTGTTTGTTCAATTGATCGCGCAAACTGATCGCTTTCAACCCACCGGGGTAGAGCGAGTGGCGATAATAAATTTTTTCTTCCATTTTATTACCAGTCACCTGGATATGCTCACAATTCACCACCACAACATAATCTCCAGTATCTACTCCCGGAGTGAAGATAGGTTTATGCTTGCCAAGTAAGAGACTCGCAATCTCAGTTGCCAAACGACCAAGGTTTTGCCCTTTCGCATCAATCAAAATCCATTCCGATGTCATTTCGCCGGCTTTCGGATAATAGGTTTTTTCCACGCTGTCCTTCTCCATTTTACGGCAATGCAACATGATAATTTATCCACCACCGTAGTAACGATTAATCAAATTTTTTTTATCAATAAATTTTATATTTGCTATTCAGGATAGACCACCTCAACTAAGAATAAACCTTGAGGGGGCGCCAATCCTAATACTTCAGTCTGTTTGCTTCCTCGTATTGCTTCCTCAAATGTTTCTACATCGACCAAATTTTGCCCGATCGCTACCTGGATTTTTACAAGCCGCCGGACCATATGATAGAGAAAAGCATCTGCCTCAATCTCGTAAACCAGGTCTTCATGTTCTGCCCGCCAGCATGATTTAAATACGTTCCGCTCTGTAATGCCGCCGGGTTTACTAGGGCTGCCAAAGGCTCTGAAATCATGTCCACCAAGTACATGATTAGCAGCCTTTTGCAGATTAGTTGTTATAACATCGGGCCAAATCCGCCAAGCATACCGCTCACGTAAAGGGTTTCGTACAGGATGGCAAAAAATGTGGTATTGATACTTTCTAGAAATTGCATCAAACCTTGGATGGAAATCCGGAACGGTCTTGGAAGCAGTTTTGGCAGCCACATCCGGTGGAAGGTTTGCATTTAATGCTGCCAATAAATTTTCCGTCGCATGCTTCCATTCAAGGTTAAAAGCAATCACCTGCCCAGAAGCATGAACACCGGTATCCGTCCGTCCAGCAGCCAAAATTGAACGATCCTGCCAGCCCAACTTTCGAAGAGCTTTTTCTACTTCTGCTTGTACCGTTCTTGTTTTCAACTCTTCTGCCTGGCGTTGAAAACCAAAAAAATGAGTCCCGTCGTAGACCAGGATAACTTTGTAACGTGCCATGATAGCGCCCAGCGGTTAGCCTATTGCTATCAATCAATCTTCTACCAATTCTAAAAGCACCATTTCAGCCGCGTCCCCAAGACGCGGTCCAAGTTTAACAATACGCGTATAGCCGCCTTGGCGATTTTCATATCGAGGAGCTATATCATCAAATAATTTCCTCACAGTTTCGGCATCACTTAATTTAGCAGCAGCCCGGCGGCGCGCATTGATCATGTAAATATCGCCAGCATCATTACCTCGCTTCGCCAGCGTAATTAAACGTTCAGCAGGACCACGAACTGCTCTCGCTTTTGCTCGAGTAGTACGAATCCGTTCGTGCTCAAATAACTGTTTTATTAAATTCCTGCGTAAGGCTTTTTGCTCGTCCTTACCTCCGTTCAATTTATGTCCTGCAATTCTGTGCCGCATATGCTTTACTACTCCACTTCACTTTTTTCTTCTTCATCATCCAGATAGCCTTTTTCTTGCATCTTTTGACGCAGTTCTTGCAGGCTCTTTTCACCAAAGTTACGGATTGACATTACTGCCTCGTCACCTTTTTCGAGCAATTCAAGTACTTCACCAACTGTTGTAATGCCTGTCCTTTTCAATGAGTTAAAAACACGTACGGAGAGATCAAGATTCTCAATTGGTGTTTCGATCATCTCGCTTGTCAGGCGGCTGGTTATCTCCTCCTCCAGAGCAATAGCAGAGAGTGATTCCTCACTAATACCAGCTAGGTGACGCATGTGTTCGATGATGATTTTTGCGCTCGCGCTTAAAGCCTGCTCTGGACCGATCGTCCCGTCCGTCCAGATTTCCATAACTAACCGGTCGAAATTTGTGCTTTGCCCAACCCGCGCATATCCAATATCCCAGTTAACTCGCTGAACAGGGCCGTAAATCGCGTCAACTGGAAGTTCACCTATCGGCAAACGTCCAATACGATCATCAACCGGGGAGTATCCTCTACCACGCTCAACATTCATTTCAATTTCAAGGTGAGCGTTATCATCGTCTACCGTAAACAGATATAGATCTGGGTTCATAATCTCAACTTCAGGAGGAGTGATGATGTCTCCTGCAGTAACTACTCCGCTCCCGCGCACTTCCAAATGCAATTGAGCAGTATCTCCTTCATAGATCTTAATTCGCAATTGCTTAATTTGAAGCATCACCCAGAGAACATCTTCTCTAACACCCGGAATATCTGTGAATTCATGCTGCACATCGTCAATTCGAATTGAGGTAACCGCTGCTCCTTCAAGTGAGGACAGCAATACCCGGCGAAGGGCATTCCCGAGCGTGGTACCATATCCACGTTCAAGTGGACTGATTACAAATTTACCGTAATTACGGGCTTCAGCTTCACGCTCTATCTTAGGGGTCACCATATTCGTTAAACCAATCACGGTTCACCTCATCCCCAATTCTTCCTGATATGCATTAAGTTGTGATGAATATATCTCACGCCACCACCACAGGCATAAAAGGATAATATCTATCTCGAATAATATTCAACGATCAACTGCTCGTTCAAAGTGCCGTCAATTTCAGATCGCTCAGGAAGGCGGATGACCTTCCCTGTGAGATTCTTCACATCACGGCTGAGCCAAGCAGGTATATTTCTGTCCTCGGCGACCACTGGCAGGTCTTTAAAATACGTACGCTTGCATGAACCTTCACGCACCATGATCTCGTCGTCGATTGCTACTAACATTGATGGTACATCCGTACGGCGTCCATTGACCCCGAAGTGTCCATGTGTAACAAGGAGCCTTGCTTGAGATCGGCTAGCTGCAAACCCCAATCGAAAGACAATATTATCCAAGCGAGATTCTAAAATTTGCAATAGATTCAAACCTGTCAGACCACGACGCCCAAGTGAAACTTCGTAATAGCGCCGGAATTGGCGCTCGAAAATTCCATAGATTCGGCGCGCTTTTTGTTTGGCACGCAACTGCCGGTTGTAATCCGATTCTCGTTTTCGTCGCCATTGCGCTGATTTACCATGCTGACCTGGTGGGTACCCGCGGCGATCAAACGAGCACTTAGGAGTAAAACAGCGTTCACCTTTCAAGAAAAGTTTTTCACCTTCTCTGCGGCATAACTTACAAACTGGACCTCGATATTTTGCCATAATATCCTGATTTCCTTCCTTATCAAAAAGATTACACTCGCCTTCTCTTCGGAGGTCTACATCCATTATGGGGAACTGGAGTGACATCGGAGATAGCTGTTACTTTTATACCCAGAGCTGCCACAGCTCGAATCGCGGATTCGCGTCCAGGTCCTGGTCCTTTGACGAATAATTCTGCTTCTTGCATTCCCATCGATATTGCAGCCTTGATGGCTTGTTCAGTTGCCAATCGGGCTGCATATGGAGTGCTTTTCTTGGACCCTTTAAATCCGACAGAACCAGCGCTACCCCAAGTTACTGTGTTTCCTTCATGGTCAGTTACGGTGATAATCGTATTGTTAAACGTAGAATAAATATGAATCTTACCAGACGACAATGTACGTTTTGATTTCTTTGCGCCTTTACGACGCGTCGATCTTACACTTTGAGCCATAATTCCTCACAAAAATATTAAGTCTATTTCTTTGTAGCACCGCGCCGCCGCCCACGACCGGCTACAGTTTTCTTTGGGCCTTTGGCGGTTCGTGCGTTCGTTTTTGTCCTTTGCCCTCTGACCGGTAAGTTTCGGCGGTGCCGCAGACCACGATAACTGCCGATCTCAATCAAACGTTTAATGTTGAGCTGTACCTCACGGCGCAGATCACCCTCCACTTTGTAATTTTGGGTGATGTATTCACGTATCTTGGTAACATCCGAATCGGTCAAATCTTTTATCCTTATATCCGGATTCACCCCAGTGTCCGACAAGATCTGTTCAGATCGCGAGGAACCTACCCCATAGAGATACGTCAGACCAATTTCAACCCGCTTGTTACGCGGGAGATCAACACCTACAATACGTGCCATAATCATTTATCCTTGTCGTTGTTTATGTTTTGGGTTTTCACAAATTACATATAAAACGCCTCGGCGCTTCACAATCTTGCATTTTGCACAACGTTTTTTGATTGATGAAGATACTTTCATAATGCCACTCTCCCAGCGGCTAGGATTGACCAGCAATGCCAAAACCCAGTTCAAAATATTTATTTTAAACACCAGCCAAAACATCAATTATAACTGCTACTACCGTTTTCGTCCAGTCAATATCCTTGGATATAATTTGATAATCATCCTAACGATGCAAACCTAAAACTCATTTAATTCGTAATTATTACGCCAATGTAAGGATGATAGGTTCTCCTTCGGTCACAGCAATAGTATGTTCATAATGGGCAGTTAATGAACCATCCGCAGATACAACTGTCCACTTATCCGGAAGCACGCGTGTTTTGTCTGTGCCAACAAGCACCATCGGTTCAATCGCGATTGTCATGCCTGGACGTAGAACCAATCCGCGCCCGGGAGTCCCGTAATTCGGCACCTGGGGTCCTTCATGCATTTTTCGTCCTACACCATGACCAGTATATACGCGTGTCAGAAGATACCCTCGCTGTTCCACATACTGCTGAATAGCCGAGGCGACATCTCCAACCCGGTTACCAGCCCACATCTTTGATATTCCTTCATAAAGTGACTGTTCAGTGGTGTCCAGCAATTTCTGTGCATCGGTGGAAATCTCACCAACTCCAATCGTGAAGGCTGAGTCGCCCACAAAACCATCTAACTTTGTGCCGCAGTCAATCGATACAATGTCTCCTTCTTTCAATTTACGCTTTCCCGGAATTCCATGTACCAATTCTTCATTGATGCTTATAGTCAAAGTACCTGGGTATGGATAAGGACCGGGATAGCCCTTAAAAATCGGGACTGCTCCATTTTTAGTGATCACCTCTTCTGCAACCGCATCCAGATCAGCAGTAGTTACACCTGGGCGAATTATCTCTCGCACCGCAGCTAACGCTCTCGCATTTAACCTGCCCGCTGCACGCATAAGATCTAATTCTTTCTTATCTTTAATGACAATATTGCGTTCCATGACTATCCGATCATATGGATTTTGAAATGGCGTAAATTAAATCAGCGCCCACTTTTTCAATCGGCTGTCTGCCATCCACTTCTAATAACAAACCCGCCTGGCGGTAGTAATCAATCAACGGCATCGTTTGTTTAAAATAAACATGAATGCGGTTTTTAACGGTTTCTTCGGTATCATCATCACGCTGATAGAGTTGCGAGCCATCGTAGTCACAAACACCCTTTTGTCTAGGCGGATTAAATCTATCATGAAAGATATGACCTTCGGCTCTACAAGTCCAACGTCCTGTTAATCTTTCAATTAGAACTTCTTGCGGCACTTTAATATAAGGTACGGCATTCACCTTGCCCCGGAATTCAGCCAGGGTGTTATCCAAGGCAGCAGCCTGCGCGGGTGTGCGTGGGAAACCATCCAGCAAACTGCCAGGTTTACAATCCTCGCGCGATAGTCGATCGTGAATCATTGAAATCGTAATATCATCCGGTACCAGCTCGCCGCGAGTCATATACCTTTCCGCAATTATTCCCAATTCTGTTTGGTTCTTCAAGTTCTCACGAAAGATATCGCCAGAAGATATGTGCGGTAAATTCAATTCCTTTGAAATAATTTGTGCCTGAGTGCCTTTCCCGGCACCTGGCGGTCCAAGTAGTACGATGTATATAGGCATTGAGTTTCTCCAAATTATCGGACTAGCAACGCATCTTCGTAACCGTGTACCTTAAGTTCCGCCTCAATGTTAAAGAAAATATCCCGGACTACACCGACAACGATTAGCAAACCAGCTGACTGGACGAGCATTAGACCAGTGCTCTCTCCAATGGGTATTATCAGTCCTAACAACCACGGAAGAACGGCAACCAGACCCAAGAACAAAGCTCCGGGGAGTGTGATTCGGCTCAATACCCGATTTAAATATCTCTGCGTTGGTGCACCGGGACTTACCCCCGGAATTCGAGCTCCAACCCTTTTTAGGCTCTCTCCGTAATTCTGTTGCGTAAACAGAACATTTGTATAGAAAAAGGTAAACGCTACAACCATTAAGAAATACAACACCCAGTAAAAATCGCTTTGACCACCAAACAAGTTCGTTACAGTCGTAGCAGCATTACTCACAAACTCATTTGGGGAGGAAGTGAAGAAGCTGGCTAGAATCGCAGGGAACGTAAGTAATGATTGTGCAAAAATCAATGGGATCATTCCTGCCATGTTTACCATCAATGGCAAGGTACCTTTTACAGGCATAGACATGCGATTTCCGACCCGGCGTCCAGGATACATTACAGGCACATTTCGTCGACCTTGCTGGACGTAGACAATGGCAAATATTGTTAGCGCGGTTACGATTGTTGAGATTACGATCAAGATGATCCTATTCTGTTCGTCTGCTAAGAGGCGTACAAAGTTAACTGGTATGCGGGATACGATGCCGGAGAAGATGATTATTGAAAGCCCTTGATTTCTGATGCCAAATTCCGAAATCAATTCACCCAACCAGATTGCAAACATCGTCCCTGCTGTCATGCTTATCACGACCGCCAACGACAACAGGAGATCTCCGCCGACAAAACCAAAGTTCTGTATGACCGGCACACCACCAGTAAACGTTGTAAACAGGTTGATCTGCCCAATAGCCTGTAATGCAGCCATTGGAACCGCGAGGATGTAAGTCCATTTTTCCATCCACTTTCGACCTTCGCGCGGATCTTCCTCCATTTTTTTCTGCAGAGCAGGAATGATAGGAACCAAAAGCTGCAGGATAATTTGTGATGTAATGTATGGGTAAACCCCCATTGCTAACACGGAGAAATTTGAAACTGTACCACCCGAAAGTAGATCAAGTAGTCCTAATAATGTTCCACCAGCACCGCCAGATTCAAATATCCCGGCAATAACTGCTCGATTTGCGCCGGGTACCGGAACGTGAGCCGCAAGGCGATAAATCGCCAGGATAAGAAGTGTTATCAATAATCTTCGGCGAATATCTTTTGCCGCCCAAATATAGCGCCAAGCAGACCGCTTCATATCATCGTCTCCTAATCAGAAAATTATTCGATAATTTCAACGCTACCACCAGCATTCTCTATCTTAGTCCTGGCTCCATTGCTGATACGATGAACTCGAACTTTGAGCGACACATTAACATCGCCTCGACCTAGAATCACTACCGGTCTTCGATTATTCCGTAATAAGCGAGCTTCAACCAGGGTGTCTGGTGAAATGATACTATCCGGATCGAACCCTTCCAACTGGTCAAGGTTTATTTCGTTGTACTCAATTCTATTAATCGGAGTGAAGCCTTTCCCGCGCAGGAAAGGGAGACGACGGAAGAATGGCAGGTTGCCACCCTGATGGTAAAGCCTTGTACCGCCGCCAGCGCGAGCACCTTGACCTTTGGTACCCCTACCTGCAGTTTTTCCCTGGCCTGCAGCAATTCCACGGCCCACACGTTTACGGTTTTTCTTCGATCCTTCCTGAGGTTTAAGGTCATGAAGTTTCATTATCTTACCTATTCTTCCTCTTCTATCTTTACTAGGTGACTTACTTTAGCTAACATTCCTCGAAGAGTCATTGAGTCGACTTGCTCAACCGTCTGCTGCATGCGATGAAAACCAAGAGCCTGGACGGTAGCTTTCTGACGCTTGGAATACCCAATTGGGCTTTTTACTAGCGTTATTCTCACGGGTTTACTTTTTGAAGTCTTGGATTTAGACATTCTTCCTGCGCTCCCAAAACGGAATCAGATCCTCAGGTGATTTTCCTCGCATTGCAGCTTCTTTTTTTATGGATTTCAATTGATCTAATGCTTGCATCGTAGCTAAGACGACATTGAGAATGTTGCTGCTCCCCAAAGACTTAGTTAAAATATCGGAAACTCCTGCTGCTTCGAGCACAGCGCGCACACCGCCACCGGCAATTACTCCAGTTCCAAGCGATGCGGGCTTCAATAAAACTCTCGCACCTCCCACTTTACCAATGACTTCATGTGGAATCGTTGACTTATAAAACGACACTTCGTGCATATTCTTGCGAGCCCGTTCAGTTGCTTTCCGTATTGCATCTGGCACAGAGTTTGCTTTGCCCATACCTACACCAACACTCCCGTGATTGTTTCCCACCACGACAACGACACGAAAAGAAAAACGACGTCCACCTTTTACAACTTTTGCTACGCGATTAATATCTACTACTCGCTCATCTAACTCTTTAGTAAACTCAGAATACCCATTATTTGACATTTAATTCTCCTTAGTAGAGGTAAAGGATGACTGTTCCTAATAATCCAGTAGATCAGCCCCTACTAAAATTCCAAACCGCTCTGACGGGCTCCATCAGCCAGTGCCTTGACTCGACCAATGTATCGATAGCCACCACGGTCAAACACAACCTGGCGAATTCCCTTTTCCCTTGCACGCTCAGCCAATGACTTGCCCACAATGTTAGCTTGCTCAGTCTTTTTAAAACCCTTCATTTGAGCACGTAAACCGTGTTCGACACTAGAAGCCGATACGAGAGTATGTCCAGATTCATCGTCGATCAACTGAGCATAAATTTCGACCAGACTCCGAAAAACATTGAGACGAGGGGTATCAGGTGTTCCTTGAATTTTTTTTCGAACACGAACATGCCTACGATGACGTGCAAAGGAACGCGATTTCTTCTTACCCATATGCTGTCACCTTTCCAGCCTTTCCAGCCTTACGGCGGATTCTTTCATCTATATATTTAATCCCCTTTCCCTTGTAAGGCTCCGGTGGGCGTACCTTACGAATATCTGCTGCCACGTGACCAACCACTTGCTTGTCATAACCCATTACTTTTATCTGTCGAGTCCTGGCATCGACTTCAAATTCGATTCCTCGAGGTGGTTCTACGATCACAGAATGAGAGAAACCAACATGGAGCACCAAATTCTTACCATCCAACTCTGCCCGATAACCGACGCCATTAATTTCTAACACTTTCTCGTATCCGGTACTCACTCCAGTCACCATATTATTTATGAGTGCCCGAGTCATACCGTGTAGAGCACGGTGTGTACGTTCATCAGAGGGACGCTTAACCACTATCTCGCCATCATTAAGCGAAATCATCATATCAGACGGGAATGTATGCTCAAGTTCACCTTTGGGGCCCTTTACTAGGATATGGGTACCTTTGATATCGACCTCAACATCCTTTGGTAGAACCACCGGCAAACGACCGATTCTTGACACTTTTCAACCTCCTGAGAGTTATAGTCGCAGGTATATACTAATTTACACTCTCCAACCACTCTCCTCCATTTCTTTTCACCAAATCTTACAGAGCACTTCACCACCCACGCCTAAATGTCGGGCGCGTCGACCTGTCATCACTCCCTTCGGAGTGGAAATTATGGCAACTCCAATTCCAGATAGCACCCAGGGAATCTTCTGTTTACTGGTATACACACGTCGTCCCGGACGGCTAATCCGCTCTAGACCTGTAATTACGGGATGCCGTTGACGCCTTTCGCCAACATACTTCAAGCGAATGCGTAGTATTTTCGAACCAACTACTTCGCCATCCACAACTTCAAACCCCTTAATATAGCCTTCTTCTTTTATAATCTGGGCGATTGCCACCTTAATCTTTGAACTTGGCATGGCAACCAATTTATTATCTGCCATGACAGAGTTCCTGATTCGAGTTAACATATCACCGATTGGATCACTTACGCTCATTTACTGTCCTCCGTCCAGTTACCAGGAAGATTTTACAACACCAGGGATTTTGCCATCAAGCGCTTTTTCACGAAAGCATATACGGCATAATCCAAATCGACGAATATAACCTCTTGGACGTCCACATACCTTACAACGATTGCGAACTCGAGTTTTATACTTGCGTCGAGTTTCTCTAATGGGCATACATTTTTTTGCCATCCATCAACCTTCCTTCCTAAAAGGCATTCCTAATAATTGCAGCAATTGTCTGCCTTGATCATCATCACCTGCGGAAGTGACGACTGAGACTTCGAAGCCTCGAATTTTATCAATCTGGTCATAATTAATCTCTGGAAATATCAACTGCTCCCGAAGACCCAAGGTGTAGTTACCACGTCCATCAAATGAATTGGGAGATACTCCTCGGAAATCACGTACACGTGGCAAGGCAATGTTCATTAAACGGTCCAAAAATGCCCACATGCGATAACCACGAAGTGTGACTTTAGCACCAATCGAACGACCTTCCCGCAATTTAAAATTCGCTATGCTCTTTTTTGCCTTCGTTACGATTGGTTTTTGACCTGTGATGATACCCAAATCCGAAACGGCGGCATCAAGCGCTTTCGCATTGTCGATTGCCTCACCAACTCCGATATTGACCACGACCTTCTCAACTCGAGGAACTTGCATCACGTTTTTCAAGTCCAACGATTTCATAAGCTCGGGTACTAACTCTTCTTGATAGCGTTCTTTCAGCCTATGGCTCATTTATTTTGCTCCCATCCAGCAGTTTAATCAAATTCAGCCTTACACTTTTTGCATACCCGCTGGACTTCTTTACCATCCCGGAGAATTCCTATACGCGATGGTTCATTGCAAACGGGACAAACAAGCATAACGTTAGATATTGCTATCGACGCTTCGAACTCAATAATGCCTGCTGATAACGCACGACCGCGGGTTTCAACCTGCTGCTGGTGCTTTTTACGAATATTTACATTCTGTACGACAATTCGGGCTTGCTTAGGCAATACTTTTGTAACCTCACCACGCTTACCCTTATCTTCAAAGCGTCCACTGATAACCTCGACGGTGTCACCTTTACGAATCCTTGCTTTCACAATTCTTACTCCTTGGAACAATAAACACCTTCAATTTACAGAACTTCCGGCGCTAGTGAGACGATTTTCATAAAACCCTTTTCACGCAATTCTCGAGCAACTGGCCCGAAGATTCGTGTCCCTCTAGGATTCCTTCCATCGGTATCCAGAATAACAGCCGCATTATCATCGAAGCGGATCGAGGACCCATCGTCTCGTCTCCACTCTTTGGCACAGCGAACGATTACCGCTCGTACGACATCGCTCTTTTTTACTGCTCCCTGCGGCGTTGCTATTTTAACCGTTCCAACCACGATATCACCGATCCTGCCATAACGGCGGGATGAACCACCCAAGACGCGGATCACCAGCACCTCCCGGGCACCTGTATTGTCGGCGATCTTTAATCGAGATTCCTGCTGTATCATGGTTAGATCTCCAATTCGGGTTCGCCGGCTGCGACATCACGACGAAGGATTTCCTGAACAACCCATCTTTTCCGTCGTGAAATAGGTTGGCTCTCTACAATCCTGACATGGTCGCCTAATTGACAACCTAATTCATCATGAGCCATAACTCGTCGATGGCTATGGACAACTTTTTTATATAGACGGTGCCGGTATGTACGAGTCATTTCGACGACAACCGTCTTCTGCATCTTATCACTGGTCACTACTCCGGTCATTCGACGCCGTTTATTCATGCTTCACCTTCCAAATTAGTGAATAATTCCCGTTCATGAATGATTGTCAGAAGCCGGGCGATATGGCGGCGTGTAACGCGTACGCGGGTATGGTCTGTAAGTTCGCCAGTAGATTGTTGAAATCTCAAATTCATCAGCTCTTCTCTGGCATCTTCCACTCGCGATTCGAGTTCTCCTGTTGACAGATCTCGAAGTTCTTTAGTAGCCACTAATCACCTCCCCCCATATCGTGTCGTCCAACAATCTTGGTTTTGATCGATAATTTATACTGAGCGAGGCGTAATGCTTCTTTGGCGACTTCAGCAGGGATACCTCCTCCGACTTCAAACATTATCCTCCCGGGTTTAACCACTGCAACCCAATATTCAACATTACCTTTACCTTTGCCCATGCGGGTTTCAGCCGCTCTCTGTGTTACCGGTTTATCGGGGAAAATCCGAATCCAAAACTTTCCGCGTCGTTTGAATGCACGCACAATCGCCCTTCTAGCTGCCTCAATTTGACGTGCAGATATCCATCCGGGTTCAAGAGCCTTTAGTCCATAGTCGCCGAAGTTTAATTCGGTGCCACGAGAAGCCTTCCCTCTCATACGGCCTCGCATTTGTTTGCGCCACTTAACTCGTTTTGGCATTAACATAATTCCTACCTCACTATAATCTCATCCAAAGCCACAATTCCGTGATTAATTATAATAATATGATTGCAACTTTTAACCTGAAATCCACCTAATCACTGACGTAAACACCTTCTGTCGTCTCGGTTTTCTCCTCAACATCTGGCAGTACATCACCCTTGTAGATCCAAACCTTCACCCCGATTCGACCATATGTTGTTAGAGATTCAGCTATTCCATAATCTATATCAGCACGAAGTGTCTGGCGTGGGACGCGTCCTTCGCGCATATTTATTGAACGTGCCATCTCCGCTCCACTTAGTCGACCCGAAACTTCCACGCGGATCCCTTGACCGCCAGCTCGCATAGCTTGTTGAATAGCTCGTTTCATCGCTCGCTGGAAACTGATACGCCTCTCAAGCTGGTCTGCGATGTTCCGAGCAACAAGATATGCATCCAGATCAGGTACTTTGATCTCCTTAATCTCGAGATCGATCTTTTTGCCCATCTCAGATTCTATGCTTTTACGAATTGCTTTCACATTCTCGCCCTTGCGCCCAATCAGGATACCAGGCTTTGCAGTGTGAACAATAACCTTGACCTTACCAGGAAAGCGTTCAATTTCAATCCGCGAAATTCCTGCCCGTGGTGCTTCGTTGTTGATTAATTCTCGCAGCTTGAAGTCCTGTTGAAGATTCGTGACATAATCTTCACCTTCAGCGTACCAGCGAGCATCCCATGTCCTGTTTATCCCCA
This sequence comes from Chloroflexota bacterium, assembly GCA_030611505.1. Taxonomy (GTDB): domain Bacteria; phylum Chloroflexota; class Anaerolineae; order Anaerolineales; family UBA4823; genus JAUWPO01. The sequence continues at coordinate 20,628 of JAUWPO010000023.1, forward strand.
GGCGAAAACCAATCGGATTTACCTTGCGACCCATATTATCTCCTTCTTACTCTTTCCGCTCACGCAATATTACCGTGATGTGTGACGAACGACGCAACCAAGGTTTAAATCGTCCCCGCGCACCAAATCTGCGCCATTTTCGAGTTGGAGCTTCGTCTGCAAAAATCTTGTAAATATATAAGTCCTCACGGTTGACACCGAAATTTTCCTCGCCGTTCGCTATTGCAGAAGTGAGCAATTTCGATACGGGTCGAGCGGCCCGGTTTGGTGTGAATCTCAACAAGGTAACTGCTTCCACAACTTCCTTTCCCCTAACCAAGTCTATGACCAAGCGCACTTTTTGGGGAGAAACGTGTATGTGCCGCGCCCGTGCGTAAATATCTGTTTCCATTTCCAACTATTCCCTTCTAGTTCTCTTTTCCGCTACATGACCGCGGTAAGTGCGGGTGGGAGCGAACTCACCTAACTTGTGTCCGACCATATTTTCAGTGACATAGATGGGTACATGTCGTCGACCATCATGAACAGCAATTGTGTGACCGACCATTTGAGGAAAGATGGTGCTTGCCCGGCTCCAAGTTCGGATAACTTTCTTTTCGCCGCGCTCGTTCATCAAATCAACTTTTTTGAGCAGTTTTAAGTCTATATAAGGCCCTTTTTTTAATGATCTTCCCATATTCTATACTCCACTAACTTGCCAGGCATGATTCCAACATACTGATATATTCCATCTCCGTATATTGTTTAACGCCGTTTTTTACCTCGACGACGGACTCGAAATTTTTCCGTTCGCTTATTCCGGCGAGTTCTATAACCCAAAGTGGGCTTTCCCCACGGGCTTTTAGGGCCGGGCATTCCAATCCCCGAGCGACCCTCACCTCCACCGTGGGGATGATCGCGAGGGGACATTGCCGAGCCACGCACAGTTGGACGGATACCTAAATGGCGTTTCCTGCCAGCTTTACCTAATTTGATATTGCTATGGTCCAGATTACCGACCTGTCCGATTGTTGCGTAGCATTGTTGTCGAACAAGGCGCACCTCGCCAGAAGGCAAGCGTATTTGTGCATAGTCGCCCTCTTTGGCGAGCAGTTGGGCAGCACCTCCGGCAGCGCGCACTAGTTGCCCTCCTCGACCTTCGTTCAGCTCAATGTTATGGACCATCGTACCGATTGGGATATTGGAAATCGGCAAACTGTTCCCGGGGCGAACTTCTGCCTCAGGGCCAGAAACAATCGTATCTCCAACTCGTAAATCAAGTGGAGCAATAATGTAGCGCTTTTCACCATCCACATAGAACAGAAGCGCTAAACGGGCACTGCGATTTGGATCATACTCAATCGCCGACACCTTTGCAGGGATTCCATACTTTTTACGTTTAAAATCTACAATACGAATGTGTCGTTTATGACCTCCGCCACGATGACGAACAGTGATACGACCATACATATTTCGACCACCACTTTTACGAAGTGGTTTAATCAATGAGCGTTCCGGCTTGGTTTTTGTTATTTCCTCAAATGTGGAACCAGTCATGCCTCTCAAACTCGGAGTTACAGGTTTATACTTTTTTACGCCCATTATTTAACCCCTTCAAACACTTGAATCGTATCACTTGGGTCCAATGTGACAATAGCTTTCTTATAACTACTGCGCCGATTTGTCGTTTGCCGGGTTCGTAAACTCCTTGAACGCTTTGCGGGCATATTCATCATGTTTACCCTCAGAACGCTCACCTCGAATAATGTCTCCACGGCTTCTTTCACCAGCTTTTTTGTAGCATCTGATGACACTTCGAATACAAATTGATGTAAAACAGTGTTTTGATAATTCGATTTCTCAGTAATTATTGGACGACGGAGAACATCATAAATTGTAGTCATATTTACTCCAATTAACCCAAATATGTCGCCAACACGTCAAATACACTCATTGGTATAACCAGCTTTTCATACCCAAGGAGATCTCGTATGTTGAGATAATTCGCTAATAAAATCTTGGCATATGGCAGGTTGTTTGCCGAGCGAACAATCCGCTCGTATTCTTCAGTTTTCTCTGGGAACAAGACCAAAGCGCTTGATACACCTACCAAACTGTCTAACGCCTGTTCCATCATCCGAGTTTTCTCATCCGGCAAGGAAAATTCTTCCAAAACTACGATATCATTCTCGACCGCTTTCACAGAAAGGGCTGAACGTAACGCCGCTCGGCGCATTTTGCGCGGCATAGCTTGAGTGTAATTACGTGGTTTGGGTGTATGCACTTTACCACCCCCAACCCACTGTGGGGAGCGTATGGAACCCTGACGAGCGCGACCTGTACCTTTTTGTCTCCATGGTTTGCGCCCACCTCCAACTACCTCGCCCCTGGTTTTAGTACTGTGAGTTCCCAAGCGAGCGTTCGCCATTTGGCGGACATAAGCTTGGTGCATTAAATCGATGTTTATTGGGGCTTCGAAGATCGCCGATGGAAGCTCCATCGTTTTCACTTTCTGCCCATCCATGTTCAATACATCTACTTCCATGTTCGTTTTGCTCCCAATTGACCTGCCCGTTTAACTACTGCTTCCTAACCTCTTTGATCATAAGCAAGCCACCTTTAGCTCCCGGTACTGCACCGCGAACACCAATCAGGTTTCTTTCAGCATCAACCAATACAACCTTCAAATTTTGTATAGTAACCCTGTGGTTACCCATGTGACCAGGTCCTTTTGCACCTTTGTAAACACGACCAGGAGTTGTACCTGCGCCTCGAGATCCAGGAGCGCGAAGACGATCTGATTGTCCATGGGTTTTAGGTCCACCTCGGAATCCGTAACGTTTTACGGCGCCCGCGAATCCCTTCCCCTTGCTTGTTCCAATCACATCCACGAAATCACCGGGTACGAAAACATCTACAGTAACTTTGTCACCCTCTTTAACTTCTGGGTCTTTCTCCCGGAATTCGCGCAAATAGCGCAATGGGGGAATGCTGCTACGCTTTAGGTGCCCTAATTGACCACCTGTGAGGCGCTTTGGCTTCACTTCCCCGAAACCCAGCTGAACTGCTGAGTATCCATCCTGCTCAGGCAATCGCAACTGAGTGACGTAACAAGGCCCAGCTTCGATCAATGTAACCGGTACTGCAAGACCGTCATCATCGAAAATCTGGGTCATACCAACTTTTTTACCAATTAGCCCTTTCAACATTTCATTTGTCTCCTGCATTGATTTGTTCTCGGGACTGTAAACCTGGGCTGGGCTTCATCATCCCTGATGACAGAGCAGTCAGACGGTCTGCCGCGAAGCACATGTATTTGGGTTTGCGAACAGGTCCGCTCTTACAATGCCATATTTCTAATAAATTTGTTAATTATTCAAATGTTGCTTATATTGAAAAAATCAATAAATCTGCCAACATTTATATTTTGATCTCGATATCCACACCCGCTGGCAGGTTCAATCGCATGAGCATGTCAATCGTTTTTGAATCTGGTTCGAGAACATCGATTAACCGATTGTGTGTTCGAATTTCAAAGTGCTCGTGTGAGTCCTTGTCAATAAAAGTAGAGCGGCGTATTGTAAACCTTTCTTTGCGAGTTGGCAAGGGTACAGGACCAACTACTCGAGCACCCGCTCGCTCGGCAGTTTCAACAATGCGCTTTGCGGATTGATCTAATACACGGTGGTCGTACGCTTTAAGACGAATGCGGATCTTTTGCTTTGCCATAATATTAACACCTATTCCAGTATCTTCGTGATCACACCAGCGCCAACCGTCAAACCACCTTCACGGATAGCGAACTTTGAACCCTGCTCCAACGCCACCGGCACGATCAGCTCAATTTCCAGGTTCACATTATCACCCGGCATGACCATTTCGACGCCTTCCGG
>JAUWPO010000084.1 GCA_030611505.1 Chloroflexota bacterium
ATCGAGCACCTGCATGCGGCTGACAGAGCCTTGCCCGACCACCAGCACCTCGGGGGATGCTTCGAATACGAGAAGCAGGTCATCGGGATGCAGTATGTGACCCGAACCTCGCCACCAGTCCCTGATCACCTGGTCGGGCAGGACGATCACATCCCGGTTGTATGCCTGCCCGTCGATAACGATGCGTCCGAACCTGTATGAGTCGATTTTTGGGGGGATCATTTTTTCCCTGGGTGAATGTTTCGATTCTGATAAATACATTTTAGCGATAAAACATTTACATAAACAAAAAGCGCGGCTTACGCATGTCAAGGCGGCGCAGACCGGCGTCATGAGCCATCTGTAGGGCGGATTGGTATTCCTGGCTGGTGATCGATCGCATCAGCTCCGGGAACTTAGGCGCATTATATGCCGGACGGTACTGGTCCATCAGGTTTAAATAAGTATTGGGTGAGATTTCCTGAGCCAGGAAGCGCACGATTTCTTTCGTCCCAGCCAGTTCGTTTGGGAGCACCAGGTGGCGGATGAGCAGCCCGCGCTTAGCCACACCCTGAGCATCGATTTGTAAATCGCCCACCTGGCGCTGCATCTCGCGCAAAGCGATCCGGTTCACTTGCGGGTAATGGGGGATTTTGGAATAACGGCGGGCAATTTTGGCATCGCTGTATTTCATGTCAGGCATATATATATCGATCACGCCGTCCAGCAATTGGAGGGTCGCGAGCGAATCGTAGCCGCCAGTGTTGTAGACCAGCGGGAGGCGCAGACCGGCTTCAGCAGCGATGTATAAACCAGCCAGGATTTGGGGTACCACATGGCTGGGTGATACGAAGTTGATGTTGTGGCAGCCTTGACTTTGCAGCTCGAGCATCATGGCTGCCAGGTGTTCGGGTTCAACCAGTTTGCCCGAGTCGTTCTGGCTGATGTCGTGGTTCTGACAGTACTGGCAGCGCAGGTTGCAGCGTGAGAAGAAGATCGTGCCCGAACCTCGCCAGCCGCGCAACGGGTCCTCCTCGCCCATATGGGGACCGTAGCTGCTGACCCTGGCAAGCTCCCCGGACTTGCATATCCCAAGTTCGCCCGCCCGCCGGTTTATGCCGCACTCCCAGGCGCAGATGTCACAGCTTGAGAGCCTTTCATATGCCTGTGTGACGCGCTCTCTCAGCTCGCCGTTCTTTATCAATTTTAGATAAGCGGGTGTAAAGGCACTCATTTGTTTTTATGTTACCTTAATTCTTTGTGGATTTCAATGTTGTATAGATATACGCTCTCCAAGAGGAGCGAGGAGTTTAGAACCTCCTTGACCCTTATTCAATCCACTTCTGACCAAAAATATTGGGGATATTGACCTATAACACCAGCAAATGGGATCAAAAAATGTAGATTAGCGGAATTTGTAAATCGGGCTAATAAAACGGCTAAAGAATTTTATATTATGTTTTGCTGGCGGTACCATATATATGCATCTCCAATCGCTGTATGTGTTGATCGCAGGTCGCTCAAACCCAATTCCTGGTGCGCTTTGTGCGTATCATAATAAAAGAAATAACCTGCCTTGTGCAGCAAATCGCCTCCGATGGGCAGCGGCAGGATTTTAGCAGCTATCTCTACGGGTCCTGCTAATCCTCGGACCAGCCATTCTGGAATAGCAGCGCGCGGTCCCTGAACGCCAACCACATCTGCCACAATGTTAAGGAACTCAATATGACCGAGGTTCTGCCCGCCTAGAATATAGCGTTCGCCCGTCCGTCCACGTTCTAGCGCCAACAGGTGTCCACGCACCACGTCGTCGATATGTACCACATTCAATCCACCGGGTGGAACAGCGATCAGGATGCCTTGGGCTGCTTTGATGATGACATTGCCTCCAACGCGATTGATATCTCCAGCGCCAATAACCAGCGTTGGGTTTACAATTACGGCATCCAGACCATTCGCCACCGCATTTTGGACTTCCATCTCTGCCAGGTACTTGCTGTGCCCGTAAGGCCACCATTGAGGTGGAAAGTTCCAGGTGTGGTATTCGTTCATCGCAGGGGGAGCGATATGTTTATTGTGCGGTTTTTCGGGAACCCCAAGCGCAGCGACCGTGCTTGTGTGTACCACTCTGCGAACGCCAGCCGCTCTAGCCGCGTTGAGCACATTTTGGGTACCAGCGACAGTGACGGCGTACATTAAATCAGGGTCACGAGGAATACCCAGCTTTGCGGCGGTGTGAAAGACGACCTCAACGTCCTTCAGTGCGTCTGCTAAGCTGTCAGGTTGGGTGATGTCCCCAATGCAGTGTTCTACATCAAGATTTTCCAAGAGTAAAAGGGAGCTGTTCGGACGGTGAAAAGCGCGCACCTCGTGTCCGGCGGCTGTGAGAGCACGGCAGAGATGCGAACCGATGAAACCCGTGGATCCAGTTACAAGCGCTAACAAGTCGTTTTTTTGCAGAACTTCAGTTTGCTATTCAAATAGTCTCATTGACGAAAAAAGTAATAAATCCGATCAATCCGTGTTTTTCCGTGTCCCATTAATAATCAATCCACTCGACGATCGTGGCTTCGCCCTGCCCGACGCCCACGCATAGAGTCGCTAGCCCGTAATATGGGCGCTTCTCTGCGGGCGCCCGGCGGCGCATTTCGTGCAGTAGGGTGGTCAGGATGCGTGCTCCGGAGCAACCCAGAGGGTGCCCTAACGCAATTGCGCCGCCGTTGACGTTAGTAATCTCATGGCGCATGCCCAGCTCTTGCATAACTGCCAGAGCCTGAACTGCGAATGCTTCGTTTAGTTCGATCAGACCGATGTCTTCTATCGTTAAATTGGCTCGCGCTAATGCTTTGCGGGTTGCTGGGATGGGTCCAAGTCCCATAGTGCGCGGTGGAACGCCGGCGGCTCCTGATGAGACAACCTTTGCCATTGGTTTCAGATCAAGTTCAGCCGCTTTTTCAGTGCTGGTCAGAAGCACAGATGCGGCACCGTCATTCAGACCAGACGAGTTTCCGGCGGTCACAGTGCCGTCCTTGCGAAAAGCAGGTCGCAGCCTGGATAGCGCCTCTAAAGAAGTGTCCCGGCGCGGGCGTTCGTCTGTGTCTACGATGACCGGATCCCTTTTGCGCTGCGGTACGCTGACTGGGACGATTTCCTGGGCAAATTTTCCTGAATCAATGGCTGCTATCGCCCGCTGGTGGCTTGCCAATGCGAAGGCGTCCTGTTCTTCACGCGATATATGAACCTTGTCCCAAATATTCTCGGCGGTTTCACCCATCGCATCGGTGCCGTAAATTTCTTTCATTTCGGGGTGCGGATAACGCCAGCCCAGAGTGGTGTCCCACATGGTGAGGTTACCCCAGGGATAAGCGTGTTCTGGTTTGGGTACTGAATAGGGGGCGCGGCTCATGCTCTCGACACCCCCGGCGATGAAAACATCACCTTCAGCGACGCGTATTGCTCGCGCCGCCTGGTTGACGGCGTTCAAGCCCGATGCGCATAGCCGATTAAATGTCACTGCGGCAACTTCAACCGGGAAACCTGCCAGCAGGGCTGCCATGCGGGCTACATCACGGTTGTCTTCTCCAGCCTGGTTTGCGCAGCCCATATATACCTCTTCAACAACAGCGGGATCGATCCCGCTGCGTTCGACAATGGCTTCTAATACCAGGGCGGCGAGGTCGTCGGGACGCACAGCGGCAAGTGCGCCGCCGTAGGCTCCTATCGGTGTACGGATAGCGTCAACGATGACTGCTTCTTGCATGTTGTTCTCCTTCTTTTTTTCACCACTGAGAACTCTGAGATCATCGAGATAAATTTAAGAATTTTCTGAGATCACCGTGGGTTCTGTGGTAAATATCCATACTTATTGGAAAATGGGTACATAGTCTTGATCTAATATGTGCTGTAATGTGTATAATTCTACCATCCGGGATGTTAACCTTCGAGCCTTAAACTAGGGTAGCCTTCCAATCCAAACGGGTTACTCTCCCATAACGACTTGCCTTGATGTGGTTTTCTCTTATAATGGTTGTTATCCAGATGCATTGATACAAATTAATAAATTTATATAGAAGGAGGACAGCATGTCAAACAGTGTCTATAAGGTCATTGAGTTAGTCGGGACAAGCACCGAATCGTGGGAGAAAGCTGCCGCGACCGCAGTTGAGACGGCTTCTAAATCCCTGAAGGATCTGAGAATTGCGGAGGTTGTTGAACTCGACATGCAGCTTGAAAATGGTCAAGTAATGGCTTATCGAACGAAGCTAAAGGTTTCCTTTAAATATAAGACCTCTGATTGATCCACTTCCTTCAGAAAAATTCAGTTCATCTAACCTCTGAACGAATCCTCATATGGACAATTTCATTCACAGGTCTTATATACGCGCCTCATGAACGGGGTTCTACGACCCTCCGACACATACTTGGGTTAAGCGCTTCCGTGTGCGTATAACCGCGGGTAAGACGGTTGAATTTCATGAAAATATCTGTCTGATCCCAATCAGAGCATCTTGGGCGGTAAGCCAATCGGTATCGGGAAACAAGCGCGCTATCTGGGGGGTGAATCTCACTGAACTGCGCATCACACGAGATGTATCTCCACAAGAGCTGATCTTGCCCTGCTTGAGAATCGCAGCCCGGTCGGCAATCTCAGCCGCCAGCTCAACGTCGTGTGTGACCAGTAAAATTGCCATGCCCTCGTCTCGCCAGCCGCGCAGTAATTGAGCCAGGGACTGCTTAGCGCCGTAATCCAGACCGCGAGTGGGCTCATCCAACAGCAGTGTTTTAGGTTTTGTTACGGTGATAGCCCCCAGAGCTACGCGCTGCCGCTGACCAACGCTCAAATCACGCGGGTAATCATCGGCTTGATTGATAAGCCCTAATCGCTCCAATAATGCCCGCGCAGTTCTATCGGCTTCTTGTTCTCCGGCTGCGTCCATTTTACCGGCGTGGTTGCGGAGGGTTATCATCAATTCTTCGAGCGCGCTGTTGGCAAAAAGCAAGGCATTTGGATCCTGGGGCAGGTAGCCCACTGCGCGGCAGATTTCGTCCATCCGCTTGTTGGAGATATCGACACCACCGGCGATTACCTTTCCCTTAGCTGGTTGCAGCAGCCCCACAATTGTTCGCAGCAGGGTGGTCTTTCCGGCACCGTTGGGTCCCATAAGAACAAGAATTTCGCCCTGTTGCAGATCGAGGTTGACCCCATCCAGGATTATTTGATTTCCATAGTGCACTTCCAGATCATGGATTTGCAGGTAGGGCGCCACTTTTTGTGAGACCGGGGTGGGTATCGTCTCTGATTTGGGGGTCCGTGATTCTATGTCGGGGATAAATTTACGTCCTTCCTCAACTGTCATAGGCAGGGGCTGCCATCCCAGTTCCTTTCCCAAAGTAACCACTGGCGGTGTAATGTCGGTCTGTGCAAAAACCTGGCGCGGCGGGCCTGATATCCCGCCGTTACCCTTTACATTCAAGGCGATCAATTGATCAGCAAAGGGCAGCACACGCTCGATGCGATGTTCAGCCAGTAGCACTGTCAGGTCGAGTGTCCGGTTCAGTCTCACGAGGGTCTCTAAAACGTCATGGGCTGATTTTGGATCAAGCTGTGAGGTTGGCTCGTCCAAGACCAGAACTTCGGGTCGCATAACCAGCGCAGTCGCCATAGCAACTCGCTGACGTTCACCTCCAGATAGCGTCTCCAGGCGGCGGTACCGAAGCGCTTTCAGTGATAATAAATCGAGCACTTCTGCCACCCGCATGCGAATTTCTTCCGCTGGCAGGGCAAAGTTTTCGAGGGCGAAGGCAATCTCATCCTCAACGCGGTCGACGACAAATTGAGCTTCGGGGTCTTGAAAGATGAAGCCGACATGCCGGCTCATCACTTTTGGGGTTGCTTGCACCGGATCCAAGCCGTTCACTCGCACGTTTCCCTGGAGCGACCCGCCGCTGAAATGGGGAACTAACCCGTTCACGCAGCGCAGCAGGGTGGATTTTCCGGAACCAGACTCACCTATCACGAGCGCCAGAGTGCCCGGCGCAACTTCAAGGTTTATATTCTGGATGGCTGGTCGTTCAGAATCCGGGTAGGAGAAGGATACGTTCTGGAAAGAGATCATTTTGGCTTGATTATGAAAATGGGAATGAGTAATCCCATTGTCGCTGCGCCGATCAATGGATCGAAACCGGGCAGGTTGAGGATTGGATAGGGGTTGTAATGCAGGGTACTTTGATCTATCCAGGGTATAGGGAGAAGAAAGGCAGATATGACTACCATAGAGCCTATCAGCACCAGAAAATCTCGAAACCTCCAGATCTCCTGGTTGTAATTAGTACGCGGAACGCTGCGACCGATGGACCACAGCATCGCCGCGATCAGTGTTATGCCAAGAATCATCAGCCCGATTCCCAATAACTGCCCCCCCTCAATCAAACGCAGCAGCCAGCCGCCAAACAGCATTAGCAATCCTAAGACCATCCCCAGCCTGGTTTGTGAGGTCTGATTACCCCCTTCGCTGCTGGCAAAACCGCGCGCCGTCATTGCTTCAGCCAAACCCAGCGCTCGCTCCAGACCTCCTACAAGGAGCGGCATGATCAGGGGCAGCCAGCCGCGCAAGCCGCGCACCCGGTGGCCGCGGATGGCTTGGGCTTCGCGTATATGTTGAAACTGGCGCGTCGCGTTAGGGATGAATGTGATTGCGATCGAGGTGATCACTGCCACGGGATAATATGCGCGTGGGATCAGCCGTACCAGTGAGCGTACTGGCAGCGCCAGGTTTAAAACAGTAAATGCAGCGAAAATCCCGCCCAACACCAGCCCATTAATTGCTCCAAACGCCAGTGCCTCCAGTGTGATCGGACCACCCAGGAATGGCAGCCACTCGGGAAGAGAAAACAGCACTGTCTCTCCAAAATGGGATATGACAGCGTTGAATAATGCTGATAGAGTGATTATAACGAGTACAAACTTAAAAGGTGAGAATGGAAGGAGATTCTGGGTTTGCGATGATTCGCTGGAAAGGCGGCGTTCCTGAGTCCATCCAACCAGGGCAATACAGAGTAGGATCAAGAATAAGTAGAGTGGATTTCGGGTTATTGATAATGCTACCAGCGCTGAAATCAGCCACCCGATCCATGCCCAAGTGTGGATCAAGTTGTATCTCCCTTCTGATCAAGTTTGGATCCCTGTGAATAGGAGGAGCGGTAAGTAAAAGTGAAGCGGTGCTTAAAACGGCGCAGGGCGATAAGAGTTGGAGAGCCCAGAAGCAGGATGAGCAAGAAGTTGCCCGCAGCGCGTATGAAATCCCAGGCGAGTGATGTGATCAGGTAATAGGCGCCGTAGCGCTGTAAGGTCTCAACCCAACTGATCCCAGCTTGCCAGTATTGGTCTGCGGGTCCGGCGATAAATGGCCAGGTCCACAAGTTCATGACCACACCGTAACCGAGACCCCATAAGGCGCCGAAGACGGCTAAGATGATTACCTCGCTGATTTTTCCCTCACCGTCCAGTTTGTTTACCAGCGGGCGGCAAAGCGGTGCGCTCATACCAACCCAACCGGCAGCAAACATCTGGCTGGGCAACCATGGTCCTACACCTCCGGTAACAATAGCGGAGACGAAGATGGTCAAAACACCCAATAAGAAGCCAAACCGACCCCCAAATACGTAGCCTGTCAATATGATCAGAAAGAAAATTGGACTGAATCCAGCCGGTCCAGGAATGGCGACCTCCATAAATCTTAAGGCGGAGTTGATTGCAACCAATATGCCTAACAAGGCGATAAGTTTAGTGTCCACCGCCTGTCCCTGGACTTCGTAAAGTAAAACTACCAGGCATAGAGCCAGCAAGAGGGTGAGTAAAAGCGGCATTTCTGTCAATCGCGCTTGTCCTAAGGTCGATTTTTGGGTTATTGCAGGGAACAGAAATGGATAGATTAACAATATCAAACCCATGGACGTGGTAACCCCATAGGTTAGAAAGCTCAACAATCGGGAGGTAGAAAATCGTTTGGTCATTGATGTTGAATTAACACTGCTTCTACAAGTACCAGACTAAGGAGAATATACCGTACTTATCAGGTTTTGCAGGAAGTCGATCACATTCCTCACAGTGCTCAAAATCGGCGATGTGGTTCTTGAAGTGGAATCTGGATATAGGGTAGGCGTAGTTTGGCGAGTGGGCATTACGATGCCGGTCGCCTTTGATGGAAGACCCTCCTCTTCAGATTTGGATTGCCGGCGGGTTTTTTCCTTTAGATCCGTATTCGGCAGGTTCGTTATGGCTGGTACCGTGGTCGCCGATGGGGTCGGTATAAAGGGCTCAACCGTAAAGCTGGTTGATATCGTGGGTGATAATGGCGTTGAATGACTCAACGTTTTAGTTGGATACTGTACCGCCGTTGGGGTCGGTGGTGAAGTTGGGTTGCTAGAAGGCGAATAGCTGGTTGCCGGTGGAATAGGTGGAGTGTTTGTTGGTAAGGGTGTCTTAGTTGGTTTGGGTTTGGGTGTAGTTGTTGGTCTGGGCGTGTTGGTTGGTTTTGGCGTGTAAGTGAACGTAGGTGTGCTTGTAGGAGTGGGGGTTGGATTACAGATCTCGTCGAATGTTATTAATTCAGGAGGGTTAAATGGTGATCCCCAATGCCAGCCATTGACATCTCCGTCATGTAAATTTCGATTGCTGGCACCGAACGAAGAGTATACCCAATCTTCATCTTGTAGATACCAATAGGACCAGTTATAAGGAGGCGAATCACAAAAGCAATCATCAGATGGGCAGCCAACGTTCCCAATCTTACAAATCGCAGCGCCATTAATTGGGTCGAACATTTTCTCGATTGGTACATTCATCTCTGTGCTGTATTGATCGAGTAAATCTTCACCAGAGATATTCTCTTCTACGAAGGAAATGCAGTATATAGCGATTTTGTCGTCAGAAAACTGCACTACTAATCCAGCCCGGTTTATCGGTTGAGCTGGAGTATTAGATAGACCTGAGAAACCCCCAAAAATCAAGGTGAGTATCAGGGACCACACGAATGGTTTGATTTTCATTACCAGACTTCTTTATTAACTTCGACGATTTTATACGTCTGAACCACCGGTCTTATATACACATGCATTTTGGCAAACGAACGTCCTTGGATTTCTAACGACACATCAGCGGAAGGAATAAGACAGGACAAATTGGGAGATTAGCCACTTTACTAGGGTTGTATTTGTGCATCAGGGCGGGTATTGCCTGCTGGGTTGCAATTAAATTCGACCCAGATCCTGGCATATATTCAAAACTGCCGTTTGGGAGCTGCGCGTTCATCAAATAGCTGATTGGATTAGTGCTGCTGATGACCCATTGATCTGATGTGGGATCTTCACCTGCTGCCAGGATGGCTTGCACCGCATAGGCAGTCGAATTGGTGTCACTTTCAGTACCCCAACCGTCGCTATAGTAGAAACCGCCATCTGTATTTTGGGAATTCTTCAGGAAATTCATACCGCTGATCACTTCGGTGGCTGCTGGTGTTTCTCCGCCTGCGATGAGCGCCTGGAGGGCCAACGCAGTTGTATTGGAATCGCTTCCGAAACCTGTATTCCATTCCCAACCGCTGTCACTCTGGATCGTTGATTTTAAATAACTGACGGATTGAGCAGGCACGGTTTCGCTTAACGATGCTGTTCCTAACATACCCCATACATGGAAGCCGGGTTCTGCATCGAATTTTCCTGTGCCCGGGTCGTAATAATCCATCGGTTGGCGGGCGAAGTAGGGACTGCAGCCGTTAGAGCTTACCAATCCGCTCGCTAATTTCCCTGCCTCAGCAGC
>JAUWPO010000004.1 GCA_030611505.1 Chloroflexota bacterium
AAAAGCCCGGAATTCGCCAAGTCCATAAAACTGACAATATTTGGTTATCGCCGCAGTCAACGTGGTCTTGCCGTGGTCAATGTGACCGATGGTGCCTACGTTCATATGCGGTTTGGTGCGCTCAAATTTCTGCTTAGCCATAATTGCTCTCCTCTACAATCATACAAATATACAATATCAAATCTAATCCATTCCAACAATCACTCGCGCCACGTTTTCGGAAACACGGGCATAGTGATCAAACTCCATTGTGAAAATACCTCTACCTTGAGTAGCAGAGCGCAAATCTGTTGCATACCCAAACATCTCAGCCAGAGGTACCATTGCACGGACGGCCTGGACATTACCAGTCCGTAACTCCATCCCCAGAATTTCACCACGGCGTACATTTAACTGACTAATAATTTCACCCAAATACTCTTCTGGAGCTACCGCTTCTACTTTCATCATCGGTTCCTGAAGAATTGGATTTGCCTTTTGACAACCTTCTCTAAAGGCTAATGATCCCGCCATCTTAAAAGCCATATCATTAGAATCTACTTCATGAAACGAACCATCATACAGTTGGACCATAATATCTGTCATCGGGTATCCCGCACGGATTCCACTTTCTGCTGCTTCACGGACGCCTCTTTCAATTGCAGGGATGTATTCCTTCGGAATAGCTCCGCCAACGATTGCGTTCTCAAACTCGATCCCGCTTCCAGACCCGCCAGGATGTAATGCCAAGACGACATGTGCGTAGTGACCACGTCCACCAGTTTGTTTTACGTACCTGTAAGCCACCTTCTCAACCGGTAAAGTTATGGACTCTCGATAAGCAACCTGAGGTCGGCCAATTCTAGCCCGAACATGGAATTCTCTCAGCATGCGATCCACCAGCACTTCCAGGTGCAGTTCTCCCATGCCGGAAATTATCGTTTGTCCAGTCTCGACATCAGCACGAACAACAAAGGTGGGATCCTCCTCTGCCAGTTTCGTCAATGCTGTGCTCATCTTATCCTGGTCAACGGTCGTCTTGGGTTCTATTGAAACCGATATGACCGGTTCGGGGAATGTTATGTCTTCTAACATTATCATATTGGAGGCATCACATAAGGTATCACCTGTATGAGCGTGTTTCATCCCTAAGATAGCGCCAATATCACCCGCTAAGATCTCGGTGATATCTTCACGGCGGTCAGCATAAATCCTTATCAATCGACCAATCCGCTCCCGTCTGGTTTTTGTAGAATTAAAAACCATTGAACCTTTTCCGATTTTTCCAGAATACACCCTTACGTATGCCAAGCGACCCACATAAGGGTCTGAAACTATTTTAAAGATCAGTGCACTTAATGGGGCCTCGTCGTCCGGAGGTCTTTCGACTTCAGCTTCATTGTGGGGATTGATACCTACAACCGGCGGGATATCTTGAGGAGATGGGAGAAAATCTATAATTGCATCCAGAATTGGCTGCACGCCTTTATTGTGCAAAGAACTTCCACAGTACACCGGCGTTAATTTACCAGCTATAACAACCCGGCGCATTCCCGTTTTGAGTTCTTCAATGGATATCTTCTCTCCATCCAAATACTTCAGCATCAATTCGTCGTCCGTCTCCGCAACCTGTTCAATTAAACGAGCACGCGCCTCCTCCACTTGCGGCACTAAATCAGATGGCACATCTATAAGAATTGGCTCTTTGCCCAATTCGTCTTTCCAAACGACCGCCTTCTCAGCGATTAAATCCACCACCCCTTGAAAAGCAGTTTCATTACCTATCGGCACTTGTACCGCGACCGGATTGGCACCCAAGCGCTGGCGGATCATATCGATTGTTCGCGCATAAGAAGCACCAACACGATCCATCTTGTTTACAAAGCAAATTCTTGGTACACCATAGCGATCCGCCTGTCTCCATACGGTTTCACTTTGAGGCTCAACCCCCTGAACGGCATCAAATATTACAACCCCCCCATCCAGGACACGTAACGATCTCTGAACCTCCGCCGTAAAGTCAATATGGCCGGGGGTATCGATGATATTTACTTGATAACCTTTCCAATGAGCCGAGACCGCTGCTGATACAATAGTGATGCCGCGCTCTCGTTCCTGCTCCATCCAATCTGTAACAGTTGTCCCATCGTCAACCGATCCTATTCGATGGGTTTTTCCTGTATAGTAAAGGATGCGCTCGGTAGTGGTCGTTTTACCAGCGTCAATATGGGCAATAATGCCAATATTTCGATACCGTTGCAACGGATATTCTCGTGCCATCCTTTACCTTGAGACAAATTCTGTATTACCAAAATATGCCTGATAATCCTTTTTTAAATACTTTTACTGATTGACGCTGTCTTCCAACGTTCCTTAAATTCTATAATGCGAGAAAGCGCGATTTGCCTCTGCCATTTTATGAGATTCGCTTCGCTTGCGAATAGCTGATCCAGTCTCATTGACCGCATCCATTAACTCTGCTGCCAATTTCTCGGAGAAATTCCTCCCAGTTCGAGCATGGGCTGCCGCCAATATCCAACGTGATGCCAATGCGAAGCGACGTTGAGGAGATACTTCCATGGGCACTTGGTAGGTGGCTCCACCTACGCGTCGTGGTTTTACTTCCATCAACGGTGTAACCTTCTTAATTGCCTCCTCAAACACCTCAATTCCACTGCGTTTGGTGCGCTCCTCCATCAATTCAATCGCATCGTAAACCAAGCGTGTCGCCAAACTTTTTTTGCCATTTTTCATCACATAATTGATAAATGCTTGTACCTGAACGCTGCCATATCGCACGTCAGGAGGAATATCACGCTTTTCTGGTCTATATCTTCGAGGCATATATCATCTCCTGCTACTGAACTGCTTTAGGGCGCTTAGATCCATACTTGGAACGACCCTGCTTGCGGTCACTTACGCCACCACTATCCAAGGTGCCGCGCACGATATGATAGCGTACACCAGGCAAATCCTTAACACGTCCACCACGAACCAAAACAACCGAGTGCTCCTGGAGAGTGTGTCCCTCTCCAGGAATATAGGCTGTAACTTCGATTCCGTTAGTTAAACGCACACGTGCAATCTTCCTCAAGGCGGAATTCGGTTTCTTTGGGGTCATTGTTCTTACCACCGTACAAACACCTCGTTTCTGAGGAGCACCTTTCGATTGCCTTACCCGCTGCTGCTTCACCGAATTAAGCGTATAAAGCAGAGCTGGAGCTTTGTTTTTTGTTTTCTTAGACTTGCGTCCTTTGCGAACTAGTTGATTTATTGTTGGCACTTCTGCCTCCATAACACTTTTGATAAATAGCTAATCTCAAATTTTTTAAACATACTCAATAAATGAGACCATCTATTAGGCATGATGGCCTCGCCAAATTAACGAAGATATATAGATGGACAGGGATTAGTCTGTCTAAATCCCTTTGTAAGGCACAAACAAAAATTTTACCATGTGCTTAAATTCACGTCAAGATATTTACCCAATCTAAAAACAGGACGGCTACAATTCATCTCCAAGTGTTAACAGACCCGTGCCCAATCGTGGCGGTCGGGCTCGCTCCTCATCCTTCCCAAAACGAATGACGTCGCCAGCATCTGTTTCTGCCTCCACTTCTAAGCCGAGGCTCTGTAATTCCTTAACAAGCACCCGGAATGATGCCGGAATGCTTGGCTCTTCTATCGGTTCACCTTTGACGATTGCTTCATAGGTTTTAACCCGCCCCTGAACATCATCCGACTTAATCGTGAGCATTTCCTGCAAAGTGTAAGCCGCACCATATGCTTCTAATGCCCACACCTCCATTTCGCCAAAGCGCTGTCCGCCAAATTGGGCTTTGCCGCCTAATGGTTGTTGAGAGACCAGGCTGTAAGGACCCGTCGAACGAGCATGAACTTTATCTTCCACCAGGTGATGCAATTTCATCATCATCATCACACCCACTGTTACAGGTTGGTCATAAGCCTCCCCGGACTTACCATCACGCAAGATTTGTTTTCCAAGAACAGGTATTGGATTCCCGGTTTTTAAGGTGACTTTCTCGGCTACTTGCCATAGATTTTCGTCTGCAAGGTCGGATACTTCCTCACCAAGGTCTTCCATCCAAAGGCGTAAACACGTAATGACTGCTTGTTTATCTTGCTTTTGCCTTTCTGAATATGGAATTTGTCTATCCCCAAACACAAGCAACTTTTCCGGATCGCAGTAATTATCACGCAGCCATTCATATAGCACGGAACGTCGGGCATATGTGTAATCGGAGATCAATCGGAATACATCGTAGCCGCGTTCTCCTAACCAAGCCTCTAAGTATAGACTTCGTGCTTCATCATCACTCTCAATGGTCATGGGATCGAATTCTTCCTGGTTTATTGACTCCCATGCCGTTTCAGTGACTTTTTTCCAGGCTTGATCGATCAGCCAGGCTCTTGCAAGCTCGGCTTCAATTTCGTCCTCATCCGCCCCATCGAATACAGGGGTTATCGCACGGAACCCTAAACGACTCGCTCCCCAACCCAGGTGCGTCTCTAATACTTGACCAATATTCATACGTCCAGGAACGCCCAGGGGGTTCAGAATTATATCCACCGGTGTTCCATCTTCAAGAAATGGCATATCTCCTACCGGTACGACCTTTGAAACAACACCCTTGTTTCCATGTCGTCCAGCCATCTTATCGCCAGCGGTAATTTTTCTGCGTTGGGCTACGGAAATCCGCACCATCATATCAACACCTGCTGAAAGATCATCGTGTTCTTCCCGGGTGAACACTTTCACATCGACAACCTTTCCGCGCTCACCATGAGGCATGCGCAGGGATGTGTCCTTAACATCCCGTGATTTCTCGCCAAAAATCGCCCGTAACAGACGCTCTTCGGGTGTCAGTTCTTTCTCACCTTTCGGAGATATTTTACCTACTAAAATATCATTCGGTCCTACCTCAGCACCAATACGGATTATGCCGCGATCATCAAGGTCCTTGATCGCATCATCACCGACATTGGGAATATCTCGCGTTATCTCCTCAGGACCAAGGCGGGTATCGCGTGATTCGAGCTCATGTTTCTCAATGTGTATGGAGGTGAAGACGTCGTCTTGAACTAATTTCTCGGAGATGAGAATTGCGTCCTCAAAATTGCCGCCTTCCCACGACAAGAAAGCCACAATCACGTTTTGACCCAATGCCAGTTCGCCATTGTCAGTAGAAGAAGAATCGGCAATTATGTCGTTGTACTTTACCCTCTGACCTCTTTCGACAGCAGGTCGCTGGTCAATGCAAGTGCTCTGGTTTGAGCGATGATATTTGCGCAAGTGATATACTTTATGGTCGCCATCAGCTGACCTGACGACTACACTCTTGCCTGTTACAGATATTACCTCCCCGTCTTCTTCAGCAAGGATAACCTGCCCCGAATCAATCGCTGCGTTGTACTCCATACCAGTCGAAACCTGCGGCACATCTGGACGCAGCAAAGGAACAGCTTGAGCCTGCATATTTGAACCCATCAAAGCCCGGTTGGCATCGTCATGTTCTAAGAAAGGAATTAATGAAGCACTGATGCCCACGATTTGTTGTGGAGCAACATCCATTAAGTCAATATCTACTGGCGTAGAGAAAGAAAATGAGGAGTGTTGCCTTGTGGATACCCTTGGTCTCACAAACTCATTGTTTTCGTCAAGGGGGGTATTGGCCTGAGCGATTACATACTTGTCTTCAATATCAGCTGAAAAATACTCGATATCATCAGATACAAAGGGCACAATTACAACTTCCGGCACACCCGAACTAGCAATCGCTTCAGCGATTTTTGGTGTAATTGGTTCCTCTGTGGACCCAATCAATTCTCCGGTCTCGGGATTTATTAAATCCTCCCGTAAAGTGCGTCCTACAAGGCGTGGGTCGTCAGGCTTGAGCGATTTAATGACCCACCTGTATGGAGTCTCAATAAACCCGTATGCGTTAACACGAGCATAGGAGGCCAAACGACCGATCAAACCAATGTTTGGTCCTTCCGGAGTTTCAATAGGACAGATGCGACCGTAGTGAGAGTGGTGAACATCGCGTACATCAAATCCTGCTCTTTCGCGGCGCAAACCCCCAGGACCAAGAGCTGATAGTGTGCGCTTGTGACGCAGTTCAGCAAGGGGGTTCGTCTGATCCATAAATTGAGACAATTGGCTTGATCCAAAAAACTCTCGCAAGGATGCCACAACAGGACGTATGTTAATCAAGGTGACGGGTGATAATTGGTCCTGATCCCGGATCGACATGCGCTCCCTGATGACTCGCTCCATACGCCTCAAACCAATACGTAATTTATTTTGAATCAGCTCACCTACAGTTTTCGCCCGGCGATTGCCCAGGTGGTCAATATCATCGGGCGCCTGTATGCCGTTGTTAATCAGGATCATTCGACGTATCAAGCTAACAATATCCCACTTGGTAATCGTTCGGTGATTAATCGGTACGTGTTCGTTCAACTCCAATTTCTGGTTCAGTTTATACCGCCCTACACGTTCTAAGTCATAATGGCGCTGGTCGAATAATTGTTCCTCAAGAAAATCACGCGCATTATCCAGAGTCGCCGGATCGCCAGGACGCATCCGTTTGAAAAACTCGATTAATGCTGCCTCTGCAATTGAGATGCCGTCACGCAGTTCCCATTCAGGTTCTTGGGAAAAAGTAGAAGGGATAAACATCCTGTCTGGGTTATTGTCGACCTCCCTGAATATTTGCATCAATTCTTCGTCTGTTCCTTCTTTAATCAACGTCTCATCGACAGGCAAGCCATCATTAACAGCAGCCAAGGCACGTAAGAAGATTGTGACCGGAATAGTCCGCTTGCGATTGAAACGCAAGGTGAGATAATCTGTTTTGCGCGTTTCGAACTCCATCCATGCGCCCCGGTCTGGAATCAGCTTCGACATTGCTAGCGATCGACCCGTGGCGCGATCTGATTGTGCTTCGAAATAAACCCCCGGGGAGCGTATTAATTGTGAAACAACCACCCTCTCAGTGCCATTGATCACAAAAGTTCCCTTATCGGTCATCTCCGGAAAATCCCCCAGGAAAATATCCTGTTTGATCGGTTCGGGAACATCAGGACCTATTAACAGAACTGATATATATAAGGGAGTTGAATAGGTTAAATCGCGTTCAACGCATTCCTCAACCGTATGTTTTGACTCTCCGAACCAAAACCTTAGATCGAATTGTTCAGCCTCTTCAGTACGGCTTGGGAAGTACAATTTCATCCCCTTGTTGTAAGATTCGATCGGAGAAATTTCGTGAAATAAATCTGATAACCCTTCCTCCTTCAGCCTTCGAAAGGAATCCAGTTGTACTTCGATTAATTCTGGAAGAGGAAAATTGACCGCTATACGCGCGTAAGACTTGCTCGGCAAATTGTTTGCCATGCGACTTCTCCTGATTTCAGCGTAATAAATATGTCCCTTTATTTACGTAATAAATGCGCAAAACGTAGTAAACAAATTGTCCAGGAAAAGGATCCAAGATTACATCCTGGCAATTTGCTCGATATGTTTTACGCATTATTAATTTGGACACCCCAACGTTTGGACCACTTATGATAAATATTGGAAATTGATGCAATAGACAATCCAATATTATACCGATTAGGATGGATAAGGTCAAGCTAAATAGAAGTGATAAAATTAACGTTCTATTAGGAGTCATTTGATAGAATACCAAGATGGACACTAACACAATAAACTCAAAAGCTGGTTTCGTAGCTGTTATAGGTCGTCCCAATGTTGGAAAATCGACCTTGATGAATGCCCTTCTTGGACAGAAAATCGCAGCGGTTTCCTCACGCCCTCAAACAACACGCAAGCGACAGATGGGGATTCTGACAATAAAAAGCAAAGACAAATATTCGCAAGTTATATTCGTTGATACACCTGGCATCCATAACCCGCGACATAAGCTCGGTGAACGAATGAATCGGGAAGCTAAGGCCACCCTCGAAGATAGTGACGTAATTCTACTTGTAGTGGATGTAAGCCAAGAACCAAACGAGGAAGATCTATTGTTATTTAATCTTCTCGCTGGACTAAATCGTTCTATTCCCGTGGTTTTAGCTTTAAATAAGAGTGATCTTGCGAATAACGAGGTTTTTAGTATAAACCGTGAAGCTTACATGAATGGTATCCCAAGAGCCACTGATATATCCGTTTCGGCTACCCGAAGAGTGAATCTAGATAATCTGCTGGGTGAAATCACTTCACACTTGCCCAAAGGCTTACCTTTCTTTCCGGATGATCAATTAACTGATTTATACGAACGAGAAATTACTGCGGACCTTATCCGCGAAGCCGCCTTAACTTTATTGCGTGATGAAATTCCGCATGGTATTGCGATTCGCATTGACCAATTCACAGAGCGCGGAGAGGGTGGCGCTTATATAGAAGCGACCATCTTCGTAGAACGCGAATCTCACAAACCAATCGTGGTTGGTCAAGGTGGCAGCATGATAAAGAAAATCGGAAGCGCTGCCCGCAAAGAGATCGAAGCGATGAGCGGACGCAAGGTATATTTACGATTAAATGTGAAAGTGCGCAAGAATTGGCGCAATGATGAAAAAATCCTACGCAGGATGGGTTTTTAATTTGTTTTATATTATCGCAGTGGTTATCGCAGTTGTTGATTGGATCGCATTAGCGGGTCAAAAAAAGCGTATTGACTATTTCGCCAAACCCGGCGTTATCATCGCACTGCTGATCTGGTTGGCACTCAATGGAAATTTAAGTGGTCATTTAATATGGTTTTTTATTGGGCTGCTTTTTTCTCTGGCGGGAGATGTATTTCTCTTACTACCCAAGGAACAATTCAATGCAGGTCTCGTCTCATTCCTGCTGGCACATGTAGCTTATATCATCGGATTCAATGACATATTGCCCCCAGGCAATCTTGTGAGCATTTCCCTCATTTTAATTATTACGATAACCGCCTGCCAGATATTCCGTTCCATATCAACAGGATTGGAACGATCAAACAATTCAAAAATGAAAGTGCCGTTCCTTTTTTACAGCATCACAATCAGCTTGATGGTGCTTTCTGCATGTCTTACCTTAGTAAAAGGAGACTGGATAGCCGGTCCTGCTCTGCTCGTCAGCGGCGGCGCAGTGCTCTTCTTCCTATCCGATACATTATTAGCCTGGAATAGATTCGTAACCCCCATTCCAAATGCTAAATTACAGGTGAGGGTAACCTATCACTCTGGACAGTTCCTGATCGTGCTGGGAGCATTTTTGCGTTTCACATGAATGTGACAATGCAACATGATTGCTTTGGTTAGTCCATTTCATCGTCAAGCAGTCTGATGCCCGACAATCTTTCCATCACACCAATAACAGCAGAATTGTCGAGTTCCGACATACCCATCTCTAACATAGCATTAAATAATTGGGCATCCACTGCCGCCGATGGCAAAGGAATTCCATATTCACGCGCAGTATCAATGACAATCCCTAAATCCTTCGCCTGCATATAAGCTTTAAACCCCGGCTCACGGTTTCCATGAAATAGACGCGGCGCCTTTATATCAAGCGTCCAGCACTGGGCTGCACCGCCGCGAATAGCTTCCACCACTTTTTGAGGGTCAGCTCCGGTCTTTTTAGCGAAAACAATCAGTTCACCCATCGCAACCATTTGGGCGGCTACCATAATTTGATTAGCAGCTTTAGCGATTTGTCCTGCACCAGATTCGCCGACATGCGTAATAGTTTTGCCCATTACACGAAATATTGGCATCACCCTTTCTAGAGCCTCACCGGGACCACCAACCATGATCGTGAGCGTACCATTTTTAGCCCCGATGTCACCACCGCTGACCGGAGCATCCAATGCAAGCACTCCCACTTCAATGAATTGCTCTGCAAGGTACCGCGCGGTTGCCGGTTTTATCGTCGAATTATCCACAAAGACCATTCCTGATCGGATGCTTTCGATAATCCCTTTTGGTCCCAAAGCAACACTTTCAACATCTGGTGAATCCGGCAAGTTCGTAAACACCACATCCACTTGATTCGCTACGTCGGCTGGTGAAAATGCCTCTTGTGCACCTTCGGCAACCAATTCGTTCACAGCCTGCCTGCTCCGGTTGTGAATTACGAGCGTGAATCCAGCCTTGAGTATATTGCGTGCCATAGCTCTGCCCATCAAACCCAAGCCGATGTAGCCTACTCTGAGATTCTCTTTCATCTTTACTCTCCAATTAAGTTTAGTTTGCTAATTGATATCAAATTATTGTTTCACGTCTGATGATCAATCCTTAAATTTCCGATAGAGTTCAACGATATTCGGGACCAGGTAATCAGAGAATGAACTCTCGAGATCGTAAATGGGATGCCAACCCCAGTCACGCTGGGCATCATTGTCATTTAACCCGGCTGGCCAGCTATCCAATATTGTCTGGCGCGATAAATCTGGGTCAAAGGTGATCTGGGTATCAGGAAAATACTTCAAGACCATATTTCGGAATTGGTTGGCTTTTAGACTGAAACTGGTAACGTTATATACTCGCCGGCTCAAAGAATCAACCGGCGCATCGGCAAGTTTAATTAACGCTCTGACTGCATCAGACATCACCATGAACGGGATGATCGTATCTTCCCGTACAAAACACGCATATGGTTCGCCCTTTGCCGCAGCGTGCAGCATCTCAGGACCATAATCGCTGGTGCCACCGCTCGGTAATGTAAACGCACTGATCAAACCGGGAAATCGAACTGCCCGAAAATCCAACATAACCGGTCGGTCAACAGCTAATTGTTGATAGTATTGGCTGTAATATATCCCCAGCATTTCACAATACAATTTGTTGCACCCGTACATCGTGCGCGGATAATTCCATTCCCATTCTCGAACATGCGGGAACTGGGCTTTGATTTCAAGGTCAGGAACTCCGTATGTGGCGATCGAGCTGGGAAAAATAAATAAGACTGGTTCACCACGCCACTGAGACTGCTCAGAGGCAAGTTTCAACAATCCCAGTGTGCCCTCCACATTTACCTTATGGGCGGCCTCCGGTGTAAATTCAGCCCGGGTGGATAATAAGGCTGCTAAATGGTAAATAATTCCAATTTCGTATTCACTAACCAATCGAGCCAACAGGGAATTCTCCAGCAGATCACCCTGCACGTGCGTTACAAACCTCTCGCTTTCTGGCTCCAAAGGCTTTAAATCTAACGTGATCAATCGGTATTCTTCTTGCTTTGAGAGACTCTCAATAAGAGCCATCCCAATCTCACCCGCTGCACCAGTAATCAGTATTCCCTTTTTACGCATTCTCGCTCCTAATCTTCGTGATTGTAGGTCAATTGAATTATCAAAATCAATGTTAGCTAGAAATTTTCGATATGAAAGGTATTCGATAATTTCAACTAATCGAAAACATCTCCTCTGTTACGATCCTATTTTACACTAATGAAAATAAACGACACACCCAAGGATCAGCCTCCGATTTTAGATATCAATTTCCGTTCAACATCGTAATCCATCAACCATTGCAATCCAGCGCTTGCTTCGATCATTTCCATAGTAAACTTAAGTCATGAAACTTTATCTCTTGGCGATGATTCCATTTATTATCATTGCAGGTTCAGCAGCCTGCCTTCCGCTGATAACGCAGCCTCCTTCATCGCAAACCGATACGCCACTTTCACCAACGAATACCTTAACACCAACAATTATTTGGTTTCCCCCCACACCCACCTATACCCCTTTACCAAAAGTCACCTTGCCCGTTACACCAACCGTCGATGTTCGCCCCCGCTATGGTGATCTAATTTTAACTGATGATTTCAACGACCCTGCGATGTGGGAATTGGGCACCTTTCAGGACGGGGTTATTGCATTAGGGAAGGATGAGCTGACCCTGGCAGTAAAAAAAGAGCGCGGCTACCTTTTCAGCCTTCGCCAGGATACAAGCTTGAGTGATTTTTATGCAGAAATTAAAGCAAGCCCAAGTATTTGCCGCGATGGTGACGAATACGGATTTCTACTGCGCGTATCGAGTTCATTGGATTTTTACCGCTTTTCCTTAACCTGCGATGGGCAGACTCGCGTGGACAAGTTCATAAAAGGTAACGCCTCTTCTCCTCAGCCTCTCACAATGAGCGGTGCAGTTCCTCCCGGCGCTCCAAGTAATTCACAACTGGCAGTATGGGCAGTTGGCAAAGAGATGCGCTTTTTTGCAAACGGAGAACACTTATTCACCGTTTATGAACCTACCCTACCAAGCGGTGGTATCGGTGTGTTCGCGAGAGCTTCTGGTGAAGATGATGTCACAGTCAGCTACTCCAATCTCGTCGTTTATGAAGCGACTGAATGAAGACTATGACCAAGCGTAAATTTCAAAATCGGCTTAACGACCTTGATTCAAAAACATGGTTGAAATTCCAGAAATCGTGGTTTATTCACAATCCACCACCAAGGCGCAAAGACGTTCTCCGCCATCCAGCTAAATTCCCAGAGTCGCTGGCGCAAGAGTTCATCGAATTTTTTACCAAACGGGGACAAATTGTACTCGATCCTATGGTAGGAACCGGAAGCACCCAAATCGCAGCCCTGAGATCTGGACGTCATAGTTACGGTATTGAACTCAATCCAAATTACGCCGAAATCGCCCGTCAGCTTATTGATGAAGAACGGAAAAATCTTTGCGAAACTGTGGAAAGCCTGGCTTCGCTGGTTATCACCGGTGATGCAGGTAAATTCTCTGAGCTCGCAGCAAAATTTGAAATTCCTCTTATTGACTACATGATTACTTCGCCGCCTTATTGGAATATGCTGCATGCGAAAGGCTCAAAAACACAGGAAAACCGTCGTTCGGCGAACGACCTGGATTTATTTTATTCCGATAACCCCGATGATCTCGGGAACATCGACGATTATGATCAATTCTTGGACCAGTTGGTAGATGTTTACGAATCAATAAAACCATTTATACGACCGCGTGCTTATCTAACCATTATCGTAAAGAATGTGAAGAAAGGCGGTATGGTCTATCCTTTAGCCTGGGATTTGTGTCGCCGGGTGGGAAAGATTTTTCAGCTCAAAGATGAACGCATTTGGTGCCAGGATGATCTCCATCTATTCCCATACGGATATGGCAGCGCATGGGTGAGCAACACTTTTCACCATTACTGCCTGCAGTTTAGAAACGAGTAATCGCTATTCACGAAGTTAATCCTTACATTACTGTCAGAACCAGAGTACAATTGATATACCATCCTTGTGAGTTCATCAGTTGACTCAAAGGCTGCATTAAGCCAGTTTGCAATATCAACCACATAGTTACAAAAAAGGAGCCTCCCATGTATCACACTATCATAATCGTCGGTAATCTCGGTCGAGATCCTGAAATGCGCTATACCCCAAATGGTCAAGCTGTTACTAATTTAAATATTGCAGTAGACGATAGCTATACAGATAGTCAAGGAGAACGAATCAAGAAAACAATCTGGGTAAGAGTCTCTGTTTGGGGCAAAATGGCGGAATCCTGCAACGAATACCTTCAAAAAGGGAAAAGGGTTTTGGTCGAGGGTCGTTTGGTTTGCGATCCCAGCACAGGCGGTCCACGTGTCTACCAAAGGCAGGATGGGACCTCTGGAGCTAGTTTTGAAGTGAGCGCTCGGAATGTTCGCTTTCTGACACCTCGCAGCGAAGCGGATGACACCTACCAAACAGTTGAATCAGCCCCTGATACACAAGTTTCCGAAACTGATGAGGAAATCCCCTTCTAAATCTACTAGTCCATATATCATAAGGTGACTACCTTAAAAGCGGTAGTCATCTTTGTTTCAGGAGGAAGAGTATGGCAGCCGCACCACCACCTCCAAAAGGTAAAAAACTTCCACCATTGGAAGTACCTTCAGATCTAAAAATTGAGTATGTCAACCTGGTACGCATCGCTCACTCGCCATCCGAGATGGTTTTTGACTTTGCCAACCTGCTTCCGGGCGGAATCCCGCCACGGGTAAGCTCTCGAATAGTTATGTCACCGCTCGGAGCCAAGCTTTTTTTCGGTGCTCTCTCCGAAAATATAGCTAAGTACGAGAAAGCTTTCGGTGAAATCAACGTACCGCGCGGCAATACACTCGCCGACCATCTATTTCGTTCTCAATCTCCTCCTGACAAGTCAACTGAAAAGTAATCGCTCTCCAAGCGAGCGCAAAATATCACATATAGATAATCAAATTCAAGGTATAGAATATTCCCATGCATCGCCTAGACGAAATCGCTGAACGTATCCGGCAATCCTTTGACGCCCGCACCGAATCTCGCGAACAGGCGTTAGCACAAACCCGCACCATCATCCGGTGCTGTTCAAACGCAATCCGCGCCACCCACCGGGACGAGAAGGATCTCGCCCATGAAAACCTGGACAATGCAAAACAATTAGTGAAACAGTTGAACGAAAACCTGGTCGACTATCCGGATTTGTATTTCGCAGGTTACACCCAAAATGCCCTCAAGGAATATGCGGAAGCCAACATAGTTTTCGCTCTCATTGATAACGATGAATTGCCTTACCCCGAAGAGCTCGGATTGGTGTATTCTACCTATTTACAGGGATTAGCGGAGGCGGCTGGCGAATTGCGTCGTCGCTGTCTGGATAGTCTTCGTCACGGTCACTCTCAAGAAGCTGAACGGTTGTTAAGTCACATGGACGATATCTACGCAATCCTGATAACGATGGATTATCCTAATGCCATCACGGGAGGGTTGCGACGCCTGACTGATATTGTTCGCTCAGTGACCGAAAGGACACGCGGAGACCTTACAATCAGCCTGCGACAGGAACAACTTGAGCAAAGTTTAAAACGTCTAGAAGAACGTTTGTAGTACTTCATAGAGATATACGCATAATCAATACCTCAGAAGTCAGGACATTTCAATTCTGTCTTCGAACCTGGAGGTATTACAAACGCAAACATAAGCCTGACAATCCGTGCAGAGTTAGCGCGCACACATAACTCGACCGCTTAGAGCAGAGTCTGCGTCTTACGTTAAACCTGTGTTCAAAGACTTATGTAATATAATTGGCGTGCCATGTCCAGTACTTCAAATCAATTTCAGCACATCCTCATCGCCACACATCCTCAAATGCCGGATGCCTCAGATGAAGTGACCCAAATTGTTAAATTTTTTAAAGAACAGGGGAGCTCAGCAACCCAGGGCTTCATATACGACGAACCCTTACGCAAACTGGTAACAGATGGAGATATTGACCTATTAATAGCCCTCGGTGGAGATGGTACCATGCTGCGTGCAGGCCACTTATGCGGACCTCCAGAGGTACCTATCCTCGGCATCAATCTGGGTAAATTCGGTTTTCTCACTGAGGTTAAAAAAGACCAGTGGCACGATGTCTTGCCGCGCCTATTCGAGGGAGATTATTGGCTGGAACATCGCATGATGCTGCGTGCTGAACAGTGGCGAAATGGAGAGATACTCGGCACATGGGAGGTGCTCAACGAAATCGTAGTCACCCGTGGTCACGTAATCCGTCCGGTTCACCTGAGTACCCTTGTGGATGGTCTGCCGTTGACGACCTTTGTGGCTGATGGAATGATCGCAGCCACAGCTACTGGCTCGACCGCCTACGCCCTAGCCGCCGGTGGACCTATCCTACCCCCCGAACTGCGTAACATATTATTGGTAGCCGTTGCACCTCACCTCTCGGTAGACCGCGCCATCGTTCTTGCAGAAGGATCCACGGTAAGCATTACGGTGCATACCGACCACCAAGCTGTCCTCTCTCCAGATGGTCAGACTCCAATTAAGTTAATGAACGGAGATCGGATCGACGCATACGCCAGTGAACACAACGTCCAATTCGTCCGTTTTCAAGATCGTGGTTATTTCTACCGCAATATCACTCTTCATATGAGTCAAAACCCTTCGACAGGAAATCTTCGATGAGCGACACTCCCCCAATCCTGTACTGTGCCAATCACCCCCATGTTGAAACCAGCCTGCGCTGCAACAACTGCAACAAACCAATTTGCACTAAATGCGCCATACCCACACCCACTGGTTACCGCTGTCCAGAATGTGTCCATGGTCAGCAGAAGGCATTCGAAACCGCAGAGTGGTCCGACTACCCACTAACTTTTGTGATCGTTGCGGTAATGTCACTGCTGGGTGCCTGGTTAACCACATTCCTGGGAGCCCTAGTGACGATCTTGGCTGGCTTTATTGTCATCTTCCTGACCCCGACATACGCTATCGCTATTGCAGAAATTGTGCGTAAGGCTGTTCATCGTAGGCGCTCTAAACGCCTCTTCCAGGTTGCCGCCATCGCTGCCGTCCTTGGCTGTCTTCCTTTATTATTATTAGCTATTATGAAAACAGTTCTTGGTTATGGGGGTCTTTTCTCTTTGTTCCCATTAGCCTGGCAAATAATTTACACCTTCACATTGACTACCACCGTGTATTACCGGCTTAGAGGCATTAGAATTTAACCATGCTTACTGAATTATATATCGAAGATTTCGCAATTATCGATAGGCTCGATCTATCCTTCGAGCCGGGTTTAATCACCTTCACAGGAGAAACTGGTGCGGGAAAGTCTATCATTATTGACGCCGTAGAAACACTTTTGGGAGGGCGAGCCGATTCCACAATGGTTCGCACAGGAGCCAACTACGCCTCCCTAGAAGGCGTATTCCTGATACCAGAAAAAACCAGAGATGCAGTTCACAAAATCCTAAACCAGGAGGATTTACAGGACGATCCTGATTACCTGACCTTAAGCAGGGAAATCCGTCAAACTGGTCGCAACGTGGCACGAATAAATGGTCACATCTCAACGGCCGGTTTATTAAGACAGATTGGTGAGTTCTTGATCGATATTCACGGGCAATCCGAGCACCTATCGCTTTTAAGAGTCAGCCAACATCAAGAGCTGCTGGACCGCTTTGCGTCGTCAGAACCTCAGAATCGCATCCAAGAAAAGTTAACCTCATACCGCAATTCTTTTCGACGCTTGTACACCGTGCGCAAGGAATTAGATGAAATCCGACAGGCAGAGAGAGATGCAGCCCGTCTCTCAGATATTCTCAATTATCAAATCGAAGAGATAGAAGCTGCTCAACTAACATTAATTGAGGAAAATGATCTAAAAGAAGAACGCAATAGATTGGCAAATGCTGAGGCTTTGGCATCATTAGCCCAGGAGGTTTTGCTTGCTTTGGATGAAGGCACACCCGAAGCACCAGCAACCACCGATCTGCTCGGACAGGCTATCGATACCACAATCGAACTGGCTCGGCTTGATCCTTCTCAAACGGTGCTCAAGGAACAAACCCAGACGTTATTTGAAAATGCAACCGATCTTTCTTTACAAATTCGTGATTATTTGGGAAGCATTGAATTCAATTCCAAGCGGCTAAACCAGGTGGAAGAGCGCCTATCTTTAATCGATAATCTAAAACGTAAATATGGGGACAGCATTCAGACTGTTCTTGAATTCGCGAAAAATGCGAAGAACCAGCTTAACCAGATCAAGAATGTAGAAGAAAGAATCCAATTGCTGGGAGCCGAGCAGATTGAGCTATTGTTTATAATAGGCAGCGTAGGACAAGAAATTTCCCAGATTCGCCACGCTGCAGCACAGAAATTGGAGAAAACATTAGAAACCGAATTAGCCGACCTGCATATGAAAGGAGCGCGCCTTAAAGTTGAGTTTACACAAAAAGCGGACCCAAATGGGGTTGATCTTGAGGATGGACTGAGAGTCACTTTCTATGCAAATGGTCTCGAGCAAGTAGAGTTTTTAATCGAAACGAATCCCGGGGAAGGATTTAAGCCCCTGGTCAAAATTGCATCCGGTGGGGAGACTTCCCGCTTAATGTTGGCACTGAAATATGTCCTGGCGCAGGCGGATTATATACCGACCTTGATTTTCGATGAGATTGACCAGGGGATTGGTGGCCGCGCGGGTGGCATCGTAGGTAAAAAACTATGGGAGTTGAGCCGACAGCATCAAGTGCTGTGCGTCACTCATCTCCCACAATTAGCTGCCTATAGTGGACAACATTTCCACGTTGAGAAAGACCTTCAAGCAGACCGTACGATCACAAAAGTAAATCAAGTGCAAGGGCAGGAGCGCGTCCTTGAATTAGCACATATGCTGGGCTCAGTGAGTGAAGGCACCCTCAAGTCAGCTCAAGAATTGATTCAATCTGTTGAGAACTAGACACCGTTATTCAAATTGTATTCTCCCTGACTCGAAAATTGCATGTCCAATACTTTAAGGGTTGAGGTGAATGCCAACGGGGGTAAATTATCGCGCCGAAAATAATCAGCACGATCGACATCATCGCCCGGTCTCAAAGAACCTGATACAACCTCAGCCCGGTAGACGATAATTATGTGAGCTCCAATGGGATGATCCTGCCCATTCAGCACGTCAATCAGACCTGTAACTCTTACTTTTAAACCAGTCTCCTCTTGGCATTCCCTCTCGCATGCGCGGGCCGGATCTTCTCCAGCGTCTACATAGCCTGCTGGCAGCGCCCATAACCCACGTTGGGGATCAACAGTCCTGCGGACGAGAAGGACCTTTTTTTTTCGTGTGATCAGGGCTGCTACAGCCACTTTCGGGTCAGCAAAATATATCCATCCACAATTTGGACAAACGGGTCGTTGGCGACCAGACCGTTCCGCCTGAATTACTGGCGTTCCACATCGCGGGCAGTAGTTAATTACATCAATGATTTTCGCAGCCATTACTGGTTTGTAGAAGTATTGCAATTATCCAATTTATAATCTTTTGCCGATCCGAAGAATATACAATGCCGCCAAACCTGCGCTAAATGCAATAATAATTAAAATCACTTCCAATATACGCATTGTCGAACGCTGCATCAAAAGGGGCAATTTCTCAATAAGCCAGGCTGTCGATGAAATACCTTGATCGATAGACGGTTCAAGCCACCCGGTATCTTCATCATAAAGACCAGGTTCATGCACCGCTTTCCCCCCTGGGACTGCTTCGAAATCAGGAGAAACCGGTTCAAGAATTGGGGTTTGAATTGCACCCCCGGTCCGGCTTTCGTCTACAGCTTCAATCACCTTTGACACTGCATCCACCTCTTCCTCCACCATGCTTTCGAGTTCTTCACCCTCTGCTGCAACAGATGGGACCTGCACTTCTTGAAGGGTTATTTCTGTAGGAGGAATTTCCTGAAATTCACCTTCCACGGGAGAGAATGATTCAGGAACTGTCTCCTCTACCGCAAGATACTCTTCAACTGGAGCTTGAGCGACAAAATTCTGAGAAGGTCCTGCTCCCGTGATAAGCATATCACCCACAAATACCAATACAAGCAGAATCGAAGCTAACGCCGATACGGCGCTTAGAACTGGAAAAGCAAACGAAGACCTGCGTTCTTTTATTCGAATCCCTGCCAGTTGCGGTGAAAGGGTGAAATTGCGTGGAGCACGCAAGCTCGGCTGGCTACGCAAGAAATCTCGAGTGCGGCGTAGATCTTTAAGAGCAACACGCATTTCTGGTCTTTCAGTTAATAACCTTTCCAAACGAATCCGATCATTTGCGGACAATTGTCCATCCAGGTAAGCCGATAAGGCCTCCCATTCCTTGGGAGAAATTCTTGTCGTCATTATTAACTCTCTCTCACCAGACGATACGCGGGTGGCAAAAGTTCCCCAAATCCACCCAGGCAGTCGCGCATTCGAAGGCGCCCTCTTGCCAGACGGCTTTTCACAGTTCCCAATGGCTTCCCAATCGCCTCGCTAGCTTCTCGATAGTCCAAGCCGTGAATATCCACCAAAACAACAACTGTCCTGAAATCCATGGGGAGTTTATCCAGACAATGCTGCAGCGCGCGGCTTAGCTCGCTCCGTTCAGTGAACTCTTCGGGTGATTCGGCCGGGTCCGCAAGCCATTGAGGAGACTCTATCCTTTCATCTTCCTTGTTCAAAGGTTCCAGAGGTGTAGTGGGACGCCGCTTCTTGCGACGGAGTTCATCATAACAAACATTCGTAACAATTCGCAACAGCCATGCTTTGAACGAACCCCCGCGGAAAGATTTGAGGTTTTTATAAGCCGAGATAAAAGCATTCTGGGTTGCATCCTCAGCAGCATCGGATTCCCCCATCAGGCGGTAAGCCTGATGGTAAAGCAAATCCTGGTAAGCCAATACCAGGCGGTTGAAAGAATCCAGATCACCCTTACGTGCATCACTGATTAAAGCCAATTCATCCATTTATCATCTCACACGCGCAGCGATAGACGCAAACAGGTAGTGCAAACCAAAAATGGTCGATCGAATAGACCGTGTGCAAGTGTCCATGCTCACACTATACTATCAAAAAGCCCACAATGGGACAAGGGAAAACACAAGTGATTAATTTGTGATAAATTTGTGTGATAAATTTGTTGACAACCTATCTTCAAAATGCTACAATCAAACAACTTTCAAAAAACACGGGGTTTTCAACGCGTGAGCTCTTCGATAATGATGAATATTCAAAAAGTGGAAAAGCATCTGTTTCCACACACAAAAAATCTATTCAATCCGCCCCTGCCGCAGAACACAGTTGTGGCGATTTTTATTCCTTCTAATAACTGTCCACATCGTTTAATCTATTCGCGTTTGGAAACGGACCACAACTATCGGTGTGTCTCGTATTGACCTTCAGATGGTTGACTCGAGTTAGGCGCTCGGATTGGAGAACTTATTGACATATTAAACCCCCAAACATAATTTATACCCACCAATGTAATAACAAAACGGAGATAATAAATGACGGCAGAAAAAGATAAGCAGCAAGTAGACGTAGATAAACTCCTTGCGAAAGCGAATAAACCTTCCAAGGACGCCATGATCTTGCATCCTCACTATCGCGGCAAGATCGAAACCGCGCTTAAATGCCCGGTTAGGGATTTCGACGACTTTGCCATCTGGTACACCCCCGGCGTGGCAGCGCCCTGTCGGGCGATCGCGGAAGATCCCGATTTGGTATATGAATACACAAATAAATGGAACACCGTGGCGGTCGTCAGCGATGGTACGCGCGTATTAGGTCTGGGAGATATTGGTCCAAAAGCCGGACTACCGGTCATGGAAGGGAAAGCCCTTCTATATAAATATTTAGGTGGCATCGACGGCATTCCAATTATGCTGGACACGAAAGATCCAAATAAGATCATCGACACCGTCTTACTTCTGCAGCCCTCATTCGGCGGCGTCAATTTGGAGGATCTCTCACAACCCAAATGCTTCCGTATCCTCGACACCCTGCGTGAGAAAGCCGAGATACCTATCTGGCATGACGACCAACAGGGCACGGCAACTGTCACTTTGGCAGGACTGATCAATGCACTCAAGGTGGTCGGCAAAAAGATGAGTGACGTGACCATAGCATTCATTGGTACTGGGGCGGCTAATGTAGCCTGTTCGCGCCTTATCTTCGGCTGGGGAGCTGATCCCGGACACTGCTTCATGGTGGACAGCAAAGGTATCTTAGGTAAACACCGCAAAGATTTAGAAATGCGCAAAGCCGAATATGTCGATAAGTGGCGTCTATGCACGACCACCAACAACGAAGGACGTGAGGGTGGCATCCCTGAGGCAATGAAGGATGCAGATGTGGTCATCGCCTTATCGCGACCAGGTCCAGATATCTTATTACCAGAATGGATTGAGAAGATGGCCAAAGACCCCATAGTTTTTGCATGCGCTAACCCAGTCCCTGAGATTTGGCCTTGGGATGCTAAAAGTGCGGGCGCGGCTGTGGTCGCTACAGGTCGCTCAGATTTCCCTAACCAAGTAAACAATTCACTCGGATTTCCTGGAATTTTCCGCGGCACTCTCGACGTGCGTGCCCGTACTATCACGGATGAAATGTGCTTCGCAGCCGCCGAAGCTATGTCGAATCAAATCGGTGATAAGCTCGACGAGGAGCATATATTACCTACCATGGACGATTGGGAAGTATTTCCCCGCGAGGCTGCTGCAGTAGGGATGAAGGCCCAGGAACAAGGTCTGGCGCGTTTACAAATGAACTATGACGAACTCTTCAATCACGCAGCTAAAATCATCAAGCGCTCACATGAATTGACACAAATGATGATGAATATGGGATTCATCGCTGAGGCGCCCGAGGATTAACACAAACACATTCTAAGGTGTTTATACGATGTGTGATGGAGATCAAACCATTTTAAATAGAAGGAAATTACATGATAAGAGGTGAACCATGTACGATTTAATTGTTGTTGGTGGAGGCCCTGCTGGTCTGACTGCTACGATGTACGCCATCCGTAAACGGATCAATGTTCTGCTTGTATCCAAAGACCTGGGAGGCAAGACAAACTACAAATTGGGGCTCCCATGGATCAAGGATTATCAGGTCATCCACGGTTTAGAGGTTGTCAATAAATTCAGAAGCGAATTGGAGTATCTCGACTTCGCCCGCCATATGGAGCCTGTAGATGAAATCAAGAAGGATGAGGGTGGATTTTTAGTCGTGACCAGGGGTGGTGGAGAATTGAAGACCAAAGCCGTCATCATCGCCAC
This sequence comes from Chloroflexota bacterium, assembly GCA_030611505.1. Classification (GTDB taxonomy): domain Bacteria; phylum Chloroflexota; class Anaerolineae; order Anaerolineales; family UBA4823; genus JAUWPO01. The sequence goes on from JAUWPO010000004.1 coordinate 22,559, forward strand.
TGGTGCAAAGCAACTGCGCCTTAAAGTCCCGGGTGAAAAAGAATATATGATGCGCGGGCTTTGTTATTCTGCGCTGAGTTATGCGCCTCTCTTCATCGACCGGACCGTAGTCGTAATCGGTGACGGCGACCTGGCAATGCGTTCAACAGCAGAATTGGCTACTATCGCTGACCAGGTATACCTGGTCAGCAAATCCAACAGAGAATTGGCCTCGCCATTGGGAAAGAAACTAACAGCGGCTGATAATGTCACGGTTCTCGACGGTCATGAGGTTATCGAAGTAAAGGGCGACGATTACGCCAGAAGTGTGATGGTGAAAGGCCCTGACGGAAAAATCTCGGCAATTGAGGCCGACGGAACGTTTATCGAGATGGCGCTCATTCCCAACTCACAAATGATCGCCGATATGGTTAATCTCGATGACCAGGGAAGAATCGTTGTAGATTGCGCTAATCACACGAATGTTCCCGGGATTTTTGCTGCCGGTGACATCACATCTGGATTTGCAGAGCAAGTTCTCATTGCCGTAGGGGAAGGAGCAAAAGCCAGTCTGAGTGCATATGAATACCTGCTGCCAAAATTGTAAGATGGATTAGGACACGTTTACAGAACTTTGCATTTGACGCTGATCCAAATCAAATGAATCAGGAGAACTGGAGTATTCAGCAGACTCGATAACAGCTGAATACCCCAGTTTCTTCTGTTTTGGGCGATCACTGCTCGGGTTGGGTTCGGTCTAATAAAAGCTGCTGCAATTTGAAGGGCTACAGAATATGAACGATGTTTTGATGGAACAATTGAATGGGGATCCCCTCCCGTGGTTATTGGAAAATGATCCTCAAAACCCGGGTGTGCGTTATTTCGCATTACGAGAATTATTGGACACACAACCCGATGATGGTGAGGTACTCGCTGCCCGTGAGAATGTGATGGCGCAAGGTCCGGTTCCGGTTATTCTGGAAGCACAGGATCCTGACGGGTATTGGGTCGAACCGGGTCCCGGGTATTACCCCAAATACAGGGGCACTGTATGGCAGATCATTTCACTGGCACAGCTAGGCGCCGACGGACATGACCTCAGGATAAAAGCCGCTTGCGATTATATCTTGGAGCACGCTCGCTCCAGATACGGCGGAATTAGCGCCGACGCAAAACCTTCCGGAATGATCCAATGCCTGCAGGGCAACCTTGGAGCAGCTTTGATCGATCTGGGCTGGATGGACGACGAACGACTTATGGAATCACTTGATTGGTTGGCGCGCAGCATCACTGGCGAAGGCATTGAACCTGCCGAGAATAAATCAGCCCCAGTACGATACTACCGCAGTGGCATCAGCGGTCCTGGTTTTACGTGTAGCGCAAACAACCACCTTCCCTGCGCCTGGGGCGCGGTGAAATCGCTGCTCGCCTTGAGTAAAGTGCCTGAGCTAGACCGCACTCCTCAAATAAAATCAGCGATAGATGAAGGTGTAAGATTTCTTTTCAGCCGCGATCCCGCTATGGCTGATTATCCGATGGGGTACAGCCCAAAACCAAGCCGCAGTTGGTTCAAATTCGGATTTCATATCGGTTACGTGACGGATGTGTTGCAGAACCTGGAAGCTTTGACCTTATTGGGCTATGGGCAGGACGCACGTCTCCAACCCGCACTCGAATTGCTGCTCAGCAAACAAGACAACCTCGGACGTTGGAAGATGGAATACACTTATAATGGAAAGACCTGGGTTGATATAGAGCAGAAAGGCGTGCCCAGCAAATGGGTTACCCTGCGCGCTCTACGCGTTCTCAAGCGCGCTGCTGGGAGTTGATACTTAACAACATCAAGCTTAAGGATTGCGTTTGTTTTAAAAAAAAGGCTCTAAAATTATTCGAGGCAAACGGCAGATTAAACAAAAAAACAATGAAAGAATTCATTAGTGGTGCAGAAGTTATCGCACGTGGGGCAATCCATTCAGGCTGCAACTTCTTCGCCGGTTACCCCATCACACCAGCGACCCCGATTCTGCTTCACATGGTAAATGAAATACCTAAGGTAGGAGGGGTAGCTATCCAGGCTGAGGATGAGATCGCTTCAATCGGATTTTGCATCGGCGCTGCTATGGCCGGGTCAAGGGTGATGACTGCTACTAGTGGTCCAGGGCTCAGCCTCTACAGCGAAAATATCGGTCTGGCGATCATGGCGGAAGTGCCTATGGTTATTGTGAATTGCCAGCGAATGGGACCTGCAACAGGCGGTGCGACTACCGTCGCCCAGGGAGATATCCAATTCATGCGCTGGGGAACTTCCGGCGGATACCCGCTGATCGTGCTTTCACCGAGCAAGGCATCAGAGTGCTACGGCTTGACGAAAAGGGCTTTCGACCTTGCCGAACGCTTCAGGGTCCCCGTCTTTCTAGCGACAGATAAGGAGGTTGTGTTAACTCGTACCACGATTGACATCGATTCCTACGAACCTTTCCCAGTACGAGAACGAAAAACTTCCCCAGAACATGGTACTTTCACCCCCTACCACTATCAAGAATTATCAGATGTTCCAGCCATGTCTCCTTTCGGCGGTCCGCACATCGTAAGATTCACGACATCTTCCCACGATGAACAGGGATTTATATCAAAGAAGACCGACGATGTAGGACGTTTAAACGAACACCTATCTACCAAAATTGAAAATCATCTCGATGAAATCGCCCTGACCAAGGCGGACTTCCAGGACGGAGCCGAAACACTGATCATCAGCTTCGGAATAACCTCCTGCTCGGCAGACGAGGCTGTATCCATTGCCCGCCGAAAAGGGATCAAAGTCTCTTCATTGACGATCCATTCTTTATGGCCTGTCCCAGAAAAACAGATACGAGATGCAATGGACAGCGTAAAGCGTGTTGTTATCCCCGAACTTAACCTGGGTCAATATCGCCGTGAAATCGAGAGGTTGGCAAACGAAGAGCAGGACGTGATTGGTGTGCACCGGGTGGATGGAGAATTAATCTCACCTATTGAAATCCTGGATCGTGGAGGCATACTCTAATTGTGGTCAAGCTTATCAGTTATTTAGATGAGGGCATGCTTCCATATCCATTCTGTCCTGGATGTGGTCACAGCCTGATTCTTAACTCTTTGAATAAAGCTTTAATCCAGCTTCAGGTTGACCCAGAAGACATCGTAATCGTTTCGGATATCGGGTGCGTAGGACTTTCGGACAAATACTTCATCACAAACACATTTCATGGACTGCACGGCAGGTCTGTTACGTACGCCACGGGAATCAAGCTCGCCAATCCAGAGCTTAAGGTCATCGTCGTTATGGGTGACGGGGGTTGCGGGATAGGAGGACACCATCTTATTAACGCTGCCCGGCGCAACATTGGCGTTACAGTGCTTGTATTTAATAACTTCAACTACGGCATGACCGGGGGAGAGCACTCCGCAACTACACCAACCGGCGCAAACACCCCAACTACTCGATACGGCAATCTGGAACGCCCAATGGACATCTGTGGGACGGTCGCAATCAATGGAGCCACATTTGTAGCTCGCACCACTGCATTTGATAAGAACCTGACAGCCATGATGACAGAAGCAATCCAGCATGACGGTTTCTCCTTAATTGACATTTGGGAACTGTGCACCGCTTATTATGTGCCTAACAATCGCATCAGCAAGAGATTATTAGTAGAGACATTATCTACATCTGGATTCTCATCGGGTATCATCCAGAAGGTGACCAGACCTGAATTCAGCCAAGCTTATCACGATCAAATGAGGGATCAATTGGGACTTTTGCCCCTCACAGAAAAACCCATTAAACCCAAGTATTCCAATAAAGTCGGGAAGAAAATGAATTGGATCGTGGCAGGAGCGGCGGGCAAGAAAATTGGCTCTGCTTCATCAGCATTTTGTCGCGGGGCGGTGCTCTCAGGTTTATGGGCTACTCAGCGAAACGACTATATGATCACGGTAAAATCCGGTTATTCTCTATCGGAAGTGATTATCAGCCCACAAGATATCCAATGCACCACAATACCGAAAGCCGATTTCCTGGTGGTGTTATTCCCGGAGGGTCTTAAAAAAGTGTTCCCGCACATCCATAAGTTAACAGAGAACGATATTCTTTACATCAATAATAGTCTCTTACCAATTGAAACCCGCGCAAAGATTATCGGAATGGACTTTCGAAAAACCGGTAAGAAGAAGGAGTTCTGGGCAGTGATGGCGTTAGCTGATATCCTTCGAAACACCAATGTATACCCGCTTGAAGCATTTATTGAGGCAGTTACCCAACGTAATGAATTTTCAGATAAAAATTTGGAAGCGATCGAGACCGGCAAAGGACTGCTAAATAAATAGCGCAACAGTTACTATTCGAGATGCATCAGCTGGTCTTTTTTTATTGATAACAAGGTTAATAGTAGAATCAAAAAGGGCCACTAGTAAATTTAAATCACCCAATAAAGCAAGATTTCAAAGGAGAATGTCATGGAATTCAGCGCTATCTCAATCGAAAAGCCGCTCGAGTTGAATTTTATATTAGGACAAACCCATTTTATTAAAACAGTCGAAGATGTACACGAAACACTGGTCACTGCAGTCCCGAATATCAAGTTTGGACTGGCATTCTGTGAAGCGTCTGGAAAATGCTTGCTGCGAACGAGCGGCACCGATCAAGACTTGATCGAACTGGCGCGAAAAAACGCTCTCGCTATTGGAGCCGGGCACAGCTTTATCCTATTTCTCGGGGAGGGATATTTCCCAATTAACGTCTTGAATGCTATCAAAATGGTTCCCGAAGTGTGCCATATCTTCTGCGCGACAGCCAACCCTACACAGGTTGTGGTAGTCGAAACCGATCAAGGAAGAGGGATCATGGGTGTGGTAGATGGATTTTCTCCCCGAGGTGTTGAGGCTGAAGACGATGTAGTCTGGCGAAAGGACTTCCTGAGGACAATTGGCTATAAAGCATAAGGGTACGCATGACTCTTCCGGTTGGCAAACTCCCTGCTAAAATTTTAGCTGGGCTCTTGGAACGGATCCCCCTAAACGACCCACGAGTTTTAGTCGGTCCCGGTATAGGGTTGGATTGTGCCGTGATTGAAATCGGAGAAACCCTCCTGGTCTTCAAATCCGATCCTATCACATTTGCCACAGAAGAGATTGGTTGGTACGCTGTCCATGTCAACGCCAACGATATTGCTACAACCGGCGCAGTACCGCGCTGGATGTTGACAACCCTGCTGCTCCCCGAAGGGCTAACCACCCCAGAAGTTGCGGAGCAGATTCACGACCAGATTACGGCATCCTGTGAAGAGATTGGTGTCACGATCATAGGTGGGCACACCGAGATCACGTATGGTCTGGACCGCCCCATCCTGGTCGGAACAATGATCGGAGAAGTCAACCGCGACGAATTGGTAACCCCACGCGGTGCTCAACCAGGAGACCGCATCCTGTTGACAAAGGGCGTCCCTATTGAGGCTACTGCCATTTTGGCACACGAATTCACTCGTGATTTATTATCAGTGCTGGGCAAAACTGAAATAGAGACAGCGAGAGATTACCTTAAACAACCTGGGATCAGTGTTCTGCGAGATGCAAGGATCGCTTTAAGAACCGGAAAAGTCACCGCCATGCACGATCCAACTGAAGGTGGGCTGTACGCAGCACTTTGGGAGCTGTCCGAAGCCAGCCAGCAATCATTGTGGATTGACCCTTCCACTGTGCCGGTATCGTCATTATCGGGGCGTATCTGCCAGGCAATGGGTATCGATCCCTTAGGAGCTATCGCCTCGGGCGCTTTGCTGTTGACCACAATTCCAAAGGATGCCCAAAGGATCAGGAACTCGATATCAGATGCCGGCATTCTATGCGCTGAAATAGGTTATGTGATGACGGCAGACGAATTCCATGCAACCCGCCGTCCAGCGGTCTGGTCCCCAACTGCTGGAGGTCTTCAACCCCTGCCCTATCCGGAGCGTGATGAAATCGCATCTCTTTTCTCTGATTAACATAAATTGACCAGATATTTTTTGAAGGCAAGTGGAAAATTTCTACTACCCGATTCTGCTATCGTATGGAATAATTCCTCTTATAATCTATGGACAGGTAAATTGAATTAGGATAACATGAGCTTACTAATCGAATAATCGCTGTGCGATTTTAGAGTGGTTCTATTTATACAAAACTGGGCATATCATGGAAACACAATCAGCCGATGTTCCTCTATTAAGAAGGGCGATCATCGATGATATTTTTAAAAGTCTTGGACCTTCGGGACAGGGACTACCCCGCAAATTCTTAACGCCTTTCGTCTGGCCGTCTGCACATCAATTCTCAAAACTTGCCGCCAGTTTTGATCAAATTGTGGAGCGCACAGACAGCATCTGTGAAGCGATGCGCCAGATACTGCCGCGCTTTGTGAATGACGTTAATATCTATGGAGCAGAAAAAATACCTCAGGATGGACCTTTGCTGATCATATCCAACCACCCAGGCTCATTTGACGAATTCGTGATTGCATCAAGCCTTCCCCGGGATGATCTCAACATCGTCGCCGGTGGTTTTCCATTTCTGCGAAAACTACCTAATACCCGCCGGCACTTGATCTTCACGAGCGACGATCTCCACGACAGGGTCTATGTAGTGCGCGATATTATCAGAAAATTGGAAAAAGGGATTTCCCTGCTCATCTTCCCCAGCGGCATGGTCGATCCTGATCCTGCCATTCTACCCGGCGCAAAGGCGGCTCTGGAAACCTGGTCACGCAGCGTTGAATTGATCCTGCACCGGGTTCCCCAATCACAAGTCGTGGTTACCATGGTCAGCGGTGTACTTTCCCCTTACGTAATGAATCACCGATTTGTAAAATTCTTTAAAGATATCCGTAAACAACAAAAGGTAGCGGAAGCAATCCAGCTTATGCAGCAAATGTTTTCCCCCCAAAAATACAACCTGATCCCTAAGATTTCTTTCGAAGAGCCATTTACGACCTCAGAACTAAAAAGTGGAATGGACTCGCCGCAAATTATGCAATCTATAATTGAAATAGCCCAACGATCTCTTGACAGCCATATGTCTATCACAACACCCTTACATGGAACTCAGTAAATCCGATTCACATCTGGCGCTGTCGCAGCTTTTCATCCAGTCGGTCAGCAAACCGATCGACCTGTTCAGCAGATAGATAACTCGGTCCTCCGAGCGCATACGTTCCGAGGATGATCCTGGCCCATTTTTCCGCCAACAGCGTGATGTTCAGCGCCTGTTGAGCTGTTTGCCCCAATGCGACCAACCCGTGATTGACCATCAGCAGCATTTTAGGCGCTACACCATATTCATGTTTATATTCTTGCAGAGAATCCTGAACCGCTTCTGCCAGCGCAAACCCTGGATCGACATAGGGTACAACTGCCGGCGCTGTGCCACAAACCGGGATCGGTTCGGGGAAGATGTGACGCTGGAACGGGCTGGCGCCCATCTGGCTGCAAAGGATGGACAAAACTGCACTTGGATGGGTGTGCGCAATAAATGTTGCTTCCGTATCTTGCAAACAGATAGCGTGTAAAAACGTCACCACCGAAGGTTGGCGCATATTTTCTCCCACCAGCGAATCCTTCAATCCGTGGAAAATCTGCTCCTCGGATGGATCCTTCAAAGCCGCTAAATCCATCACAACCTCATACCGCACTCTGGTGAAGCCTGAACGGTCAATCGTCGCCATATTACTGCCCGACGCCTTTACCCAGAAGGTGCCGTCCCCGCAATCTGCGCTCAAGTTTCCTTCCCCCAGAATCGCTAATTGACGTTCTTCCGTCCCCAATTCGTGAGACAATTGAATTAATTCATCTAAGATCGCATCTACATCCATAGCTATCCCTGGTTTAGATATTTGCCGTAATCACGCAGATAAAACCCAGCGGCTCATCTGCGATGTTGGTGAATTGGTGCAGGTCATTTCCTGCTACAAAAACCGCATCCAGAGGCTCCAACGTCACGAACTCCTCGTTCAATTGGACTTTTGCCTTCCCCTGCAGGATTATCACTCCGTGTTCGTGCGTGTGTCTTTCCAACCGGCTGTGACCGCCCGGTTCGATCTGAAAATAGCGCATGACGAAGTTCGGTGCTCCATCAGGCTTACCGACAAGAACTCGCTTAATCGCTCCATGAACGCCTTCAGCTTCATAAATCTCGGCAGGAACGCCTTCCCAATCGTAATCATTCCCCGATCCAATAAATCGATGTACAGAACCCATTTTATTTTTACCTCGCTTCTAAATTTCCATGATACACAACCCAATATATACTAATGAGATTATATGCGATTAGACAATAAATTGGCTGAGATACTCCTTTACAACCTCTGTTGAAGGCAGTCCTAATGCCGCCCGAGCGATTTCCCCCCATTTCTTCAGCTCCAGATTGCGAATAACTTGCTTCACCACCGGAATTGAGGTCGGCGCCATACTGAACTCATCCAGACCCAAACCGAGCAAAAGCGGTGTGGCTAGAGGATCTCCTATTTTGTTCGCCATTTTTAAAATCTTATACCTTTTATTCTCTAGTATAGAAGTAAGTCCGGCGTTTCAATTGCCCCAACCAAATCTGCCAGGAATTTGGCTGCTGTAACACCGTCAATCACTCTATGATCTGCTGACAGGGTCATAGCCATCATCGGTCGGACAGCGATTTCGTCTTGCTCATTGATCACAACCGGCGTGCGTACCACGTTGCCTACCGCGAGCAGAGCGCTCTCCGGTGGGTTGATCACGGCTCTGAACTGGTTGATCCCGAACATACCTAAGTTTGAGATGGTAAACGTTGCACCTTTGACTTCGTCCAGAGTTAATGAACTATCCCTGGCGCGCTGAGTGAGGTCCTTCAGCTCGGCGTTAATTTGACTCACGGTTTTCCGGTCAGCATTACGGATCACAGGCACGATCAGCCCATCCTGTATTGCTGTAGCAATGCCGATGTTGAAACCATTCCAGAGGTAAATCGTTTCTTCGATTAACGAGGCGTTGATATACGGATGTCTGGTCAACGCCCAGGCTACTATGCGAACCAGCAAAGCCGTTATCGAAACCCTCTTTTCATCACGTTGGGTGGCAAGCTCATTCATTCTCGCCCGAACCACCTCAAGCTGAGTCACATCAACCCCAACTGTCAGCGCAATATGGGGGGCTTCCTGGAAGCTGGTCTGCATCCTTTCGGCTATCGTGCGGCGTATTCCTACAAGCGGAACCAGTTCCGCAGTTCGCTCCACCCGGCGAACCTCGGGTGCGGCTGATTCGGCGAATGCTTTTACGTCATCAGCCTGCAGCCGCCCGTATGGGCCGCTTCCATGCACCACTGCAAGATCCACGCCCAAATCGCCCGCCACCCGGCGAGCCGCCGGAGTAGCTGCGATTTTCACACGTCCAGTAAGGGATGGCGTCACTTCGATATATGCTTCTATATCGTCCTTCGTTACACGTCCGCCCTTAGTAGGAACTTCTGCCAGGTTGATGCCCAGAGACTGAGCCATGCGTGCTGCCACAGGTGACGCTGTCACGGGTTCTGCGCCCTCCGGTTGGACCTTGGCAGGAATTTCCTCTTCAACGACTTGTGAGGGCGCCTCTTCCGCTGGAACTGCTTCTTTTGTCATCGCAATACTCTCTGGTGGCAGATCATCCTCCGATTCGCCTCCAGCCAGAATATAAGCAATAACTGTTGTCACTGGCACAATATCCCCAGGTCCGACGCTTACCCTTGCCAGAGTGCCAGTTGCAGGGGCTGGGACTTCGATGGCGACCTTGTCCGTTTCAACCGTCAGAACGGACTCGTCCAATTCAATGTGATCCCCATCGTTTTTCAGCCATTCAACAACCGTGGCAGTTTCCTGATCCATATCGAATTTCGGCATGATAAATGGTGTTGGCATAAATCGCAGCTCCATAAACTTTTTAGTATTGGTTTGAAACGATCCTTCGAATTTCTCTTTCGATATCCTGCTCTTGAGGTACGGCTGCCAGTTCTAGATTGCGGTTATAAGGGATCGGTACATCGGCTCCAGCTAGGCGGCGCATTGGGGCATCTAAATAATCAAAAGCGTGGCTGCTTGCAACAGAAGCAATGACCTCACCAGCCCAGCCTCCTGTCTGGCAAGCTTCGTGAACGACTAAGAGCCTGCCCGTCTTGCGCACAGAATTTGTTATGGTTTCAACATCGAGAGGACGCAGTGTGCGCGGGTCAACAACTTCAGCTTCGATCCCTTCTTGAGCAAGCTTTTGCGCGGCCGCCATCGTGCGCGGTACCATGATATTACCAGCCACAACTGTGATATCGCTCCCCTCCCTCTTCACATCCGCCACCCCAATCGGGATGGTGTATTCGCCTTCGGGAACTTCACCTTTTGTTTTATAGAGCTGCTTGTGCTCGACAAAGCAGACCGGGTTGGGATCGCGGATAGAGCTTGTGAGCAACCCTTTGGCATCATAGGGTGTGCTGGGATTTACAACCTTGATACCTGGTATGTGTATCAACAGGCTCTCGAGAGATTGCGAGTGCTGTGCAGCGGCTCCAGTTCCCGAACCTCCTGCCATGCGGATCACCATCGGTACGGTCGCTTTTCCACCAAACATGAAGCGCACTTTTGCTGCTTGATTCACTAACTGCTCCATTGTCAGTAGGATAAAATCCATGAACATGATCTCGGCGACCGGGCGCATTCCGACTAACGCCGCTCCAGTAGCTGCACCGACGATAGCGGCTTCAGAGATGGGTGTTTCTTTGACCCGCTGCTCCCCGAATTCATCCAGCAGTCCGAATGTAACTCCAAAAGCGCCGCCGTAGCGCCCTATGTCCTCCCCAAAGAGGAATACACGCTCATCCCGGATCATTTCTTCCCGTAATGCCGCCCGAAGAGCTTCAGCGTATGTTATCTCAGGCATATACAAACTCCGTTAGGGTCTCCACATCAGGTTCGGGAGAAGATTCGGCAAATTCCACCGCTTCGCTAACCACTTCCTGAGCATCAAGGGTAATTTTTTCAACGCCCTCTTCGGTCAAGATTCCTGCTCCTTCTAGGCGCTCCAGGAATCGGTCAATCGGATCAATCTTGCGCCATTCATCAATTTCTTCTTTTGTACGGTACAGATTTCGATCGCTCTTGGAGTGTCCAAAATAGCGGTACGTCTCGGCCTCGACCAGAACTGGACCTTCGCCGCTGCGTACATGACCAATTGCATCTTGCATGGTTTCATAGACCAGAAGCAGGTCGTTCCCATCAATGTAATGCCACGCCATTCCATAACCATTGGCGCGTTGGGCTATCGGTAGTTTTGCCGTCGCTCGGTTAACTTGCATCGACATCCCGTACTGGTTGTTCTCGCAGACGAACAACACCGGCAATTTCCACAAAGCGGCCATATTCAGCGACTCGTGAAAGATACCCTCATTGGCAGCCCCATCCCCAAATACGACCACAACTATTTGCTCCGCCTGCTGCATTTGGAGAGCCAGACCTACTCCAACGGCTAACGATAGTCCCCCGCCAACGATCCCATTTGCACCCAAGTTGTTGGCCTCAATATCGGCAATATGCATCGACCCGCCACGACCGCGGCAGTACCCGCCCTCTTTACCCAGAAATTCTGCCATCATGCGATTCAAGTCGGCACCTTTGGCAATAAAGTGACCGTGTCCGCGGTGGTGATTGAGGAAATAATCGTCCGGTCGTAAAGCCGTTCCCAGACCAACCGCTACCGCCTCCTGTCCCGCGGATAGGTGCATTGTGCCGTGAACTTTGCCCGCTGCGTATAATTGGTCAGCCATGCGTTCAAAGCGCCGAATTTTGCACATCATCGTATACATTTCGATCGCTTTTTCGTTGCTCAAACCCAATCGTACTACCCGAGCGTGAAAGTCTTCATTTGAATTGTGTTCATCCTTCTTGATTTCCTGTATCGTTTTATCTGCCATAAACTTTTACCTCTATCCTTCGTAATTATTTACTATTATTAACTCGTCATTTCAAGTAATTGTTCAGCCGCGTTGTTGTCTGTAATGAGTATATTTATATAACCAGCCCGTAAGGCGCCCAAAATCGGTTTTACCTTTCCAATCCCTCCAGCAACCCCCATACGATAAGGTATCGTCCGTAAATACTGCTTTCCAATGGTGATAATCCGCTTATGGAATTCCAACTCCGGCGTCTCCCCCTCCAGATCGAAATGCCTACCGCACACATCGCCGACCATCCCCACGGTGCGCAGATCATAGAGGTACTTTAGCGGCACATAACCGGCCTTGTAAAAGCTGGAGAATTGAGGCTCCGTGCTGCCCACCCCGACCACAGCGAGGTCGCACTGCCGAGCCAGGGTAATCGCCTCCCGAACATTATGATTTTCCAGCAAAGCCTCAGCCATCTCCGGATCATCAACAAGAAATGGGGCGTTCAGGAAGTAACCTTCACAGCCCAGCTTTTGCCCCATCCGTTGCACCAACCCTGGACCATCATAGGCGCGATTTTGAGCCCCCATTGCGCCCACGAGCTGAACAATGCGAAGCGGTATTGGTTCATCAGGTTCCACTGCATCCACAACAGCGCTTACCGCCGTACCCCAGGATAAACCCAGCACCATATCAGGAGCAAGCATCTCTTTTAACACTGCTGCACCGGCACTGCCCAATCGTTGGAGAAGCTGCTGGTTGTCCTCACTGCTGTCAGTCAAAACGTAAGCCCGGTGAAGATTAAATTGACTGATTAAACTTTCTTCCATGAAACGATCGCTTGTAAGTGGGCGGTTAATGCGAATCTCGACAACGTTCTTTTTCCTGGCTTCAGATAACATGCGCGAAACCATCGACCGGTCAACCCCAATTTGGTCCGCAATCTGGGTCTGGTTCAGACCCTGGTTGTAGTACATCTCCCCCACGTCTGCCAGAAGATCAGATCGTTCGCGAGATATTTTTTGTACACCCAAATTACATTCGCCTCCCCAATTCAATGCCAAAGCCTTTAATCACAAATGTGTATCATTTATCACGTATGTGAGTTTACCATTATCCATTTCATAAGTCAAGCAAATTGAGTTTTTTTGACCAATCAAGAGTAGCAGTTCGTACAGAAGTAGTAAGCAAAATGTGCGCTCCCTTGCCCCCTGCTCCCAAGCTCAGACGCTCCAATCAAAATTAGTAGATAACACAATAGAGTTTGCGGGCGACAAAAATACCGCTATCACCATCGACCAGAAATAAAGCTTCCCGCAGAAATGGCTCCGGAACAAAGGGCGGTTCTGTGGGTGAAGCAGAATTATCTCCCTAAAAATCCACAACCTGAATCTCTCCTCCAAATCGAATATCCTGCCTAATTACGGTTGTGTTACATGGAACATCAATATATATAAAAATTTTTTATACCATATGGATACACATTTTTCGGTTTTTTGGGGCCTGAAAAACCACCGAATATTGACTAACTACTAAAGACTATTGGACAGAAATTTTCTCACCACCTGTGTTACGATAAACTTAATTATTAAAAGGAGCTATTGCTATAAATGTCCGTAAAGCTTCAACTCGCCCTCGACACTCTGGAACGAGAACATGCTATAAAGCTCGCCGAACTTGCTGCACCGTATGTTGATATTTTGGAAGCCGGAACACCCCTCATCAAGTCCGTTGGTATTCGTATCGTGAGCGATCTAAAAAAGCCCATTCGGCTAAAATCATCCTTGCAGACATGAAATCAAGCGAAGTAGGCGCTTATGAGGCCCAAATTGCGTTTGATAATGGTGCCGATATCGTTACCACACAGGGGATCACGACATTGGCAACAATACGTGAAGTGCAAAAGGAAGCGCATAAATGAGGCCGACGCACTGAGGTCTATATGACTGGTGTAGCTGACCCACTATCCAGAGCGGAGCAAGTGATGCAGGTTGGCGTTAACCTGGTCCTGCATCACCGCAGTATTGATGAGGAGACCACCCAAGGAGTGGAGTGGAACGAAAAAGCCTGCCAGACTGTTGAGGAACTATGTACAATCGGATTGGATGTCGCCGTAGCAGGTGGCATTAATACTGATATCATACCCATGTTGTTGGGATGCCCCGCTGTACGCTGTTGTAGTAGGAAGGGGTATCACGGCTCAAGATGATTCGGCATGTGCTGCTAGAGCGATCGCTGAAAAAATCCGCCAAACTTGGCCGGATTAATGATCTGACCATGTCTAACTATACATTAGAGCATGCTTGCGTGCGAAATTACGACCTGATGGATTTCAAGTTGATTATTCGACAAATACAGGGATGATACGATGACCAGAGTTATCAGCGTGCATGAATATATTCTACGAACAGATGTGAAGGAGGTTGATTTTGAAAACGCAGTCCAGGAAGCACGTCGACGTGGTCTTCTACAGTTTCCTGGACTAGAAAAATATCATTTCGTTCGAGGTATTCGCGGTGCCCAGAGCGATTGCTACGGGACAATCTGGATATACGAGAGTAAAGAAGCCTGGGAAATGCTGTGGGGATCTGTTGGTAAGCCTCTTAGCAGAGAAGATTATCCTGAGAAATGGAAGGTTTGGGAGCAGGAAGTGCTTGCCCCATTTCTTGAAGATGATCCGGATAAAATTCGGTTCACTGCATATGAGGAGTTTTAGACAATTATTTGAACGTCAACGCTTCAAAATATACAAATAATATTAGCTTAGCAAAAGGAGGATATCTGTGAAACTCACTGGATTACATCTGCTGCTGACGTATCAATGCAATTTCGTATGTGATCATTGTTTTGTTTGGGGAAGTCCTTGGCAAAGTGGAACTATGACTTTGAAGGTAATTCGGGATATTCTTCGTCAGGCTGAAGAGCTGGGCACTGTAGATTGGATTTATTTCGAGGGCGGGGAGCCGTTCCTCTACTACCCGATCATGGTCAAAGGGGTGCGGGAAGCCGTGCAGATGGGATTTCGAGCAGGCATCGTTTCAAACGCTTACTGGGGAACAAGCGTGGAAGACGCCCTCGAATGGTTGAGTCCTTTTGCCGCCACCCCTGGCGGTAGATCCTTGATTGAAGATATTTCAATAAGCAGCGATCTTTACCATTACAGCGACCAAACAAGCCAACAAGTAAGAAACGCCTCTCAAGCGGCTGAGCAATTGGGCATCCCGCTGGGTGTGATCAGCGTTGCCCAACCAGAAACAGCAGGTGCAGAACCAGCTGTCGGCAAGCTGCCAATAGGAGAGTCGAAAATTATGTACCGTGGCAGAGCTGCAGAAAAACTGGTATCTCAGGCAACTTTAGAACCCTGGAGACAATTCACAGAGTGCCCATATGAAGACCTGCGCGAACCAGGACGAGTGCATGTTGATCCACTTGGAAATATTCACATATGCCAGGGTATCTCGCTGGGTAATATATTCCAAACATCTCTAATAGAAATTTGTAAAAGCTATGAACCAGATGGACATCCAATCACCAGACCGTTATTAGAAAATGGCCCGGTGGGGTTGGTACAACGCTATGATCTGCCTCACAAGGAGAACTATGCCGATGCCTGCCATTTATGTGACGAAGCGCGCCGGAATCTGCGCGCCCGCTTCCCCGATGTTCTAACACCCGATCAAATATACGGTCTGAATCTCGACTAACGATTATGATCATACACAGCGGGTTAGAAACGAAACCAGTCAATTCTCTTTTGAAGTGTGTAGTGTTGGGAAAGGGCAAAGATGAACGGCAATTACAGAACAGAATACTACCTTTCACGGAAATCTGAACTGCTTGAACGATTTAATAACACCTCCCAGGACTGGAAAAGCATCCTCGCACACCAATACGGGGACGAAAATGCAGATGTAATATTGAACGATGCGTGCTTGGCTTACGAAAAACTTCTCCCCATAATACCTTATATCGGTGGTGACGGAAATCATATGATCGAACACCTGATTACCTCAGCCGAATGTCTTGCGTTTTACAAAGGGATGAAAGCAAACGGAAAATCGGCGGAAGAAGCCGGGAAGATCCTGTACGACGCCATATTACTACGGGGTCAGATTCCCGAACCACCCATACCACCTTCCCGGATGCTCAGCGAAGAAGAACTCATAGAACGACGAAAGAGAAGAGCGCAAGATTCTCAAGAACGTAAATACAGTGGGGATTGGGTGTATGAATTTGTCCAAGGAGATGGTGAAGCTTTCGATTACGGCTACGATTTCAGCGAGTGCGGTGCCCAGAAGTTTTACAATTCCCAGGGCGCCGGGGAGTTTTTGCATTTTTATTGCTTTCTCGATTACCCCATAAGCAGAACCGGTGGATACGGTCTAGAACGGACGGTTACTCTCGCAGAAGGATATTCGAAATGTGATCACCGTTTCAAGAAAGGCAGAAAGAGGGAATTGGAATGGCCGCCCCCATTTAGGGAGGGAAAAGATAAATAGGACAAACCATCAAATTTTGCGGTGCATGAGTTATAATGAACTTGTGATTCTCAATTACTTTCAAATGAGGAGCAGATAAGAAATGATCGCATCATCAAATTTTTTCCTGGAGGCGAACCAGTTGAAATTCGCAATAACTGCACAGCAATTCGGAGTCAATGATTGGGTTTGGATAATAGTATTTATCCTGGTATTGGCATTGGTTTGGTGGTTGCTGTCTCGATCCACAAGACAATCTGAGGTCGAAGAAGCTGAAATTGAGACCCAGGTAGCTGAGGAGCATACGAAAGAGGTCGCCCACATGGACGATTTAACACGCATCGAGGGCATTGGACCCAAGATCAATTCCTTGCTTCAAGAGGCTGGGATTTCGAGTTTCGCACAATTGACTGATACCGATGTCAGCAAATTGGACGAGATCCTGAATACAGCTGGGATTACCATTGCAGATCCAAAAACGTGGCCCGAACAAGCTGAATTGGCTGCCGGAAATCAATGGGAGGAACTAGAAAAACTGCAGGACGAATTAAGCGGCGGGCGGGAAAAATAGCGTCGTTTGCTTCGGATTTTAAACTTTCCAATTAAAAACACTTGTTTTTTTCCTCCAGCATCTTCACGCTGGAGGTTTATTTTGGGAATTGAGGCAATAATTAATCTCGTCTTTTATATCGCAATTTTATGCTGAAGATCTATATAAATTACTACCAAAATAAATTAGTATGGCAGGAAATGGATTATTGGATATAATATGCGCTTGTGTTTTTTGTCACATAACAAATTGGGGCAGGCTTGTCAATCTGACAACTTGTACTCAATATGAAGGATTTTTATAGATGGCACATGTTTCACATAAGTTATCAAATTCTGTTGAAGGAGCACTGGCTGGCGGAGGTGATCCGGCAACATCGCCCCTGTATGTATTTGGTCCTTTCCTAAGACTAATCGTTGTTGCAGGGGTTGCAAGCATCACCTTTGGGACTACCATATGGCTGGTAGTGTTTACAGTAGCCATGGTTTCCGCAATGTACCGCTTGGTTATGCTGTGGGTAACCGATGGTAGCGGCGGGAGTGGTCTTAGCGAAGAAGAGTTTGGCAGTTGGGCGGTAAAAATAAATGCCGCGATCACATTTGTAGAATACACACTGACATTCCTGGTGAGCATGGCTGCTATGGTCACGTTTCTCGCAGACAGGCTGCCAATATTAAACACATCCATCCTTGGAATCCAATACCGGACAATCATAGCAATCGCGCTGAGCATCCTCACCGGTTGGCTGGTAAACCGCGGACCGAAAACTGCGGCTCGCGCTTTTGGACCGGCTACTGCTGGTGTTCTACTTCTACTTTGGGCTATGATCTTGGCGACGATTTTTAAATTCGGTTTTCATTTACCAAAGATCAACCTGGGTGCATTTTCTGGCGAATACTTACACTTTACTTTTGGCGGCTTCACCCGTATGCTGGCTGTGATGACCGGTATTGAGGTCTTCGCCAATCTAGTTGCCGCTTATGATGGCACTCCCCGCGAAAAGAGCAACAAAGCTTTTGGCAGCTTACTCCTTATCATGGGTACGACTGCAGTGACCATGCTTATCGTCGGTCCTGCAATTTATGCAATCTCGATCCCCACCGATCCGCACATATCGGTTTTTACACAGACTATGGACGTTTTGCTCCCCCAGCCGCTGGCATACATGGGTACTTTGATTGGCATCGCAGTTCTGCTGTCGGCTTCAGCGGCCAGCGCTCAAGGTTTGCAGAACCTCGCTTTAGGATTATCGAACCGCAATTATATTCCGGCTTACCTGGGACAGCGCAATAAGTTTGATGTAGCCGATAAACCAGTCTGGCTTGAAGTGGGATTGGTAATATTTATTTTTCTACTCGCCGGAACAAACGAAGTAACTTACCTGGCGCTTTATGCTGCTGGTGTTTTCGTCCTTTTGAGCATGACTGGTTGGGCGGCCTCGAAACGGCTGATCCGTGAATTGGGTCGTAGCAACTCCTCGTCTCATTTATTAACCCTGATTGGTACCATTACCGCAGCAACGATCACTAGCGCTGCAACAGTAGTGATATTCCAGGAACGTTTCTTCGAGGGCGCCTGGACCTATTTCATATTCATCCCCATCCTTTTCGCGGCATTCACTTACTATCGGAGCAAGCTTGGAGCACCCAGTCCCGTAGCAGAGCAGCTTGGAAGCCTCGAAGAAGCAATGTTGGGTGGTTTTGGTTTTGGTCAAGCACACGAGGCAGTCGCGATAACCAGCGCCGGCCCCATCGTCGTCCCGTTAATCCCGATAACCCAGGATGCTTCCTACTCAGCCTCCGCAAACCGCTGGCAAAGTCAGGTCACAGCTCCTAAACATATTCTGGTCCCATTGGATGGTTCAGAATTTGCCGAGCAGGCACTTCCAGCAGCCGAAGCTCTATGCACTGCCTATGAAGGTCGTCTAACTTTATTAACAGTAAAACAAAAAGAAAGTTTTCTAAAATCGATCCATTTCTCCCTTACATTTAAAGGTAAGCGGCTGTCAATCAACGGGGAGAGAGAGGCCTACTTACAGAAGATTGAAAATTCTCTCGAAGCAAAAGGGGTAGAGGTAGATCACATCATCCGGACTGGTAAAGTCGCAGAATCGATTAACGGGTTGGTAAAAGAAATCGGCGTCGATATGGTCGTCATCAGTTCGCATGGAAGGTCGGGGGTGTCCCGCTTGCTTCTGGGAAGCGTAGCAAACCAGGTTCTCCAGCAGGCAACTTGCCCGATAATGGTCGTCCACCCGATAGAAGGAGTAACCCCAGCCGTACCTAAATTCAAGAAGCTACTGGTCACCTTAGATGGCTCAGAATTCGCCGAGCGAGTATTACCTTACGTGAAAGCGTCCGTTATCTTTGAAAGCGTTGTTCTGCTCATCTCGGTTCCCCAGGTACCAGAGGCAGAAATGTATGGTGCTGTAGTAAATGAGATTCGAGAACTGCGCAAGCATGCAGAAACCGAAGCAAAAGAATACCTTGATGGCGTCTCAACTAATCTCCAGAAAGCAGGCGTGAACACAACTGTAATTGTCACAGGCTCTCGACCTGCTCAAACAATTATCTCTGTCGCGCAGAAAGAGAAGGTAGATGTTATTATGATGGCGACACACGGACGCGGAGGCATGGATAGCCTGATTATCGGCAGCGTTGCCGAACGGATCGTGCAAAACACGTGCTGCCCAGTATTCCTGGTACCTATTCGTGAACGCCGTCAAGAGATAAAGACCAGCTAGCCATAGATTAAGAATATCTTCAATCCCTCCCCGCAACTCATTTTTCAACTCTGAAGAATTAGATTCATGCAGGTCGTATAGAAATGTGCATACGGCTGAGTTGGTCTATAAGAGTATGAAAAAACACAGTCCACTGACCACAAAGATCAATACCCCCAATCGAGCAGAATTTACGCAATAGAAAATCACGGGATCAAGACTCAATCTAGCATATCCGAATATGCTAGAATTCTTTATAGGAGCCAGAATGTTGAAGATGATCTTTATTTTGTATACTCAATACACAATACGAGATCCACAGGAGTAAACCATAATGAAAGCAATGCTCTTGAATAAAATCTATAATCTAGATGAAAACATTACCCCCTTAGAGATGACAGATATCCCACAACCGGTTCCAAGTAACGATGAAATCTTGGTAAAAATATCAACCTGCGGTGTCTGCCATACCGAACTGGATGAAATCGAGGGTCGCACCCCACCACCCCACTTTCCAGTTATACCCGGTCACCAAGTTGTTGGATATGTAAAAGAGATTGGTGGAAACGTCACTATCCATAAAATTGGAGACAGAGTTGGGATTGCGTGGATTTATTCCGCATGTGGGGAATGCAAATTCTGTCTGGCAGGAAATGAGAACCTGTGCTCCCATTTCAAGGCAACCGGAAGAGATGCCAACGGCGGTTATTGTGAGTATATGACTGTCTCGCAAAGGTTCGCCTATCCCATACCAGATATCTTTTCTGATTCGGAAGCAGCTCCCTTATTGTGTGCGGGTGCGATTGGCTATCGGTCACTGCGATTAACCGGCATTAAAGACGGAGACAAACTCGGATTAACAGGATTTGGGGGTTCAAGTCACATCGTCTTGAAGCTAGTGAAACAGCAATATCCCAACTCAAAGGTCTTCGTCTTTTCGAGAACGGAAAGGGAAAGAATATTTGCCAAAGAATTGGGAGCTGTATGGGCGGGAGACATCGGAGAAGAAGCACCAGAAAAAATGAGGGTCATCATCGACACTACGCCAGTGTGGAAGCCGGTTGTGGAGGCTTTGAACAATCTGGAACCGGGCGGAAGATTGGTGATCAACGCCATCCGCAAGGAAGATGTCGACAAGGAATTTCTCCTCAAGTTAGATTACCCAACCCAACTTTGGATGGAAAAAGAGATCAAAAGTGTAGCTAACGTAACCAGGAATGACGTGATCGAATTTCTAGACCTGGCATCCAAGATTCCGATTAAACCCGAATATGAAGAGTTCGATTTACAAGATGCCAACCAGGCGCTGCTTGAACTTAAAACCCGCAAGATACGGGGAGCAAAGGTGTTGAATATTGATAAATAGTTTCTGATAGGTCACAAGCTGGTTGCTGAGAAGGCGCGCCTGATCGCCAAAGAACATTCCGAAGCCAAGCTAATGAGATCCGGCTGAATGCCAGATGAATATACAAGAAACTAATATGCGAACCCATTTAGTCGATGAAAGAGGAGAAAAGATGCCCATCGAAACTGAAATAATTGAGGTCGACGAAACGAATGTATCCCAACAGGGATTCTTCTGCTACAAGAGCAAACCAAAAGCAGATGGGTATAGCCGGAAATTGACCTGGCTGAAAAACCGGTTCTCAGAAGGCATGAAAATCAAGATTGTTTACGAGAATGGAAGATCTGTGGGATTCATTGAGTACATACCTGGCGAATCTGCCTGGAGAGCCGTGAATGCGGATGATTATTTGGTGATCCACTGTATTTGGGTTGTCGGAAGGGGGAAGAAAAAGGGATATGGTTCCCGTCTGCTCAATGAGTGCCTCGAAGATGCTCGTAAATCGAATAAACACGGCGTTGCCATGGTGACCAGCAGTGGCAACTGGCTTGCGGATAAGAAGCTGCTAGTTAATAACGGCTTCGAAGTCGTGGGTCACGCACCCCCATCTTTTGATTTGCTGGTCAAGAAATTTGACGATGCACCGCCGCCCTCATTTCCAGCAAATTGGGAAGAACGGCTGGCCTACTATGGGTCCGGGTTGATAATCGTTCGATCCGACCAATGCCCTTATATCGATGATGACGTAATAAGGACTTTGAAGATCGCTGAGTCCATGGGCATCCCAGCGCAGGTTATTGAATTACAAGACAGTAAAGAAGTACAGGATTTTTCACCATCCGCGTACGGAGTTTACAACATCGTACTAAACGGCAAGCTGCTCAGCTATCACTACGAGATCGAGAAGAAACTTCGAAAACTCATGGAAGAACATCAATAGCGAATTGAAAGTTACTTAACAACCTCTTATGGTTCTAATAACTTGTAACC
Source organism: Chloroflexota bacterium (assembly GCA_030611505.1). Classification (GTDB taxonomy): domain Bacteria; phylum Chloroflexota; class Anaerolineae; order Anaerolineales; family UBA4823; genus JAUWPO01. The sequence continues at coordinate 44,560 of JAUWPO010000004.1, forward strand.
AATTACATTTTATAAGATAAGCAGTGATCTTTACTGCCCAGTGATCTTTACTGCACAGTGCTCTCTTTCGTGCCATCAAAGGCAGCAACACATCCATCCCTTCAGGGATTCCTCACAACGTTCGGAATGACATACCCCTATTTGTTATTCTAAAAGGAGCTGAAAATGAACGACTTGCTTCATTGGCTGTTGAAATCAGATGAGCCATGGACACGTTACCGAACGATGATTGATTTATTGGGCATACCCCCGGATGACCCGGACGCAGGAGCCGTTCGCTCTACAATGCTGGCTCACCCCAAAATTAAAGAACTAATAGCAGAAGCATCGACTTGGCCAGGATATTCAATCAAGCGCCACAACGATGCCAAACACCCAATTTACAAATTCAGCACCCTGGCCGACTTTGGACTGCGAGCTGGTGACCCAGGAATGTCTGATGCAATTGAGTCGCTGCTGGCTCACCAATCGCCTGAGGGCGCATTTCAGATTCAAATTAATATCCCCAAAGCCTTCGGAGGAACAGGCGAGGATGCCTGGTCTTGGGTTTTATGCGATGCTCCCACATCACTCTATTCTTTGCAAGCGATGGGGCTGGGAAGTGACCCACGCGTCCAAAATGCATTGGAACATCTGGCAAGCCTGGTTGAAGAGAACGGCTACCGGTGTAAGGCATCACAGGATCTCGGCAAATTCAAAGGACCG